>JBIQIB010000097.1:5761-15577 GCA_044508265.1 Acidobacteriota bacterium
GCTGACGCGGAAGCGCCCGCCGCTCACAGCGAACCGCCTGCGGCTGACGCGGAAGCGCTCGCCGCTGACGGCGAACCGCCTGCCGCTGACGGCGCGCCGCTTTCCGCCGACAGCCACCTGCCGGACGTCGAGCCCGACGCCGGCTTCCCGTGGACGGACACCGCCGTCGCCGATGCGACGAGCAGCACGACGGCGCTGGATGACGCGTTCGGCGACGCACCCGCCGCGGGATCGCTCGACGCCTGGTTGCTGGATGCGACAGCCCCCCAGAAGCCGCCGGCCACGACGCCGCCGACGACGGCCGACGCGCCTGCCTCGCCGGCTGCGTCCTTCGACTGGGGCGCCCTCCTCGGCAGGGACGTGACGCCTGCGTATGACCCGGCGCCACCAACCCCGCCTGCCACCGCCGCTGCGAGCGCTCCGCCAGCACCCCCGGTCGAGGTGGACTCGTTGGTGAGGGCTTCCGAACCTGAAGTGCCTCCTGCACCGGAGCCACAGCTCGTGCCCGAACTGCAGCCCGTGGCCGAGCTGCAGCCCGCGGACGAGCCGCCTCCCGCGTTCGAGCCGCAGCCAACGCCAGACGTGCAACTCGCGGACGCAGCCCTCTCGCACACGGACGCCCCCGGCGCAACGCCGGACGCGCGCCCTGACGCGCCTGTCGAACCAGCGTCGGACGACAGCGTCGAGATTCCCTCGCCGGAGCCGGCGGCGGCCGTGGCCTCGTCGCCCGACGAGGTCGACCTGACCGCCCTGCTCGACGAACTCGTGGCCGCGACCGCGCCGCTGGCGACGCCGACACCTGGAAGCGCGGACGCCCCGGCCGACGCCGCAGCGCATCCCACAGCGGAGGCGACACCCGCCGCAGAGGACGGCGAGACCGACCGGACGCAGGCCACGCAGCAGGTGGCCGCCGGACGGGTGTTCGCGGCGGCGGGACTCGTGGCCGAAGCCGCACGTGCGTTCGAGCGCGCGTCGAAGGACGTCCGCACGCGCTTCGAGGCGGCGGCAGCCCTCGGCGACCTCCACCGTTCGCGTGGCCAGCTGGCCGAAGCGGTCCGCTGGTACGACGTGGCCGCGGAGGCCCCGGCGCCGGACGCGACGGCCCGGCGTCCAGTGCTGTACGATCTGGCGGAGACGCTCGAGACGGTCGGTGCGGCCGATCGCGCCCTGGCGGTATTGCTCGACCTGCTCTCGGAGGTCGAGGACTACCGCGACGCGCGAGCCCGTGCAGACCGCCTGCTGCGCGTCGATGCCGGAGGTTAACGTTTCCGTATTCAGCCGCCTGCTGCTGGCCCTCTACCTCCTCGAGGCGGGGCTGCTGCTCGTCATCACGCCGTGGTCGCGCTTCTGGGACAGGAACTACTTCACGGCGTTGTGGCCGTGGCTGGCTCTTGTCATGGAAAACGCGTTCATGAAGGGCGCCGTGTCGGGCATCGGCCTGGTGAGCGTGACGGCCGCTGTGGGCGAAATGCTCGCCCTCATCACCCGGGCACCTGACGAGATCCCCGGATCGTCCAACGACCCCTCGACCCTGCGGAGACACGGTGTCTGAGGGCGCCCCCGTGCGAATCATGGCCATCGCCGCGGCCCGGACGGCGGGCGCCGCGCCGGATGCCGCCCCTGAAACCCAGGTGTCGGCGCTCGTGGCGTACGCGCGCGCGCTTGCAATGGCCGGGGTGGACGTGGTGCAGTTGCGCGATCCCGGGATGACATCCGGGCTGCTCGCGCTGAGCGCGCGGTCGATGGCCGACGCCATCGGAGGCACGGCGACGCGCCTGGTGGTCAACGACAGGGCCGACGTCGCCGTCGCCGGGCGTGCGGCGGGCGTCCACCTGCGCGCGGTGAGCATGCCGGCGCGGCGCGTGCGTCCCGTGCTCGGGCCTCGCGCGCTCATCGGCCGCTCGATGCATGCGCCGGCCGACGCCGGCCCGCTCGACGTGGAAGGCGTCGATTACGTGATTTTCGGCACCGTGTTCCCGAGCGGGTCGAAGCCCGACGGACATCCCGTCGCGGGCCTGGACGCCCTCGAGGCGCAGTGCCGCGCCACGCCGCGTCCCGTGCTGGCCGTCGGCGGCATCACCGTCCGGCGCTGCGCGGACGTGGCGGCGCGAGGGGCGGCCGGCGTTGCCGCCATCGGGGTGTTCGCCGAGGCCTGGCAGCGCGGCGGCGGGGCGCTCGAGGACGTCGTGGCGGGCATGCGTGCATGGCTGAACGGACCGGAGGCGGGGCGATGACCATAGGCGAGAAGCTGCGGCAGGCCCGTGAGGCCCAGTCGATCACGCTCCACGAGATTGCCGAGAAGACCAACATCTCCGTGCGGTCGCTCGAGGCGCTCGAAAAGGGGCAGGTCGACAAGCTGCCGGGCGGCATCTTCACGCGTGGCTTCGTCCGCTCGTACGCCGCGTACGTCGGGCTCGATCCGGACGAGATCGTGCGGGAGTACGTGGCGGCGCACCCCGAAGTGCGCACGGCCGAGGAGGCGGAGGAGATGGAACCGCCGCGCTCGCCGCTGCCGATGGTCGTCGGCTTCTTCGTGCTCGTCGTGCTGGTCCTGGCGGCAGGTTACTGGTGGCTGACGCGCCCGCCGTCGCCAGGCGCGTCGCAGGGGACCACGCCTCCTGCATCGGCGTCCGCGCCGTCCCCCGTGGCGCCGCCGCCGAGCGCTCCTCAGGCTCCTGCCGGCGTACCGGACGACCCGTCCAGCGAGGCCCCCGCGGCCGACGACCCGCCGTCCGCGGCCGCGCTGTCGCCGTCCGAGGCTGCCGCCGTTGGCGCGACCCCCGAGGTCGCCTCCAGTCCGGTCGCCGCGGGCAGTGAGCCGCTGCGTCTGACGCTCCTGCCCACGGGACGCTGCTGGGTGCGCGTGCGTGCCGACGGCGAAGTGCGCATCTCGCGCGAGCTGACGGCCGGCGACCGGGTGGACATCACGGCGTCCGACGTGCTCGAGGTGCTCGCCGGCGACGCCGGCGCCTTCGCGTATCGCCTCAACGGCGTGCCGGGCCGGTCACTCGGCGGCGCGGGTGACGTCGGCCGGGCGACCATCACGGCCGCCAACCTCGCCGACTACCAGGCCACCCCCTGAACTCACGCCGTGGCCGTCGAGACAGGTCTCCGTACTCCGCTCGTCGACCTCTTCGCGCAGGAGCCGATGCCGGTGGACATGCGCCTGCTCGCCGCGGCGAACCAGGTGTCCACCGAGCCGCTCGAACAGATCGCCCTCATCGCGATGCATACGGCGGACGAGGAGCCCCGCGTCGTCGACCGCGCCTGGGCCTCCTGGCGCGCGCTGCCCGCCAGCGTGGTCGCCGAGGTGCTGGTTCACGCGGAGACGCCGGAGCCGCTCGTCGTGTGGATGACACGGCATGCAGGGATCGCGGGAATCGAAACGGGAGCGGAAAGCAGTCGAGGACTGGAGGAACGGAGGAGCGAAGGAACGGAGGAGGAGGAGGGGAGGAACGGAGGAGGAGAAGGAAGGGAGGAGGAGGAGCGGAGGAAAGGAGGGGCGGAGGAGGCGGAGGAGAGCAATGATGACGACGATGACGTGAGGCGTGTGTCGTCGCTGCCCGTGCCTGCCAAGATCAAGATGGCCATGCTGGGCACGCGTGAGCAGCGGGCCATCCTCGTCCGCGACCCCAACCGCGTCGTGTCGACGGCGGTGCTGTCGAGCCCGAAGCTCAGT
Source organism: Acidobacteriota bacterium (assembly GCA_044508265.1). Classification (GTDB taxonomy): domain Bacteria; phylum Acidobacteriota; class Vicinamibacteria; order Vicinamibacterales; family Vicinamibacteraceae; genus JAEZDP01. The sequence goes on from JBIQIB010000097.1 coordinate 9,441, forward strand.
GATACCGAGATCGAGCAGTTCGCGCGGATGACCAACGTGGCAGCCGACGTGCTCCGGGTCATCGGCACCAACCGCGCCTGGCTTCGTCACTACACGATCGTGTCCGCCCTCGTGCGCAATCCGCGCACGCCGCCGGCGATCTCACTCGGGCTCGTCGCACGCCTCCAGGAGCGCGAGCTGAAGGCGCTGACCGTCGATCGGAACGTGCCCGAGGCGCTCCGGCTGGCTTCCCGCAAGGCCCTTGCCACCAGGGAGTCGCGTCGCGGCTAGTTCGTCCTGAAGGCCAGCGCCGTTCTACTGGGGTGAGATCCCCCAACGAGCGCGGCGGACCTGCCGCGCGGCGCAGTGCGCTGCGTCCTCGCAAGGAAACCGCCTCATGGCCGTCAGGCTGCTGATCCCCGGACGTCCTGACGCCTCGGTTGCCGCGCTGGCCCGAGGTGGTCCTGTCGCGTCACATCGTCCACCGCGCACCGACCTGCTCCAGTCCGTCGACGTCATCGGGTCGTTCTCCCTGAGTCCCGCGGCGCGAGCGTCGGCGGCCGCGCTCCCGCAGGCCATCGACGTCGGAGAGGACGACGTGCTCGAGTTCGAGCTCGACGGCGTCACCTGCTGGACGTCGGTGGCGCGGTACGCGTACGAGCAGTCGCTGTATCGTCCGGCGTCGGTCACGGCCGACGGGGTGCTGGTCGACGGCGTCTCGAGACCGAGCGCGGCCGAACGGGGCGTGCGCGACTGGGCGGCCGGGGCGTTGCGCATCCTGCGCCTGGGACCGGACGCCATCACGGCGGACCTGGACGACCCGACGCTGCAGCAGGAGTTCGCGAGCGAGACCGGGCTGGACGCCGGCACGCGCATCGCCGGCTGGCTGCTGACGAAGTTCCTGGCGTGGCTGATCGAGCGGCGGCTGCGTCCCGCCGAGGGACTCTACACCTGGCAGGCGGCCACGCAGCCAAGGCGCGCGGGAGAGGACGACCCGCAGCCCGCGTCGCTCGAGGGCGTCGACCCGCGGACGCCGCTGCTGATCTTCCTGCACGGCACCGCCTCGAACACCCGCGGCAGCTTCGGGGCGTTCCAGCTCGCCGACAGCGCCCGGGACTGGCGCGCGCTGACAGCGGTCTTCGGCCGTCACATCTACGGCTTCGAGCATCGCACGATGAGCCGGAGCCCGATCGAGAACGCGCTCACGCTCGCGCGGGCGCTGCCGGAGGGCGCGCGGCTGTCGATCGTGTCGCACTCGCGAGGCGGCCTGGTCGGCGACCTGCTGTGCCTGAAGGGGCTGACGCCGGCCCAGATTGACGGCTTCGTCAGGCAGGGCGACGTCATGGCCGACGCCGACGCCCACGACAGGGCGCGCCTGCACGAGCTTGCCGGCGTCCTGGCCGCGCGGCAGTTCCGCATCGAGCGGTTCCTGCGGTGCGCGAGCCCGTCGCGCGGCACCCTCCTCGCTTCGGAGAACCTCGACGAGTTCCTGTCGATCCTGACGAACCTCGTGGGCCTCGTGCCGTCGCTGGCCGCTTCACCCGTCTACGACGTGGTCACCCGCATCACGCTCGAGGCCGCGCGGCGCCGCTGGCAACCCGACCTCCTGCCGGGGATAGAGGCGATGACACCGGGGTCGCCGCTCGTCCGCCTGATCAACGGAGCCGATGCCGCGGCGGCAGGACGCCTCGGGATCGTCGCCGGTGACATCGAGGGCGGCCACCTGTTCAAGCGGATCGGCGCGTTCATCACGGACCGCTTCATCTACGACCATCGCGACAACGACCTGGTGGTCAACACCGACGCGATGTTCCACGGCGCGCGGCGCGACACCGCCTGGTACGTCTACGACCAGGGCGCCGACGTGTCGCACTTCACCTACTTCGCCAACGCGCGCACGCGCGGCGCCGCGGTGAGCTGGATGACGGCGTCGGACGCGGCCATCCCGCAGGGGTTCAGGGAACGCGAGACAGCGGACGTCGCTCCGGTGCCGATGGCGCGCGCGAGCGTTCCTGCGGCGGCGGGCCGACCCGTGGCCGTGGTGGTGCCCGGCTTCATGGGGTCGGAACTGCACGTGGGCGGACGCCGCATCTGGCCGTCGGTCGAGGCGCTGGCGGAGGGTGGTCTGGGCCTGCTGGAGCAGGCGGACGGCGCGGACGTGACGGCTCCCGCGCTCGTGGGTGACGTGTACCGTCAGCTGTGCGACCGACTCGCTGCCTCGCATGACGTGCGGCCGTTTCCGTACGACTGGCGCCGCAGCCTGGTGGACGGCGCCGATCGCCTCGACGCGCTGATCGAGCCCCTGCTCTCCTCGAAGACACCGCTCCGCATCGTCGCGCACGGGATGGGCGGATGCGTGGTGCGGGTGTGGATGCATCGGCACCCTGAGACGTGGGCGCGGATGGCAGCGCATGAGGACGCGCGCGTGCTGATGTCCGGTGCGCCGCTGCGGGGGAGCCACGATGCCGTGCAGGCGCTCGTCGGCTCGCACCCGGTGCTGCAGCAGCTCGCGCTCCTTGACCCGGAACGTGGCCGCGCCGGATGCATCGAACTGGTGCAACGCTGGCCGGGCCTGCTGGAACTCCTGCCGGTCCGCCCGGACGACACGTTTGTCGTGAAGGAGACGTGGCAGTCGCTCCGCCGCGAAGTGCCCGTGGCGCCGCCGGCGGAGAAGGCGCTGCGCTCCGCCGTGGCCGTGCTGCGCGACCTGCCGGCGACCCCGCCCCATGCCGAGCGCATCGTGTCGCTGGCTGGCGCCAGTCCCAGGACCGTGTGCGACGTCGTGGTCCGGGCTGACACGACGCTGCTCGAGATGACGACAGAGGGCGACGGCCGCGTGACGTACGAGTCGGCGCACATCCCCGGCGTCGTCACGTGGTATGCCGACGTGCCGCATGGCGACGTGCCCGGCGACCCGTCCACGTGGCCGGCGTTGCTCGACCTGCTGGAACGCGGCACGACACGCCGCCTGGGCACGGTACCGCCGAGCGTGGCACGAGGCGGGCGCAGCACGTACGTGACGCGGCCGGAGCCGGTGCTGTACCCGACGCCGGACGCGCTCGAGCTCGCCGCGCTCGGCCACCGGCCGCGCATCGTCCACCGCCGTGCCGAACGCGGCGGGTTCCGCGTGCGCGTCGTCTATGGCGACCTGCGGTTCGCGCGGCACCCGGTGATGGTCGGGCACTACGAGGGCGACACGATCGTCGGGGCGGAAGCCGAGATCGACAAGGTGCTCGGCGGGGGCCTGCGTACGCGATACGACCTCGGCCTGTATCCCGGGCCGTATGGGTCGATCGCCGTCGTGCTGCGGCAGCCGACGGAGCTGCAGCGCTCGCTGCGCCTCATGAGCGGTGCCGTCGTGCTCGGCCTCGGCCGCTGGGGGGAGCTCACCGCGGCACAGGTCGCCAACCTGGTGCGGCGCGGCACGCTCGACTACGTGCTGCAGCGCGACGAGCAGCGGGCCGGTGACCCGACGATGAAGGCCGGCGCCGACCAGCTCGGCCTCAGCGTGCTGCTCATCGGCAGCACGTCCACCGCGAACATCTCGGTGGACGACTCGGTGGGCGCCATCCTGCGCGGCGTGGCCCAGGCGAACCAGGAACTGCTCGCGAGGCTCGGCCAGCTGGGCTCGATGATCGGCGACGTCGAGATCATCGAACTCTATGCCGACACGGCGATTCAGGCGGCCAGGGCTGCCTCCCGGCTGGCGGCCACCATCAGCGAGGAGCTCGGGACGAACATCGAGGCCGCGCCGCTGCTCCAGCGCGGGCGGCACGGCCGCGTGCGCCTCACGGCAGCCAGCAATGCCGATGCGTGGCGCCGCTGGGAAGTGACGGCTCACGTTCAGGCGACGCCTGCGGCAGGTGACCTGCCGCCGGTGATTCGCGACCAGCTGCGGCGGGCGATTGCCGGGCAACCCGGCGAGGCCGCGCTCGTCGACGCGCTCGCCGACCTCGCCCTCGGCCCTGCCGACCGCACGCCGGCCACGCAGGTGCGCTTCGTCTCGCTCTCGGAGCGCGCCCGTGCCGAGGTGATGCTGCAGCACCGGCAGCCGGAGCTGATCGAGCGGCTCGTGGAGTCGTCCGTCGGGCAGACGGTCTATCGGCCTCAGGACGCGCGCGCCCTGTTCGAGCTGATGGTGCCCAACGACCTGAAGGACGGCATGGGCCAGCTCGCGCGGCTCATGCTCGTCCTCGACGAGGAGACGGCGCGCTATCCGTGGGAGCTGATGAGCGACGGCGGCCCGCCGCTGTGCACGCGCATCGGGATGGTGCGGCAGCTGCAGACGGCCCGCTACCGTCCGCAGATTCGCGCGACGACGGCGCGCAGTGCGCTCGTGATTGGCGATCCGCTGGTGTCGCCGCCGTTCCGGCAGCTGCCCGGCGCGCGCGTCGAGGCGACGGTGGTGGCCGACCTGCTGGCGGCGGCCCCGCAGCCGTTCACGCTGACGCGGCGCGTCGATCGTCCGACGGCGCTCGACGTGCTGGGCGGGCTGTTCGAGCAGCCGTACCGCATCGTGCACGTCGCCGGGCACGGGCACTACGAACCGCCGTCGGCGTCCACGCGGGGCCGCAGCGGCGTGGTGCTCGACAGCGGCCTGTATCTCACGGCCGTCGAGTTCGGCCAGATGCTCCAGGTGCCGGAGCTCGTCTTCCTCAACTGCTGCTTCATCGGGCAGACGGGGCCGGAGTCAGACGCACGAGGCCGTGGCGTCGCGTACAACCGGCTCGCCGCGAGCGTGGCGCGCGAGCTCATCGAGATGGGCGTGCGCGCTGTCGTGGCCGCGGGGTGGGCGGTGCGCGACGACGCGGCGCTGCACCTGGCGCGTGTGTTCTACACGCAGATGCTTCGCGGTGCCTCGTTCGGCCGGGCGCTGCAGGAGGCCCGGGCCAGCACGTTCCATCAGTTCCCCGAGAGCAACACGTGGGGCGCGTACCAGGCCTACGGCGACCCCGACTTCCGCCTGGACGAAGGCCGCGAGCCGCAGGCGCCGCGCGATCGCGTCGCGCACGAGGAGCTGATCGATCTCCTCGAGCGGATGCGCGAGCAGGCGCGCATGCCGGATCTGGTGTCGTCGCGAGTGACGGTGCCGTCGGCCGTCGAACAATCCGCGGCGGAGCCCGTGCGCGCCGGAACGCCCGCGCAGGCGGACGGCGGCGACGCGACTGGCGCCGACACGGCCGGCGGGAGGGGCAGCGCGGCCGCAGCGGACCGCGTCGCAGAACTCGATGGCCTGGTGCAGGAGACGCCGTCGGCGTGGCTCGGACGCAGCGACGTGCTGATGGCGCTCGGTCACGCCTACGGCGAGTGGTCCGCGCACGAGCAGGCCATCAAGTACCTCCAGGCCGCACTCGACACCGGTGAGCTCGACAACAGGACGACGTTGAAGGCCGTCGAGCAACTGGCAAACTTCGAGGCGCGGCTGGCGATTCGCGATGCCGAAGCGAAGGAGGCGTCCGCCGCTCAGCGCGCGGAGGCGCGCGAGCGCGTGGGGACGGCCATCCAGCGGTTGTGGGGCCTGCAGGCCGTGGCCGAGACGTCGGAACGCTACGGCTTGATCGGCGGCGCGTACAAGCGGCTGGCGCACGTCTGCGAAACGCCGGACGACGTGCGCACCGCGCTCGAACAGGCGGCCGACAGCTATCGCCGAGCCTACGAGCACAACGCGGCGTCGCATCGGCACGACCCGTACCCGATCGTGAACTGGATCGGCATTCAGGCGCTGCTCCGCGAGGTGCCTTCCGACGCCGCCGACGTGCTGGCCGTCGCCGAGGCGGCGGCCCGCGAACGGTTCGAGACGGCGCGTGATCCCTTCGATGCCGTCTTCGACGCCGTCGCCATGCCCGACATCGCGCTGGTCGCGGCGCTCATCGACGGCACCCTGGCCGACGCCGGCGCGGCGCGCGACGCCGCCGTTCAGCGGCTGGTGATGCTGTACCAGGAGGCGTTTCAGCGCACCTACGCGACGCCTCGCCAGATGGCGTCGGCGACGGGACAGCTCGAGTTCCTGGCGGCGATGCTGCGCCGCCTGGCGACGCCGGCGACGGCTCGCCGTCACGAGCGGACGAGCGAGGCGCTCGAGGAGATCCACCGCCGCGTCACCGGTCGCGTGTCGAGCGGGGAGCGGCCCGAGGCGGATGCCGGCGCGGCAGCGGAGG
>JBIQIB010000098.1:0-2708 GCA_044508265.1 Acidobacteriota bacterium
GAAGCCCATCGCCTGGTAGATGAGCCCCGAGTAGAAGTCGACGTTCGGGTAGAGCCGGCGCTTGACGAAGTAGTCGTCCTCGAGCGCGATGCGCTCGAGCTCGATCGCGATGTCGAGGAGCGGGTTCTTGCCCATCACCTCGAACACCTCGTAGGCCGTCCGCTTGATGATGGTCGCGCGCGGGTCGTACGACTTGTAGACGCGGTGGCCGAAGCCCATGAGCCGGCCCTCGCCCTTCTTCACCCGTTCGATGAACGCCGGCACATTTGCGACGCTCCCGATCTGGTTGAGCATCGCGAGGACGGCCTCGTTGGCGCCGCCGTGCAGCGGCCCGTAGAGCGCCGCCGCGGCGCCCGCCATCGCGGAGTACGGATCCACCTGCGAGCTGCCGATGGCGCGCATCGCGTTGGTCCCGCAGTTCTGCTCGTGGTCGGCGTGCAGGATGAACAGCACCTCGAGCGCGCGCTCGAGCACAGGGTTCACCACGTACTTCGCCTCGGTCATCTTGAACAGCATGTTCAGGAAGTTGCCGGCGAAGCTCAGCTCGTTGTCGGGATAGACGTAGAACCGTCCCGTCGAATGACGATAGGCGTAGGCCGCAATCGTCGGCGTCTTGGCGATGAGCCGCTTGGCGTTCACCAGGCGCACCTCGGCGTTGCCGACTTCCTTGGCGTCCGGGTAGAACGTGGACAGCGCGCCGACCGTGCTGAGGAACACGCCCATCGGGTGCGCGTCGTAGCGGAAGCCGCGCATCAGGTGCTTCGTGTTCTCGTGCAGCATCGTGTGGCTGACGATGTCGCGGTGCCAGGCCTCGAGCTGCGCCGCCGTCGGCAGCTCGCCGAAGAGCAGGAGGTAGGCCACCTCCAGGTACGTCGCGTGCTCGGCCAGCTGCTCGATCGGATACCCGCGGTACTCGAGGACGCCCTTGTCGCCGTCGATGTAGGTGATGGCGCTCCGGCAGGACGCCGTGTTGGTGAACGCCGGGTCGTACGTCATCAGCCCGAAGTCGTCGTCGCCGACCTTGATCTGGCGCAGGTCCATCGCGCGGATGGTGCCGTCGGTGATGGGCACCTCGTAGGTCCTGCCGGTGCGGTTGTCGGTGATGGTCAGCGTGTCAGCCATACGGGGGTCGTGCGCGCGAACGTGGGCGGAGCCGGACCGACTGGTCCGGGCGGCGCCTTGAAGCCGTGGTTCAGTCTTCCGGCGGTCGGGACGGCTCACCGTCCTCGTCGTCCGGCACCGTGTCGGTGTCGGTGCCGGGCACCCGGTAGTCGCCGTCGAGCCAGTGCGAGAGGTCGAGCAACTGACAGCGCTCACTGCAGAACGGCTGCCAGTCGGGGTGCACCGCGTGCAGGCGACAGTATACACACAGGCGCGCCGCACGCGCGCCCCGATCGTGCTCAGGACGACGGGCCATCTGCCCTCCCCGGGCAGCGGCGTTCACGCGCCGCCAGCTGCAGGTCGCCGGTCACGATTCCATCGTATACGGAGTGTCCACCCACGGGCCGGCCCGGCGGCGGCGGGGCTGCCGCCGGGGGCGCTCAGACCCGTGTGCCGGGGGGGACCGTCGCGCCCTTCGGCACGACGATGATGCCCTCGCGGATGAAGAAGCCGTCGCCGTCGAGGTGCTCGACGCCGCCCGCGTTCGTCAGGGACGCGTCGTCGCCGATGTGGGCGTTCTTGTCGACGATCACGCGGTCGAGGACGACGTTCCGGCCGATGCCGATCGGCACCGACGGGTCGTCGCCGTCGTGCCGGTAGTAGTCGGCGCCGAGCAGCACCGACCGGGTGATCCGCGCGCCCGGGCGCACCTGCGTGCGGATGCCCACGACCGACGACTCCACGCGGCAGTGATCGAGCTGGCAGCCCTCCGCGACGAGCGCCCTGTCGAGCGTGCAGCCGGCGGCCATCGAGCCGCCGAGGAAGCGCGGGTGGCTGTAGATCGGCCGGCGGGGATCCTGGAACGAGAACGCCGCGCCGGGCGCGGTCAGCTGCAGGTTGGCCTCGTAGAACGAGCCGATGGTGCCGACGTCGGCCCAGTAGCCGTCGTAGAGGTACGCGCGGACGCGGTGCGTGTCGAGCGCTCGCGGAATGATCTGCTTACCGAAGTCGATGGCGTCCGGGTAGTCGTCGAGCGCCGCGAGCAGCACGTCGCGCGAGAACACGTAGATGCCCATCGACGCCATGAAGGGCTTCGCCGCGGGCATGTCCGCGGCCATGGCGCTGCCCTCGGGCACGCTGCACCCGATCTCTGACAGGCGCGTCGCGTTCGGCTTCTCCTCGAACCCGCGGATCCGGCCCTCGCCGTCGAACAGGAAGATGCCCATCTGGGTGGACGTCTCCGGGTCGCACGGCTGCGCCGCGATGGTGACGTCGGCCTGCTGCGTGACGTGCGCGCGCACGAGGTCGCGCAGGTCCATCCGATAGAGATGGTCACCCGCGAGGATCAGGTAGTAGTCGGCGTCGTACGACCGGAAGTGTCGGGATGCCTGCCGCACGGCGTCGGCCGTGCCCTGGAACCACTCGTTGCTGTCGGGCGTCTGCTCGGCGGCGAGGATGTCCACGTAGCCCTGCGAAAACAGGTCGAGCCTGTAGGTCTGGGCGATATGTCGGTTCAGCGACGCGGAGTTGAATTGCGTCAGGACGAAGATCCTCCGCAGGTCCGCGTGGAGGCAGTTGCTGACGGGCACGTCGATGAGCCGGTAGCC
>JBIQIB010000098.1:2808-5284 GCA_044508265.1 Acidobacteriota bacterium
CTGCTCCCGAAAGACGGCCGGTTCTTCGACGACTTCATCGCGATAGCCCAGGAGGTACAGAAGGGAGCCGGGGCCCTGGTCCGGCTGCTGGCCACCGAGCCTCCCGACTGGGACGTCGCCGACGAGCTGAAGCGGCTCGAGCATCACTGCGACCAGCTGGCGCACGATTCGCTGCACCGGCTCAATCAGACGTTCGTCACGCCACTCGACCGCGAAGACATCTACGCGCTCGCCCTCTCGCTCGACGACGTCATGGACATGATCGACGCCGCCGGCGGCTGCTTCCGCCTGTACGAGGTCTACACCGTGCGCGCCGGCGCGCGCGAGCTGGCCGACAACCTCGTGCACTGCGCCGACCAGCTCGTCGCGGCGATGCGCAAGCTCGAAAGCCGCAAGGGCCTCGAGGAGCACGTCGTCGAGATTAACAGGCTCGAGAACGAGGCCGACGAGATCCATCGCGAGGCCATCAGCCGCCTGTTCAGGGAAGAGACCAACCCGATCGAAGTGCTGAAGTGGAAGGAGATTCTCGACCTGCTCGAGCGCGCCACCGACGACTGCGAGGACGTGGCCAACCTCCTGGAGTCGGTGCTCGTCAAGTACGCGTGACGCAGTTATGGATCACGTACTGCTGGTCGTCGTCGGCCTCATCATCCTCGCCCTCATCTTCGACTACATCAACGGCTTCCACGACGCGGCGAACTCCATCGCCACGGTCGTATCGACACGCGTGCTGTCGCCCGGCACGGCTGTCGTCTGGGCGGCGTTCTTCAACTTCGTCGCCGCCTTCGGGTTCGGCACTGCCGTCGCGCAGACCGTCGGCGCCGGGATGGTGGACCTCGACGTCGTCACCTTCGCGGTGATCGGCGCGGGGCTCACCGGCGCCATCGTCTGGAACCTGATCACGTGGTACTTCGGGCTGCCGACCAGCTCGTCCCACGCGCTGTTTGGCGGCTACGGTGGCGCCGCGGTCGCCAAGGCGGGCCTGTCCGCGCTCATCTGGTCGGGCTGGACCAAGACGCTGATCTTCATCGTCGTCGCGCCGATGGTAGGCCTCATCGTGGGGCTCATGACGATGACCGCGACCTTCTGGACGTTCCGCCGCACCGCGCCCGGGCGCGTCGACTGGCTGTTCCGCCGGCTGCAGCTGCTGTCGGCCGCGCTCTTCAGCCTGATGCACGGTGCCAACGACGCGCAGAAGACGATGGGGATCATCACGGGCGTCCTGTTCACGGCCGGATATCTCGACGTGTTCGAGGTGCCGTTCTGGGTGGTGATCGCGGCGCACGTGGCGATCGGCCTCGGCACCCTCTCGGGCGGCTGGCGCATCGTCAAGACGATGGGCACGAAGATCACGAAGCTGACGCCCGTCGGCGGTTTTGCCGCGGAGACCGGCGCAGCCGCGTCCATCCTGCTCGCCACGCTCCTCGGCGTGGGCATCAGCACGACGCACACGATCACGGGTTCGATCGTCGGCGTCGGCGCGACGCGGCGTCTCTCGGCGGTGCGATGGGGCATCGCGGGCCAGATCGTGTGGGCGTGGGTGCTCACCATCCCGGCGGCTGCGACGGTAGGCGCCCTCACGTACTGGCTGCTCTCGCTCCTGGGCGCCGACGCGTAAGGCGCCGGCTGCGCGTCATCCCGCGCGCGTCCTATTCGACGAAGCGGTAGCCCAGGCCGACGACCGTCTCGATCTGGTCACCGGCCGGCCCGAGCTTCGCCCGCAGCCTCCCGATGTGCACGTCCACCGAGCGCGTCTCGATCGGATGCTCGTAACCCCACACACGCTCGAGCAGCCTGTCCCGTGAGAGCACGCGATTCCGGTTCTCGATGAGGCACTGCAGCAGCTCGAGCTCGCGGCGCGTCAGCCGGACGGCGCCGCCGTCCACGTGAACGGCGACCGCATCGAAGTCGGCGGTGAGGCGACGCCCGCGGAAGACGGTGGGCGCCGCCGGCAGCGCACCGGCGTGGCGCCGGCGCAGCACCGCCCGGACGCGCGCGGCGAGCTCGCGCAGGCTGAACGGCTTGGTGACGTAGTCGTCCGCTCCGAGGTCGAGCCCGGAGACGCGATCGACTTCCTGCGTACGCGCCGTGACCATGATGATCGGGATGTGGCTCGTGGCCGGCCGCTGCCGCAGGATGCGGCACACCTCGAAGCCGCTGAGCAGCGGCAGGTTCAGGTCGAGCACGATGAGGTGTGGCTCGCACTCGCGCACCGCCCTGATGGCCGCGTCGCCCGTGAAGGCCATCTCCACCTGTGTGCCGGGCGTCCGCTCCAGTGTGTGCTTGATGAGACCGGCGATGTCGTGCTCGTCTTCGACCACGAGGATGCGGGTCGAGGCAGGAGAAGCGAGGTGTCCGGTCGTCCGGGGCTGCGCCACGTGGGTGATCTCCCTCCGCATGATGTGCTGTGGCGACCTTATGGAACCCGGATATCGTCGGCGTGACGGACGGGTTAAATCTGGATTTCGTGCGCGGG
>JBIQIB010000098.1:5384-15416 GCA_044508265.1 Acidobacteriota bacterium
TCAGGAGCTTCCTGCTGACCATCCTGCTGGCGGCCCTGGCGGCGGGCATCGCCTACCCGTGGTACCAGACGCTGCTGCCGTACGTCGGCCGCAGCCGGCCGGTGGCGTCCCTGCTGACGATGCTGTGCGGCCTGCTGCTGGTGGGCGTGCCGCTCGGCATCGTCGTGGGGCTGGCCACCGGCGAGGCCATCAAGGTCACCCAGAGCATCACGCCCTGGGTGCAGCGGTTCGCGCAGGAGCCGACGGCGCTGACGCCCTACCTGGAGCGGCTGCCGTACGTCGAGTACATCGAACCTTACAGGGACACGCTGCTGCAGCGTGCCGGGGAACTGGCGAGCACCCTCGGCGGCCTGATCGTCGGGGCGCTGTCGGCGACGACCATCGGCACGGTCGGCGCCGTCGTCAACTTCTTCATCTTCCTGTACACGCTCTTCTTCCTGCTGATGGACGGGCCGGCGATGATCGCGCGGATCAAGCGCTTCGTCCCCATGGCCCACGACGACCGCGACCTGCTGTTCGACAAGTTCCTGTCGGTGACGCGCGCGACGCTGAAGGGCACGATCGTCATCGGCGTCGTGCAGGGCACGCTGTCCGGATTGGCGTTTGCGGTGCTCGGCATCCAGGGCGCCGTCTTCTGGGGCGTCGTGATGGTGGTGCTCTCGGTACTGCCCGTCATCGGCGGGGCGCTGGTGTGGGTGCCCGCCGCGATCATCCTGGCGCTGACGGGTCAGTTCATGAAGGCGCTGATCCTGGTGGCGTTCTGTTCGCTCGTCGTCGGCTCGGTCGACAACATCCTGCGTCCGCGCCTCGTCGGCCGCGACACGGAGATGCACGACCTGATGATCCTGTTCTCGACGCTGGGCGGCATCATCGCGTTCGGCGCCGTGGGCTTCATCCTCGGCCCGATCATCGCCGCGCTCTTCCAGACCGTGTGGGATCTCATGGACACGGCGTTCGGCGACCTCTGGCCGCGTCCCATGCCTGCCGCCGGTCCGGCACCGGACGAGACGCCGCCCGTCGTGACGCCCGGCACGGCGGCAGATGCTCCGACGGACGGGCCGCATCCGTCCGCGCTGGAGCCGCCTCAATCGGTGACGAAGCTGAACACCTTATAGCGTCCGTCCTGTTCGATCATCGAGCCGAACAACTCGAGACGCGCGATCTCCCCTGCCGGCGTGCGGACGGTCATGACCGAATCGCGGGCCACCGTCGCCCCGCCGTAGCGGGAGCGCTCACCGGCAAACTCCAGCCGGACCAGCGCGTAGGACGTGCCGCCGTGCATGGCCATCACCTGCGACAGGCGGCCGTCGCTCTGCTGCCGCAGGCGGTTCCAGACGAACGAGAGCGGCATGTTCGTCCCGGGGCGGCTGACCGGCAGGTGCGGCCAGACGAGCAGCTCGAACTCGTCGCGGGTCAGCATCAGGCGCTCGAGGCCGGGGCGGTCGGCGGCTGCGAGGCGATCGAGGATCGCCGCCGCCAGCGCTTCCGGCGACTCCATCGCGTGCGCCAGGTGTGCGGGGCGTGCGGGCCGTGCATCGCCACACATGGCCGCCGCGCTCGTCAGGGCGAGCGCGATGACGCCGGCGCCCGCGTGGAGACGTCGCATCGAGAGGACGTCCATCACTGCAGCGCGTAGTCGGTCCAGCCCTGCGTCCAGTCGAGTGCCGGATCGGGGCTCAACGCGCCGATGAACGGCGCGACCTCGAAGAAGCCGTCGTTGGGCGGAAGCGCGGGTGCGTGCTGGCCGCCCGCGGGCGTCGCGAGGCCGGCGGGCCTGAAGTTCGGCGCCTCGAGGTCGAAAGGCGCGATGAGGCCGGGGTCTGCCACGAGGATCGACGAATCGGTCATGAACGGCGCCGCGGCCGGCGAGAACTGCGCGCCGCCCTGCGTCTGGCCGTTCCCGAAGAAGATGCTGTTGCGTACCGTGAGCGCGCCGTTGCCGGCCTGCGCAGCCGCGGCCGAGCCGTTGATGTCGAGCCCCCAGCTCTTGAACGCCATCACGATGGCGTTGCGGATGGTGGCCGCCGTTCCACGACGCAGGACCATCCCGATGTTGCTCTCGGTGCCGAAGCGGTGCGTCGGATCGCCGATGAGGGTCATGTTGTAGATCGTCGGGTTCGCGCGGGGCAGCAGGTTGTTGTTGATGTCGTTGTTGTCGGCCTCGATGCCCATGTCGGCATCGTCGCCGCGCTGCTGCGCGATGAGGTACTGCACGCGACCCGTCCAGCCGAACGTCCAGTCGAGGCTGTCGTCGCGGATGGCCGTGAGCACCACGTGCCGCACGTCCACCGTGCCGCCGAAGAACTCGACGCCGTCGTCGCGATTCATCTTCACCTGGACGTAGTCGACCTCCGTGCCCCGCCCGACGCCCTGGAAGGCGATGCCGTTCAGCTCGTTGTCGGGGCTGAACTCGATGCCGGCAAACTCCACGCGCACGTAGCGCAGGATGCCGCTGTCGTCGTCGGGATCGTCCCCCCCGTACTCGCCGGTGTCGCCCTCGCCGATGGCGACGCCGCCGGGGACGTTCAGGGGCGCCCGGCCGTTGATGATCAGGCCGCCCCAGTCGCCGCGGTTGCGCATGCCGATGGGTTGGTCCGACGTGAAGACGATCGGCGCGTCGGGCGTGCCGACGGCGTTGATGCGGCCGCCGCGCTCGACGATCAGCGTGCCGAGCGTCGCCAGTTCGCCCGCGATGGTCGTCCCCGGCGCGATGTTCATGACCCCGCCGTCGGCGACGAAGACCGCGCCGCGCAGCACGTATACCGTATCGGCCGTCAGCGTGACGGTGCCGTGGATGCGGCCCTGGATCACCCGCACGGGGAGCGGCTCGCCGGGCACGGTGAACGGCGGTCCGATGTTGGCCTGACCCTGCATCGGCAGGGTCTGCGTCAGCGACAGCGCCACCGCCGCGAGGCCGGCGAGGAGGGCGCGCGCGGCGCGGGACGACGTCAGGAAGGTGCTCGTGATGTGCATGGGCTGACTCGTGGCTCAGAAGGCGTTGACGCTGAGCGACACGCCGTAGGTGCGTCCGTACTCGAAGTAGCGCTGCTGCAGGCCGCCCTGCGTGAACTCGTAGGCCGCGTTGGTGAGGTTGTCGACGTTCGCGCGGAACGTCAGCTTGTCGAACAGGCGATGCGTGTAGACGAGATCCAGCTGCTGGCGGCCCTTCTGCAGGATGTCGGGCAGGCCCGACGCGCCGACGTCGGTGATGCGCTCGCCGACGACGTTGTAGAGCGCCCGTACGGCGCCCGGGCCGAGCCGCAGTTCCGCGAGCACGTTGGCCAGGTGCCGCGACTGGCCCGCGAGCGGGCGGCTCAGCGAGGTCTGTACCTGCGCCGCGGCGGGCGACAGCGTCACCTCGGAGTCGATGAACGCGTAGTTGGCGCCCACGAACAGGTGGTCGTTCAGGCGCTTGCGCGCCTCGAGCTCGACGCCGAAGTTGTCGGCACGCTCGGCGTTCGCATACGACGTCCGGATGTTCGCGGTCGGCTGGAGCACGCGTTCGATCGGCCTGTCGAACTGCTTGTAGAAGAGGCTGACGGCCAGCACCTCCTCCGCGCGCGGGAAGATCTCGTAGCGCACGTCGTAGTTGCGGATGATGGCCTGCTGCAGGTCGGGGTTGCCCACCGAGCTGCGCCCGCCCACGACGTCGGTGAACTCGAACGGCGCCAGCTCGCGGAACTCGGGGCGGTTGGCCGTCTGGCTGACGCTCAGGCGGATGTTCGTGTTCGGCCGTGCCGCGTAGACGAGACTGACGGCGGGGAACAGGTTGGTCTCGTCGAGCCGCGACCGGATGACCTCCGGTTCGAAAGCCAGGCTGAACAGGTCGCGCGTGTCCACGTCCTGCCGGAACTGCTCGACGCGGAGGCCGCCGATGACGCGCAGGCGCGCCGAGACCGCGAGGTCCGCCATGCCGAAGCCGGCGGCCACCTTCTGCTCGGCGTCGTAGAAGTCCGTGGGACGCGTTTCCTCCTTCAGCTCGAAGTGCGGCCCGATGTGCTCCGGCGTGAACAGCCGCTCGGGCGCCTGTGTGAGGTCCAGGCCCGTCACGCTCAGGGGCACCAGCCGGAAGCGGCGTGACTGGAAGTCGCGCTCCCGCTGCAGGTACGAGCCACCGAACTTGAAGCGGGCGGGTCGGCCCGCCACGGCCGTCAGCAGCGACCAGCTCGCAGAGCCGTCGATCGTCCTGTCGTCGAGTGCGTTGAACATCCGGAAGCCGCTCTGCGAAACATCGGCGAACTGGAAGGCCTGCCCGGGAATCTGCTGGTAGACGGTCTCGCGCAGGTCAGGCTCGTCGCGCGTCGCGCCGCCGTAGCCGACGCGCCATTCGACGCTGCTGTTGCGCAGACCCTGGAAAAAGTGCTCGCCGCTGACGTTGTGGCTCGCGATCTGCTCCTCCACCCAGAAGAGCCGCGCGGCACGCTGGTTGCGCCCCGCCTCGCCGTTGAAGCCCTCGTAGGTGCGGGCCTCGTTCTCGCCGTCGTGTGTCACGAAGTTCTCGAGCGACAGGCGATGCGCGGGTGAGAACTGGTAGGCCAGGTTGGCCACGCCAGCCAGCGTGCCGGACGTCGTCGCGTACGCGAAGTCGTAGTCGACGAACTCCTCGAGCCGGCCGTCGTCGCCAATCGTGTAGGTCACCTGGCGATCGGTGTGGTACTGCTCACGGTGCACCTGCGTGACGCTGGCCACCAGCCCGAGCTTGCCGGCGCGGCCTCCGTAGACCAGGCCGACGTTCTGGTTCGGTGCGCCCGTGCGCGTGGTCGGCGACCACTCGTTGTCGAACGCCTCGCCGAACCGTTCGAGCTGCGCACGCGAGAACCCGACATCGGGCGTGTAGCGCCCGCCGCCCCGGATCACCTTGCTCCCGGGGACGATGTCGGGCATCTGCCGTGCGCCGCGCCCGAACCCCAGATAGTCACGGCTGCCGCCGCGTGAGCCGGGGATGCTCCTGCCGGTCGTGATCCCGTTCACGCCCAGTCCGAAGGACACGTCGAGCACCTGCTGGCGGGGGAACGCGAGCGGCTCGATCTGCACCTGGCCGCCGGCGAACTCGGCCGACTGATCGGGCAGGTAGCTCTTGGCCACCTGGACGCTGTCGAGGAGGCCGGCCGGAAAGAGGTCCAGCGGCACCACCCGGCGCTCGGGTTCGGTGGTCGGCAGGCTGACGCCGCCGAGCGTCGTGCTCGAGTAGCGCTCGCCGAGCCCGCGCACGAACACGAACCCGTCGCCCACCACCGAGACGCCCGTGACGCGCTGCATGCCGGCGGCGGCGCTGCCGTCGTTGTTGGCGCGCATCTCCGCCGCGCCGATGTTGTCGGCCACCACGGCCGCATGCTTGCGCGCGATGAGCTGCGCCTCCGCCGTCGCACTTGCCGCGTCGACCCCTTCGGCGCGCACCGTCACCGCTTCCTCGAAGCCCGTCATGCTCAGGCCGACGTCCAGCGTCACGGCACCGCCATCGGTCACGTCCACCTCGACGATGCGGTCGTCGTAGCCGCCGAGCGATACCTTGACGCGGTGACGGCCTCGAGGGACGAGCAACGTATATCGACCGTCCACGTCCGTGTAGACGACGTTGTCGGTGCCGACACGCTCGACCGGGACGCCCGGCAGCGGGACGGCATTCTGCCTGTCGAGGACGCGTCCGGTGACACGCACCGGCGCCTGCGCGGCGGCGGGCGGCGGCGCCAGTGCGACCGTGGCCACGGCCAGCAGGATCGCGACGCACGCGGCAGGTAGAGCAGGGTTTCGAAAGGTCATGCAGGTCCCCATCGGAAGGGGCCGCGGTGGCACACGTGCCGTGCCATGCGGCCGTCCTGTGGGGAAGCCTAGGGACGTGTCGTGACCTGCAGGCGACGAGGGTGTTTCAGGACCGTAAACTTCGACGGCGGTCGTGCATCAGCGCGGGTCCCGCTGCGCGAAGGCCGCAAACTGCGAGGCCCATCGCCGCAGGGGCGTGGCAAGCCACAGCCTGTCGAAGCCGAAGGCCGTTCGCCAGAGCAGACGCGAACGCGAGGCGGACAGCCAGGGCAGCGGCCCGCCTATCACGTCGACGTAGTCGATGCGCGGAGCCGCAAAGCCCGCCTCGCGCATCTCGCTGGCGATGACGAACGGGTCGAGCGCAGCCTCGTCCTCGGTGTGCACGCCGCTCCACCATCGCAGCGTCGGCCCGAGCGTGCGACGCAGAATGCCGCGCGCGCTCGGATCGCGGACGTAGATCCATCCGCCTGGCGCGAGCCAGGTCCGAGCCTGCTGCAGGATGCCGCGGCGTTCCTGCTCGGAGAGGTGATGGAAGACGCCGAACGCGATCACCAGGTCGACGGAGCCCGGCTCGACGACGTTGTCGATGCCGGGCGTGCACCGGAAGTCGACGTTCGTGAGCCCTGCGTCTGCCGCCCGGCGTGTCGCCACCTCGACGGCGACGGGCGAGAGGTCGAGACCGGTGACGTGCGCCACCCGTCCGGCGAGCCGCACCTCGTAGTCACCGAGGCCGCACCCGATGGACAGCACGCGCGTTCGGGGCGTGATCGGCACGGCCCGATCGAGCGCGGCCAGGTTCCATGCGACCAGGTGCTGGAAGCCGACGCGGTCGAAGAAGCCCGTCCGGACCGCCTGCGTATAGAATGCGTCGTGGTGCGAACGTTCAGCGGCGTGACGGGACGCCAGATCCTCGTGCATCGATCTTCGGCGGCCAGTATAGACGACGGGACGCAGTGGCAGGCGACGCCTTGAGCCCGCACGACGCGCCCGAGCTCTCCATCGTGATTCCCTGCCTCAACGAGGCAGAAACCCTCGGCACCTGCCTCGAGAAGTGCCGGCGCGCGCTCGACGCGTCCGGCATCCAGGGAGAGGTGATCGTCGCCGACAACGGCAGCGAGGACGGCTCGATCGAGATCGCCGAGCGCCACGGCGCGCGTGTCGTCCACGTCGAGCGCAAAGGCTACGGTCACGCGCTGATGGCCGGCATCGACGCCGCCCGCGGGCGCTACGTCGTCATGGCCGACGCCGACGACAGCTACGACTTCCTCGAGGTGCCCCGGTTCGTCGAGCGCCTGCGCGAGGGGTACGACCTCGTGCAGGGCTGCCGGCTCCCGTCCGGCGGCGGCACCGTGATGCCGGGCGCCATGCCGTTCCTGCATCGCTGGTGGGGCAACCCGATGTTCTCGTTCCTGGCGAAGTGGTGGTTCAAGGCGCCGGTCAACGACATCTACTGCGGGATGCGGGGCTTCACGAAGGCGTTCTACCAGCAGCTCGACCAGCGGTGCGTCGGCATGGAGTTCGCGACCGAGATGATCATCAGGTCGAGCCTGTACGGCGGGCGCATCGCGGAGATTCCCATCACGCTGCACCCGGACGGACGTCGTCTCCGGCGACCGCACCTGCGTTCGTTCCGCGACGGCTGGCGGACGCTGCGGCTCTTCCTGACCGTCAACCCGCGGTGGCTGTTCGTCGTCCCCGGGCTCGCCATGTTCGGCGCCGGGCTTGCCGTAATGCTGGCTGCCGTGCTCGGCGTCGAGTGGCGCGGCGCGCCGCTCGGCACGCGCGCCGTCGTGCATGCCAGCCTGGTGACGCTCGTGGGCTACCAGGCGCTGGTGTTCGGCGTGTTCGCGAAGGTCTTTGCGATCGTGGAGGGCCTGCTGCCCGACGACCCGAGGTTCGCGCGGCTGTTTCGCGTCATCAACCTCGAACGCGGGCTGGTGCTGGCCGCCGTGATCACGATCACGGGGATCGTCATGCTCCTGCTCGGCGACTCGCTGCCGCAGGCCGCGCCCGACGCGCCGTTCCGGTGGAGCGTCGCCGGCGCCACCGTCGCCGCGCTCGGCACGCAGTCGGTGCTGGCCAGCTTCCTCATCAGCCTACTTGGGATGACCCGTCAGCCCGTGCGTGCTGCGCGTCCGCTGTCCCGCGCGCGGTAGGGCCACGGTGAACTGCGCGCCGCCCTCGGGGCGGTTCGCCACGGTCACCTGTCCGCCGTGCAGCTCCACGAGGTGGCGCACGATGGACAGGCCGAGCCCCGTGCCGCCCGACTCGCGCGACCGCGCCTTGTCCACGCGATAGAAGCGCTCGAACACGCGCGACAGCTCGTCCTCCGGAATGCCGAGCCCGGTGTCGGCGACGGTGATGCGCACCTCGCTCGACGTGGCCTCGGCGCCGAGCAGGATGCTGCTGTGCTCCGGCGTGTAGGCCGAAGCGTTCTCCACCAGGTTGCGCAGCACGTCGTGCAGCTTGGCCGGGTCGGCGCGAACGGTCGTGAGACCGGGGGCTATCCGGACGGCGACGTGCTGCCGACGCTGGTCGATGGCCGGTTGCAGGTCGGCCAGGACGCTCGAGAACAGGCCCTCGATGGACGTCTCGGCCAGTTCCAGCGGCTCCTGCCGCGCGTCGAGCCGCGCCAGGCGCAGCAGGTCCTTCACCAGCCGTTCCATGCGGGCGGAGTGCCTCGCGATGATCTCGAGGAAGCGCTGCGTCTCGTCGGGGCCGTCGGGGCCGTCGAGCAGCGCCTCGACGTACCCACGGATGGCGGTGAGCGGCGTGCGCAGCTCGTGCGAGACGTTGGCGACGAAGTCGCGCCGGATGCGATCCGTGCGCCGCAGGTCGGTGATGTCGTGCAGCACGAGAACGGCGCCGCGACTGGCGGGCGTACTGGCAGGTGAGCAGCGCGCGATGAAGGTGTGACCGGGGTCGCGCCCGAGCGAGAGCTCCAGACCGCCCGGCGTCGTGCCCGCCAGCGCCTGGGCGATCTGCTCCGCGATGTCCGGATGCCTGATCAAGTCGACATAGCGGCGGCCGAGCGGCGAGGGCTCGAGCCTGAGCAGCCGCCGTGCCGCCTCGTTCGCGATCTGCACCTCGCCCTGCTCGTTGACGACGAGCACGCCCTCCACCATGCCGCTCAGCACGGCCTCGAGCCGGGCGCGGTCGCGCCGCAGCTCGAGCAGGCGCTGGTCGAGGACGTCGCCCGCGGTGTTCACGGCGCGTGCGATCCGGCCGAGCGCGTCGCCACGCGTCTCGGGCAGGCGTTCGCGAACCTCCGACGCGGCGACCGCCTTGATGGCGGTGACCAGGTCGCCCACGCGTTCGTCCACCACCGTGGCGGCGACCCACGCGGTGACCGTGGACGAGACGAGCGCGGCGACGAGGCCGACCACCGCCACGCGCAGGAGGACGCCCGCCGACGGCGAGACGTCACCCGGTGCGATCCACAGGACGGCGAGCGTGAACAGCGGCGTGAAGATGGCCGTCTGGAGCGCCGTCAGGAGGGCGAATGTGAGGGTGCGCACGGGCCGCGGGTCCTTCCGGAAGGTCGGCTGGTCAGCCCAGCTTGTAGCCGAACTGCTTCACGGTCTCGATGGCCTCCGCCAGGAAGGGCAGCTTCTCGCGCAGCCGTCGCACGTGGACGTCCACCGTGCGCGAGCCGCCTGTGTACTGGTAGCCCCAGACGTCGCTGAGCATCAGGTCGCGCGACAGCACGCGGCCAGGATGCTCGAGGAAGTACCGCAGCAGCATGAACTCCTTGGCGGTGAGCCGTACCGGCGTGCCGTTGTCGGTCACCACGTGGCGTTCGAGGTCCATGACGATGGGGCCGTACGTCAGCGGCGGCTGGCCCGGGGCCTCGCTTCGCGTCCGCTGCGACCGCCGCAGCAGCGCGTGCACGCGCGCCACGACTTCCTTGGCGCTGAACGGCTTGGTGATGTAGTCGTCGGCGCCGAGTTCGAGGCCGACGATCCGGTCCATCTCGTCGGCGCGGGCCGTGACCATGATCACCGGCAGGTCGGCGAGGCTCTCGTCGTTGCGCAGATGGCGGCAGATCTCGAGGCCGTCCATGCCGGGCAGCATGCGGTCGAGGATGACGAGGTCGGGTCGGTTGTCGCGCATGTGGGGCAGCGCGTCCGCGCCATGGCCCACGGTGTGCACGTCGTAGTCGGCACGTTCGAGGTAGTGCCGCAGGAGGTCGGCGATGTCGGGGTCGTCCTCGACGACGAGGATCTGCTGTTTCACCTCGCGACAGTCTAACCTGCGGGTCGGCGGATCGGC
>JBIQIB010000247.1:0-2067 GCA_044508265.1 Acidobacteriota bacterium
GCCTGGTGATGGAGCCCAATGTCGTCTGAGGTGACCGTGCTCAACGCGATGACGGTGGACGTGGAGGACTACTTCCACGTGAGCGCGCTCGCTGGCGCGGCGCCGCGCGACCGGTGGCATGCGTTCGAGAGCCGGGTCGTCGCCAACACCGAGCGACTGCTCGATCTGTTCGACGAGCACGAGACGACGACGACGTGCTTCGTCCTGGGGTGGGTGGCCGACAAGCACCCCGACCTGGTACGGCGCATCGCCGCGCGGGGGCACGAGATTGCCTCGCACGGGTTCTGGCACCAGCTGGTCTACGACCTGACGCCCGAGGAGTTCCGCGAGGACGTCTCGCGCAGCCGACGTCTGCTCCAGGACCTGTCGGGCCAGCCGGTGCACGGCTACCGCGCGCCGAGCTTCAGCATCACGTCGCGATCGCTCTGGGCGCTCGACGTCCTGCTCGACGAGGGCTACACCTACGACGCGAGCATCTTCCCCGTGCGGCACGACAGGTACGGGATCGCTGACGCGCCGCGCGCCATCCATGTGCGCGAGCACGCAGCCCGCCGGCTCGTGGAAGTGCCGCCGGCCACTCTGCGCCTCGCCGGCCAGAACCTGCCGGTCGCCGGGGGCGGCTACTTCCGCCTGCTGCCCTACGCCTGGCACCGCTGGGGGATCGGGCAGCTGAATGCGAAGGAAGGCCTGCCGGCCGTCTTCTACCTCCACCCATGGGAGATCGATCCCGCCCAGCCGCGGCTGCCCGCCAGCCGCCTCAGCACCTTCCGCCATTACACGAACCTCGACAAGACGGAAGCACGCCTGCGTGACCTGCTCGGACGCTTCCGCTGGGGGCCGATGCGCGACGTCATCGGCGCGGCGTCCCCCACGCCTGGCGGTGTGCGCTAAGCGGTTTACGGTAAGCGGTCCGCGGTTTGTGGAAAGCGGTCCGCGGCGAGCAAGACGCGGTCTTCAGTCCCGCGCGAGCACCGCGACGATGCGTTCCGCCGCGCGGCCGTCCCAGCCCTCGGGGACCCGGCCGGCCGTCGTCGCGGCGAGCACCTCGTCAACGGCCCCCGGTACGACTGACGCATCCGTGCCGATCAGCCTGTTGCTGCCCTCGGTGACGGTGATGGGCCGCTCGGTGCTGTCGCGGAACGTGAGACACGGCACACCGAGGGCCGTCGTCTCCTCCTGGATGCCGCCGGAGTCGGTGAAGACCAGCCGCGCGTGGTCGAGCAGGCAGAGGAAGTCGAGATAGCCGAACGGCTCGGTGACCGTGATCCGCGCTGACGATCGCAGCGTCTCCAGCAGGCCGAAGCCCTCGAGCCGCGCCACGGTGCGCGGGTGCAGCGGCGCGACGAGCGGCAGGCGTTCGGCGACGGCCTCGAGCGCCGTGAGCATGTTGCGCGCCGCCTCCGGCGTGTCCACGTTGCTCGGCCGGTGCAGCGTGGCCACGGCGTACTGTCGCGCCGTGAGTCCGAGGTCGCCGAGCACCGGTCGTCGGGCGGCCGCCTCGCGATGCGCGAGCAGCGTGTCGATCATCACGTTGCCGACAAAGTGCACCCGGCTTTCGGGGATGCCTTCGGCGACGAGGTTATCCAGTGCCGAGCGCTCCGTCGTGAACAGGTAGTCGGACAGCTGGTCGGTGAGGATCCTGTTGATCTCCTCCGGCATCGTGCGGTCGCGACTGCGCAGCCCGGCTTCGACGTGCGCGACGGCCACCTGCCGCTTGGCGGCGACCAGCGCGCACGCCAGCGTGGAGTTCACGTCGCCCACGACGAGCACCACGTCGGCGGGATGCGCGTCGAGTTCCGCGTCGAACAGCTCCATCACGCGCGCCGTCTGCACGGCGTGCGACGCCGACCCGACGCCAAGGAACGCGTCGGGTTCCGGCAGGCCCAGTTCCCTGAAGAACAGGTCGCTCATCCGCGCGTCGTAATGCTGGCCCGTGTGGACGAGCCGCGGAGTGAGCGAGGGGTACGACCGCATCGCCCGCAGGATCGGGGCGACCTTCATGAAATTGGGGCGCGCCCCGACGATACAGGTGATCGACCGCGATGACATCAGCGCTCGCAGTGTACC
>JBIQIB010000248.1:0-2066 GCA_044508265.1 Acidobacteriota bacterium
TGGGATTCCCGGCCGTCATGCTGCGCGACGCGCACGAGCGGCCGGAGGCGATGGAAGCCGGGGTGACCGTGATGAGCAGCCTGACGCCCACGCGGCTGCTGCAGGCCGTGGACCTGGTCACCTCGCAGGACGCGGCGCGCCCGGGTATTGCGGTGGCCGACTATGCCGAGCCCGACGTGTCTCGCAAGGTCGTCCGCGTCATCCTGAGCTACGTGGACTATGTGCGCCGAACGACGTGGTACGAGTCCGGAGCCTGAGCTGACAGCCACGCGGTGCCTGGTGACGGGCGCCACGGGATTCGTGGGGCGTGCCCTCGTCACCAGGCTTCGCGCTGCCGGCGCGTTCGTTCGCGGTATCGCACGGTCGCCCTCCCGGGCAACGGACGCCCACGAACTGGTCTCGGCCGACCTGACGCAACTGCCAGAGGACGCGGCCGCGTTCGATGGCATCGACGTCGTGTTCCACCTCGCGGCCAAGACGCACGACATGGCGGAGGCACGGGGCGTCGAGTCGGAGTATGAGCGGATCAATGTCGAAGGTACTCGACGCCTGCTGGCGGCCGCCCGTGGTCACTCTGTCCGCCGGATCGTCTTCGTCAGCAGCGTGAAGGCGATCGACGAAGGCAACGATGTGCCGGCCACCGAGGAGACGCCGACGCGGCCGCTCACTCCCTATGGACGTTCAAAGCTCGAGGCGGAGCGCCTGGTGATGGCGGCTGCGTCGGGCGGCGCCTTCGATGCCGTGTGCCTGCGATTTCCACTGGTCTACGGCGGGGGCCAACGCGGCAATCTTCAGCGGATGATCGATGCCATCGACCGCGGGCGCTTTCCGCCGCCGCCGGCCAATGGCAATCGGCGTAGCATGCTGCACGTGCAGAATGCGGTTGATGCCCTCGTGCTGGCCGGCGAGCATCCGGCGGCTGCGAACCAGGTGTATATCGTGACCGACGCGTCCGCGTACTCGACGCGCGACGTGTACGAGGCGGCATGCGCGGCGCTCGAGCGCGAGCCGGCGCGATGGCACGTACCGGAGTGGGCGTTTCGAGCACTCGCCTCCGGTGGCGATCTGGCCCGCCGCATTCTGGGTCGGCGGATCGGATTCGATTCCGATGCGTTCCAGAAGTTGCTGGGATCGGCCGCCTACGACTCCACGCGGGTACAGCGCGAACTCGGCTACAAGCCGTACTACGACCTCGTGGCAAGCATGCCCACGCTGGTGGCTGAGCGCGGGGCGCGCGGGTGACGATGCTGGCGGCCGCGGGGGTCGCGTTCATCGTGTCTCTCGTCGTCGTCCGCGTCATCGAGCGGCGCGCCCACGTTCTTGGCCTGATCGATCGGCCGAATCATCGCAGTTCGCACGCCGTGCCGCGCCCGCGCGGCGGCGGAATCGGGATTCTCTGCGGCGTTGGCGCGGGCCTGGCTCTTGCGCAGGTGTCGGGCGTCGCCCTCGACGGCGCGACAGTCGCGATCCTGCTGGCGTCGCTGCCAGTGGCCGCTGTTGGGCTGTGGGACGACGCCTGGTCGATTCCGCCGCTACCGCGGCTCGGCGTTCACGTAGTCAGTGCGGCTGCGGTGGTGTGGGCCTGTGGAGGATTGGCCCGCGTCCCACTCCCTCCCCCTGCCGATCTGGCCCTTGCCGGCGCCGGACCGGTCGCGGCGATGGTCTGGATCGTCGCCGTGACCAATTTCTTCAACTTCATGGATGGCGCCGACGGCCTGGCCGGCGGACAGGCGACGATTACGTTCATGGCGCTCGCCTGGGTGCTGTGGCCGATGCCGGCTGCGGTGTTCGCCCTGCTGGCCGCCGCGGCCGCGGCAGCATTTCTCCTGCGGAACTGGGCGCCCGCGAAGATCTTCCTGGGGGATGTCGGGAGTGGGTGGCTGGGCTTCGTGCTGGCCGCCATGCCGTTTGCTGTGCCGAGCGGCCGCCGCGAGGCGGTCGTACTGCTGGTGGCGACGAGCCTGGCGCTGTTCCTGATCGATCCTGCCGTGACGCTGGTGCGCCGCTGGTGGCGGGGCGAGCGGATTACGGCGTCGCATCGGGAGCATGCCTATCAGCGGCTGTTC
>JBIQIB010000009.1:0-2056 GCA_044508265.1 Acidobacteriota bacterium
GGCACCTGGCCTTCGATGCGCGGCAGCGTGGCGCGGATCAGCTGATGGCGGTGCACCGGCTCTTCGCGCGGCGTCTCGTCGTCCTGCGCGGACGCCGCGGCGACAGGGGTCTCCTGTGGCACGGCGGCAGGAGCCTGGACCGCGGCGACGGCGGCGGTCGGCTTCTCCGCGGCGGCTGGCGCCGGCGCGACACGCGCGGGCACGGGCCGGGCGGCGGCAGGCGGCGCTACGGGCGCGGCGGCCACGGCCGGTGGCGGGATCGGCAGTCCCGCGGGCGGCACGTCCTCGGACGGCTGCCCTTCCTTGCCGGTGAGGTTGTCGAGGACCTGCTTGTACAGCACCTCCGGCGCGTCGGCTTTCTTGCGGCGCGCGGGCACGCGCCCATGCTTGTACGGATGTTCCGTATCGCAGGTGGTGCAGCGGGTCTGACGAACCTCGTCGCCGACGAGGGCGACGATTACATGATTGGAAAGGCGCTTTTCGCGTGGACAGTAATCGTCCAGCACATCACCCAGCCGAAGCCGGCGCTCTTGCATTAACAGCCCCCGGAGTGTACGTGGCGGCGGGAAGTGACTCCGTTCGAATGAACCGAAGGTCGATGGATGATAGCACAGAGCGGCGGCCCGGATCGACAAGAAGTCAAGCCCTGTCGGCGTTTCGGCGATTCACCCAGTCGCGCATCCCGGCCATCCGCTCGGCGACGGCACCGGGCGCGGTGCTCTGCGGCGTCCGCCTGGCCTCGATGGAGGCACGCGGCGTCACCGCCTCCTTCACGTCGTCGCCGAACAGCGGCGAGAACGCCTGCCAGCCCGCCAGGTCCAGGTCGGCGAAGTCCTGCCCGCGGTCGAGCAGCTCGCGGACCATGCCGCCCACCAGCTCGTGGGCGGAGCGGAAGGGTAAGCCCTTGCGCACGAGATAATCGGCGACGTCGGTGGCGAGCATGAGGCCCGATGCGGCCCGGCGTGTCACCTCGCGCCGCACGCGCAGCGTGCGGACGACGGCGGTGCACGACAGCAGGCTCCCGGCCAGCGTGTCCTCCGTGTCGAAGACCGCTTCCTTGTCCTCCTGCAGGTCCTTGTTGTACCCGGACGGCAGCCCCTTCATCGTGACCAGCCAGCCGGTCTGCGTGCCGATGACGCGGCCCGCCTTGCCGCGCACGAGCTCCATCGGATCCGGGTTCTTCTTCTGCGGCATCAGGCTGCTGCCCGTGGTCACCGCGTCGTCGAGCTCGAAGAAGCCGAACTCCTCGGAGCCGTAGATGATGACGTCTTCGGCCAGGCGGCTGACGTGCACCATGGCGAGCGCCGACGCGTGCAGGAACGCCGCCACGAAGTCGCGGTCGGCGACCGCGTCGATGCTGTTGCGGACAATGCGCGAAAAGCCGAGCGCCTCGCGCAGGAACTCGACGTCGATCGGGAACGAGTTGCCCGCGATGGCACCGGAGCCGAGCGTCAGCGCGTCGGCTTCGTCGTAGACGACGTCGAACCTGTCGCACGCGCGGGCAAACGCCGAGGCGTGCGCGAGCCAGTAGTGCGCCTCGAGCACGGGCTGGGCCCGGCGCAGGTGCGTGTAGGCCGGCAGCGGCGCGTCGCCGGCAGCACTGGCCTGCGCAAGCAGGGCCTCGACGAGCTCCACGAGCGACTGCTGCACCGCGCGTACGGTGCGCCGGAGATAGAGGCGCAGGTCCAGCGCCACCTGCTCGTTGCGCGAACGTCCCGTGTGCAGCCGCTTGCCGGCGTCGCCGACCCGCGCGACCAGCTCGCG
The DNA here is from genome assembly GCA_044508265.1 of Acidobacteriota bacterium. Taxonomy (GTDB): domain Bacteria; phylum Acidobacteriota; class Vicinamibacteria; order Vicinamibacterales; family Vicinamibacteraceae; genus JAEZDP01. The sequence goes on from JBIQIB010000009.1 coordinate 1,765, forward strand.
CTCGACGAACGAGTGCACGTCCTCGTCGTCGCCGCGCACCCAGCCTGGGTCGCGAGCCGCCTGCGCGAGCATGTCGGCCAGCGCGCCGTCTATCGCGTCGCGCTCGGCCTCGGTGAGCACGCCGGCACGCTGCAGCGCCTGCGCCCACGCGCGGCTGCCCTCGACGTCGGCTTCGAAGAGCCGCCTGTCGAAGGCAAAGGACGAACCGAACTCGAACACCGCCTTGTCAGGCGCACCTGCGAATCGACCGGACCAGAGAGCCATAGGGCATCGACAGTGTAGGACACGTGAG
>JBIQIB010000009.1:2156-24415 GCA_044508265.1 Acidobacteriota bacterium
CCGGAGTAAGGACGGCTCGGAGAGCCGTCCCTACCGATGGCGAAGGACGACCTGGCAGGCGCCCTTGAACAGCTGCAGGCGCACCGTCGCCGTCGCGTCGCGCAGCGCGCGATCGGCAAGCGCGTCGATCGCCTCGCGCGTGAGCGCGAACCACTCGCCGCTGCGCAACAGATCCACGTACGACTCGGCGAGGCGGCGCCGCAGCTTGCGGAGCGACCAGGGGAGCGTGAGCGCCTCGAGCTCGCGCAACGCGAGCTGCAGCACCGTGGCGGCGGGCGCCTCCGCCACCTCCCGGCGGACGCCGTCGCCTTCGGGCACCATCACGTCCACGCGCCCGACGCCATGTGCCGCAGCAATCGTCTCGAGGCTGTCGAGCAGTTCGACGAGCGGCAGGCTGACGCCGTTGATGGCGCGCGGATAGCCGCCTTCGAAGCCGATGTCGACGTGCGCGGGTGTGTCGGGGCAGACGGCGACCGGCCGCGTGCGGGTGAACGCCGCGTCGGGCACCGGCAGCGACACCGCCGCCGGCGCGGCCACCGACCGCCCCCAGACCGTGGCGCGCACGTGTCCGCCGCGCGCTGCCTGATCCACCTGCAGCGCCGCCGCTGCCGCGTCGATGGCAGGCGTCGGCAGCGTGGTGACGGCGGGACGGACGGGAGTCTCCGACAGCGCGCCGTACAGCGCGCGCATCCGCGCCGCCGCCTGGCCGCGGCCGCCGTGCGCCAGCGACGTTGCCTGCTCCATGGCCGCCACGTGCGTCACCGCGCGCGCCACGCAGGGCAGCGCCAGCACCGCCGCATGCGGATCGCCGTCGAACCCCACGGCCCCGGCCCGCAGGGCCGGAATCGCGTAGCGGACGGCGAACGCTTCCCGCTCGTCGAGGACGTGCGCCCGGACGGCTCCCGCCTCGAGGGCGCGCTCCCGCACGCCCAGCAGGCTCTCGCCCTGGCCGACGTCCACGGTTACCGTCACGACTTCGGCCTCCCGCGCCAGCGCGTGAATCGCCAGCAGCGTGTCGGCGTCGCCGGCATGCGCCAGCACCACCCGTTCCCTGCTCATCTCACTCCGTCGGTGTCCGCCAGGCCTGCAGCCGGGCAAGGAAGGCGGCGGCCTGCGCCGCGCTGCGACAAATCACGAGCACTGTGTCGTCGCCGGCCAGCGTGCCTGCCACCTCGGCAGCCGGCACGCGGTCTATGGCCAGCGCGAGCATCTGCGCCTGCCCCGCGTCGGTCCGCAGGACGACGAGCTGCTCCACCTGCTCGGCGTGCACGAGGAACTCGGCGACACGGCGCTGGAGCGCCGGCAGGACGTCGGTCCGCTCCAGTGGCGCTCCGCCGTCGGGGCGCTGGTAGCCGCCGTCGGCGGCACGCTTGACCAGCCCCAGTTCCTTCAGGTCGCGCGACAGCGTACCCTGAGTGACATCGATCTGCCGCTCCCGCAGCAGACGACGCAGCTGTTCCTGGCTGGTGATGCTCTCCTGCTCGATCAGTTCCAGGATGACGCGATGCCTGCGCTCTTTCATGCGTATGCAACCGGACGCATAATCTAGCACGCCAGACCGGCGGACGGCGCCCGAAAATTTCGCTTGAATCGGCGCAACACGCGTTGCATAATGCCTGTTCGCTTTGGAATAAGTATTCAGACGATGTCAGACGGATCGCAAGTTTCAGTCGGGGTGGTCGGCGCTACGGGATATGGCGGGCAGGAGCTGGTCAGGCTCCTGGCGCGGCATCCGCGGGTGACGTTGAAGGCGGCCCTCGCCTCCAGTCAGTCGGACACGCCGCGGACGTTGCCCTCGCTCGCCCGTCTCTGGGACGGCCAGGTGACCTCCTACAGCCCCGACGCGCTGGCCGGCTGCGACATCGTGTTCCTCGGGGCGCCGGAAGCGTTTGCCGGCGAAGCGGCCCCGGTCCTGCTCGAGCGAGGGCACCGGGTCATCGACCTCTCGGGCGCGTTCCGCCTGCGCGACGCCGGGCAGCGCCAGCAGTTCTACCCGAAGACCGGTGATCTGCCCTCGGGCACCGTCTATGCCCTGCCGGAGCTGACGCCGCCCGATGCGTGGGCAGGCTGGCGCCTGATCTCGTGTCCGGGCTGCTATCCGACCGCCACGCTGCTCGCGCTGCAGCCGCTCGCCGACGCCGGCCTGCTCACGGGCGAAGTGATCGTGGACGCGAAGTCGGGCATGTCGGGCGCGGGCAAGTCGCCGAGCGAGCGGACCCACTTCTCCGAGAACCACGGCAGCGTCGCCGCCTACGGCCTGTTCGGCCACCGCCACGCGCCGGAGATGGCGCAGGCGCTCGGCGTGCCGGTGACGTTCACGCCGCACCTCGTGCCGCTGGATCGGGGCATCCTCTCGACGATCTACGCGCGGGTCGTGCCCGGCACCACGGCCGCGCAGGTCGGCGACGTGCTCGAGCAGGCCTACGCCAACGCGTTCTTCGTGCGGCTGACCGGCGACAGGCTGCCCGAGATCAAGCACGTCGCGCACACGAACTTCTGCGACATCGGCTGGCGCGTGGACGAAGCGACGGGCCGCCTCATCGCCGTGTCGGTGATCGACAACCTGACCAAGGGCGCGGCGGGCCAGGCCGTCCAGAACATGAACCTCGCGCTCGGCTTCGACGAGACCGAGGGGCTCATCTGATGTCCGGCGCGCTGCAGGTCGTGAAGCTCGGCGGCGAGCTGATCGAGACGCCCGAGCGGCTCGCCGAGGTGACGACGGCGCTCGTCGCCCTCGCCAGCGAGACGCCCATCGTCGTGGTGCACGGCGGCGGCCGCGAGATCGACGCCGAGATGAAGCGCCGCGGACTGGCCAAGCAGACCGTGGACGGGCTGCGGATCACCGACGCGCCGACGCTCGAGGCCGTGGTGGCGGTGCTGGCCGGCACGATCAACACGCGACTCGTGGCGGCGCTCGTCGCACGCGGCGTGCAGGCCGTCGGGGTCACTGGCGTCGATGCCGGCCTGGCGCGCGCCGTGCGCGTGCCGGGGCACAAGGCCGTCGACGGCCGCACCGTCGATCTCGGACTGGTCGGGCAGCCCGTGGGCGACGCCTCGCGCGTGCTGCTGCTCGACCTGGTCACGCAGGGGTACGTGCCGGTCGTGGCCAGCCTCGGCATCGACGCCGAGGGTCAGGTGCTCAACGTGAACGCCGACACGATGGCGGCGCACGCGGTGCGCGCGGGACACGCGGGCTCGCTGCTGATCTGCGGCGGGACGGCAGGCGTGTTCGACGCCGGCGGCGAGACCATCGCGACACTCACGCGCGCGTCGGCGCTCGAGCTCATCGAGGCGGGCACCGCGTCGGCAGGGATGGTCGCCAAGCTCCAGGCGGCACTCGACGCGCTCGACGCCGGGGCGGAGGACGTCCGCATCGTGGACGGGCGCACGGCCACGGCATTGCTCGAACGTCACGGCACGCGCGTGCTGCCGTAATCATTGACGACTCATCGCTCCTCCATTCCTCTTTCCTCCTTTCCTCCGGTCCTCGACAAATGACTGCTGCTCCTTCTCCGTCGTCGTCGCTCACCCTGGATGTCCAGGCCAGAGAGGCCATCCACCTGCTGCAGACCTACAAGCGCCAGCCGGTGGTCTTCGTCCGCGGCACGGGCGTCTGGCTCGAGGACGCCGAGGGACGCCGGTATCTCGACATGCTGTCGGGCATCGGGGTCAACGTGCTGGGCCACGCGTACCCGGCCATGACCGAGGCACTGGCGGCGCAGGCGGCAGAGCTGATGCACGTGTCGAACCTGTACTTCCATCCGCTGCAGGGCCAGGTCGCCGAGCGCCTGACGAAGCTCTCGGGGCTGCCGCGCGCGTTCTTCTGCAACAGCGGCACCGAAGCGGTGGAGGGCTGCCTGAAGTTCGCGCGGCGCTTCTGGTACACGCGCGGCACGCCGCGCGCCGGGTTCGTCGCGCTGTCGCAGGGGTTCTCGGGCCGCACGATGGGGGCCCTGTCAGTGACGTGGGACGAGCACTACCGGAAGCCCTTCGAGCCGCTCGTCCGCGACGTGACGTTCGTGGACCACGACGATCCCGAGGCGCTGCTGAAGGCCGTCACCGACGACACCGCCGCCATCATCGCCGAGCCGATTCAGGGTGAGGGCGGCGTCCACCCCCTGTCGCCGGCCATGGCCGAGGCGATCAGGAAGGCGTGCGACGCCACCGGCGCGCTCTACATCGCCGACGAGGTGCAGTCGGGCCTCGGGCGGACCGGACAGGCCTTCCACCACACGGCGCTCGGCCTGCGTCCCGACCTGATGGCCCTCGGCAAGGCCCTCGGCGGCGGCTTCCCGGTAGGCGCCGTGCTCGTGTCGCAGCGCGTCGCCGAGACGATCAGCCCGGGCGACCACGGCACGACCTACGGCGGCAACCTGCTGGCCTGCCGCGCGGCGCTCGTCGTGCTGGACGCGCTCGAGGCAGGCCTGCTGGAGCACGTGCGCCACACAGGGGACGCCTTGCTCGGTGGCCTGCAGGCGCTGGCGTCGAAGCACCCGATGATTCGCGAGGTCCGCGGCGCGGGCCTCATGCGGGGCCTTCAGCTCGACAGGGACGCCGGACCGGTCGTGGTAGCCGCGCTCGAGCGCGGGCTCATCGTCAATCGCACGCGCGAGACGGTCGTGCGCCTGCTGCCGCCGTACGTCATCACCGAGGCCGAGATCGCCGACGCCCTCGCACGTCTCGACGCCGCGTTCAGCGCCGTGGAGGGTGCCTGACATGCTGCCCGACGGTTACGAGATCCGCGCCGGCACGCTGCAGGATGCGCCGGCCATGCACGCGCTGATCACGGCGAACCTGGAGGTGGGCCACCTGCTGCCGCGTACGCTCGGCGACCTGACGAGCCATGCCACGCGCTTCCAGGTGGTCACGCGCGACGGCGCGCTCGTCGGCTGCGCGGAACTGGCGCCGCTGAGCGGCACAGTGGCCGAGGTGCGCTCGCTCGTGATCGACGCGGCGCACCGCGGACGCGGGCTCGGGCCGCAGCTCATTGACGCACTGTGCCGCAAGGCGCGCGTCGAGCAGTTCGGCACGCTCTGCGCGTTCACGCACGATGCCGCGCACTTCGTCCGGCTCGGCTTCACCATCGTGCCGCACACCTGGCTGCCGGAGAAGATCGCCACTGATTGCCACGCCTGCCCGAAGTTCCGCACGTGCGGACAGTACGCCGTGGCGCTGCCGCTGCGCGGCACGGCGGTGGGCAGCATGACCACCAGCCGCACGAGCCGGCGTGCGGCCCAGCCCCGGACGGCCACCGAGTCCGTCCTCGTCCTGCATCGATGATCGACATCGTAGAAGGCGGACTCACCGCCGCCGCGGGCTTCCGTGCGGCGGGCGTCCACTGCGGCATCAAGGCCTCCGCCGATCGGCTCGACCTCGCGCTGGTCGTCTCGGACACGCCAGCCTCGGCTGCCGGCGTGTTCACGACGAACCTCGCCGTCGCGCCGCCGATCGTGCTGTCACGGGATCACCTCCGCGCGAGCCGCGGACGCGCCCGCGCCGTCGTCGTGAACTCGGGCTGCGCGAACGCGTGCACCGGCGAGGCCGGCACGCGCGTGGCGCACCTCATGGCCGCCGAGACGGCGCGCGCCGTCGACTGCGAGCCGGAGGAAGTGCTGGTGATGTCGACGGGCGTCATCGGCGTGCAGCTCGACCCGCGCACCGTCACCGGCGGGATCATCGCCGCTTCCGAGGCGCTGAACGTCCACGGACACGCGGACGCGGCGCTGGCGATCATGACGACCGACCCGTTCCCGAAGGAACGCGCCGTCCGCGTGCGCACCGACGCGGGCACGTATCACGTCGGCGGCATCGCCAAGGGCTCGGGCATGATCGAGCCGCGCATGGCGACGATGCTCGGCGTGCTGACGACCGACGCGGCCGTGTCTCCCGACCTGCTGCAGCGCGCGCTGTCGGAGGTCACCGAGCGCACGTTCAACGCGATCACGGTGGACGGCGAGTGCTCGACGAACGACAGCGTCTTCCTGCTCGCCAATGGCGCCAGCGGGGTGGAGGTGGACGACACGACGCTGCCGGCGTTCGTGGACGGCCTGTTCGAGGTGTGCCGCTTCCTCGCCACAGAGATCGTCCGAGGCGGCGAGGGCGCCACGAAGCTCGTCACGGTGCACGTCACGGGCGCGCGCACGTATGACGACGCGAAGCAGGCCGCACGGGCCATCGCGAACTCGCTCCTCGTGAAGACGGCGATCCACGGCGGTGATCCCAACTGGGGGCGGCTCGTGGCCGTCGCCGGCCGTGCGGGCGTGGCCTTCGATCTCCAGGGCGCGCGCGTCCAGATAGGCGACGTGGTCCTGTTCGAGGGCGGGCGGCCGTTCGACGAGCGTGCGCCTCAGGCTGCCGAGCACCTCCAGCAGAAGTTCGTCGACGTCACCGTCGATCTCGGCGTGCACGGGCCGGAGGAAGCCACCATGTGGACGTGTGATTTGAGCAAGGAATACGTACGTATCAACGCGGAGTACAGGACCTAGCCATGCCGACCGTCCGTCGCTCGCGATCGGCGCGGCCGCGCCGGCTTCGCACCCGGAACTTCCTCTCGATCCTCGACCTCTCGCCGGCGGAACTGCGTGACGTCGTCACCACGGGCCTGAAGCTCAAGAAGGCCCGTCATGCCGGAAGGCCAGGTGCGTCGGCCAGTTCCCTCGCGGGACAGCACGTGGCGCTGCTCTTCGAGAAGCCCTCGCTGCGTACGCGCTCCACCTTCGAGATCGCCGTGCGCGAGCTGGGTGGCGACGTGATCGCGCCGCCGCAGGACGTCGCCATGGGCGAGCGGGAGCCGATTGCCGACGTGGCCCGCAACCTCGAGCGCTGGGTGGCCGGCGTGGTGATCCGCACGTTCGGCCAACAGCGGCTCGTCGAGTTCGCCAACGCGGCACCGCGGCTGCACGTCGTGAACGCGCTGACCGACGAGGAGCATCCGTGCCAGGCCCTGGCCGACGTGCTCACGCTCAAGGAGCACGTGGGCACGCTCGAGGGCGCGACGGTGGCCTTCGTGGGCGACGGCAACAACGTCGCGACGTCGCTGGCGCAGGCGTCGGTGATGCTCGGCATGCACGTCCGCATCGCGGCGCCCGAGGGCTACGAGCTCGGCGCGGAAGCGATGGCGCAGTGCGAAGCCATCGCCGAGCACGGCGCGACGGTGACGACCTACCGCGACGCGAAGAAGGCCGTCCGCGGCGCCGACGCCGTCTACACCGACGCGTGGACGTCGATGGGCCAGGAAGGCGAGGCCCAGCAGCGGCGCAAGGTGTTTGCGCCCTACCAGGTGAACGAGGCGCTGATGAAGGCCGCCGGCAACGCCGCGTTCATGCACTGCCTGCCTGCGCATCGCGGCGAGGAGGCCACCGACGAGGTGATGGACGGTCCGCAGTCGATCATCTTCGACCAGGCGGAGAACCGCCTCCACGCGCAGAAGGCGCTGCTCATGCTGCTGATGGGCCGCTGACGCGGCCACGGTTATCGTGTTGGCAGACTGATCGGACTTCCGATGTTGAAAGGCACCCGCACCGCGATCCTGAAGAAGATCCAGCCCGTGAGCATCCACGGGCAGGTCTCCTACGACGTGCACTACGTCTTCGTCGAGGACGACGAGGAGCGCACCCAGGTGGCGCGGGTCGGTCGCGAGGACGTCGCCCATGGACTCGAGCCGGGCGACCGCGTGACGCTCGAGATCCTGCTGAATCAGGTGGTCCGCGTCGCGCGCGCGGCCAGCACCTGAACCCTGGTCATGGCGGCCGGACCCGCCGGAATTGCGGGTCCGGCGCGACGGACGAGCGGGCCGGCCTAAGCCGACCCGCGGCCCACCGGATGCAGGATGTCGTCCCACCCCGCCCGGTAGGCCGGACGCCTGATGAACGGCGCGGCCTCCGGTGCGTTGGTCGCCGTCATCGTCTTGTAATCCCACTCGATCTTGCGACCGGTGCGGTAGGCGACGTTGCCGAGGTGATTGGCCTCAGTGGTCCATGCCGCGTACTGGAAGTTCGAACCGGGCACCGGGCCGTTGCCCTTGGCGTAGTTGACCCACTCGACCCAGTGACCCGGTGAGCGCGGCAGCCGCGGCTCGGGCTTCTTGAAGTCCTTGAACTTCTCTTCGGGCAGCAGCGTGCCGTTGCCGAGCAGCATGCCGTTTTCACCGAAGAACACCTGCGAGCGCCTCCCCCACGACTCGACCCACCCCGGCGGCTTGCTGTCGCCCTGGTGCCAGACCAGCTTGAGCGCGGGCTGATCGCCCTGCGCGGCGTACTCGTAGGTCACGCGCATCGTCGCGGGTGCGAGTTCGGGATGCGGCGTCGGCACGTTGTGCGACTCCGCGTGCACCGTGAGCGGCGCAAGCACCTTCTGGCCGCCGCCGACGTCCTGCCAGATGTCCAGCACGGTGTACGGCACGTCGTTGTCGTGGCTGCCGAGGTCGCTCATCGTCCCGTTGGCGAAGTCCCACCAGCGGTACCAGCGCGGCCCCGGGAAGTACGTGTCGTGGTACGGACGCTCTGGTGCCGGCCCGAGCCACAGGTCCCAGTGCAGTTCGGGCGGCACCGGCATCGTCTCGGGAAAGCGATCGACGATCTGGATGCCGTTCCAGAAGCCGTGCGGCTTGTCCCACTTCTCGGCCGATGCCGCATCCTGCAGCCCCCATGCACGGTCGGCCCAGACGTGCACCTCACGAACCTTGCCGATGACCCCCGTCTCGAGGATCTCGCGGATCTCGCGCCGCGCCGGGCTGGCGTGTCCCTGGTTGCCCATCTGCGTCGACAGCCTGGGGTTGCGCGCCGCGGTCTCGCGGATCAGCCGCGCCTCCCAGATGTTGTACGTGAGGGGCTTTTCGCAGTAGACGTGCTTGCCGTGCGTCAGGGCGAGCCACGTGGCGAAGACGTGGGTGTGCTCCGCCGTCGCCACCACCACCGCGTCGAACGCGTCGGGCTTGTCGAAGACCTTGCGCAGATCGGTGAAGGTCTGCGCCTTCGGATAACGCTCCTGTTGCTGTCGGAGCGTGTTCTCGTTGATGTCGCACAGGATGACCGCGTTCTCGTCCGGGTGCGGCACGTTGGGGTCGTTCGCGCGATCGCCCTTGCCAGGCGGCTCGCCCGGCACGATGGTCAGCTCGCGCAGGCTCGCGCTGCCACGGCCTCCGGAGCCGATGAACGCGATGTCGAGTTTGCTGTTGAGGTTCTGTCCGCGCAGAATCGCCGGCGCAGCGCCGGTCATCAGCCCGCCTATTGCGAGCGTGCCAGCGCCTACGAACTCACGCCGCGTCAGACCCGATTGGCCGGTCTTGCCTGTCTTCGCCATGTAGCCGTGCTCCTTGCCCGAGGGGTGTGTGCGCATTCTCCGGGAATCGCACCACCAGCGCAACCGGGAGGCCCGGCGGCATGGGCCCGGAACACTGCATCGCGGAAGACCGCCGGGGCTGCGGCACCCTGCGAGCCTTGCGGTGCGGGCGACGTGGGGTCACACGTCACCCGCTCGAAGAGCCAAGCTCGTCACGCTGCGTCACGACGCGTGTGCCACGTCATGCGCATCGCGTGCGCCAAGCTTCTCGACGATGCGTTCGGCGCGCGTGCGCGCCTCCGGCGACAGGCGACGCCATGCCTGCAGCCAGCGCCGCTCGGCCTCGGACGTCGCCACCGGCGTCACCCACAGGGAGGTCTGCGAGGCCGTACCCGCGCCCTGCGCGCGCAGCGCCGAGATGTTCCTGACCAGAGCCGGCGACAGCGCGGGCTCGGCCTGCGCCGCTGCCGTCGTGTTCGCCATGGCGGCCTGACGCGCGGGCGGCACGCCGCCGATGCGATGCGCCGAGGCCACGGCTTCCTGCGTGCGCCTGTACTGTGCGGCAGGCAGGTCGAAGCCGTTCGAGACGCGGCCGCAGTGACGGCACTCGAGCCACAAGCCACGTTCGCTCGTCCGATACAGCCATTCGTGATCGCCCCAGCACGAGGAATTCAGCTTCTTCAGCAGTGCCAGCATGTCCGCTCCACCTCCGCGGACGCGTGACGCGAGCCAGTGAGGCTCACACCCGTCCGCCAGCCCATCACTGAGCAAAGGCGGTGCCGGTTACGGGACGATCCGCGGACGCCTTGTCAAGACGGTGCGCAAGTTCTTGTGTAGCTGTGACTTGCATGGCTCAGCATGTCGTGGGCGACCGAGGTGTGTCGTGCGCGCCACTCGTGCTGTCCCCTGGAGGAGACCCTGCCGTTACCCAAACAGGGTCACGTGTGCCATGCCGGGGTCGCGGCCGACCGTCACGGCCTCTTGACGGAAGCTCCGAGGCGTGCCAGCAGTGCACGTGTCTGCGCGACGCGCTGTCGCAGTCCCTCGGGATGGCGCGCGGCCTGCGCGTCGATCGCGGTGCTCGTCGGCGCGGCGAGTTCCGCATCGATCTCGTCGAGATATCGGAGCGACAGCGCCACGTTGTCGGCAAGCGTCTCCGGGTTGGCAAACCCGGCGTCGCCGGCGTGCACGTAGATTGGCGTCGTGTGCGCGGCCTGCGTGGGTGCGGCGTAGGCGCGTGCGGCGATCCAGAGGCCATGCGCGCCGAGGGTCAACTCGTGGGAAAGCTCGAGACGCTCGCGCGACTGGCCTGCCGCCGTCGCCGATACCTGCGATACGACCTCGCCATGGACGACGAGTTCGAGCCGATCGAGCGGCACGTCGGCGTGATGGCCTTCCGCGTGGGCCGTGATGCGCAGCCGATCGCCGGGCTGACGCTGCAGCGTGCTGCCGGGCAACGCGTCGTCCACGGCAAGCGACAGCATCGGGCCGCTCGTCACGAACGTCCTGCCGCCCTTCAGCGCCTCGAACCAGCGCTCGAACGTGAACGGTCCGTCCACGTAGGTGTAGAAGCGTGCGTCGCCGATGCGGGGGCCTTCGTCCTCGGCCGCGCCGAAGGCCTGCGTTCGGCCGCACCACGGAAAGTCGGACCCGGCAGTCGCCGTCAGCGGGAACCCCATGTCGAGGAAGCGGTAGTAGTTGGCCGTCACCAGCGGCCCACCCGGCGCGCAGAACTGGAGGAGTTCGAGGAAGTCGAGCTTGCCCTGCAGCACGTCGAGGGTCATGCCGCGCGAGCCGTGGAACGTGGCGCCCTGATGCGCGTACCCTGTCACGCCGCCGAGGGCGTGGACGCGGTCGAACGTCGTGTCGTACGCGTAGTAGTCGCGCTGTCGCGGGCGCACGTAGGCGGACGCCCCGAGCGAGATCGTGTGGCCCAGTTCCGGCGTCCTCGGCTCTTCCTGCCCCGGCGACAGCAGGTGCGTCCCCTCCTGGTAGCGGCCTGACTCGCCGAACGCATACTGCGTGAAGTACGTCGTGAAGAAGTCGCCCATCTGCAGCAGGTGGCCGACGTGCACGTCCTCTGCGGCAATCCAGCGCAGGATGAACGGGTTCTCGCGCGGCGACCGGCGCAGGTGGATGTGGTCGTCGGACGAGTACCAGCCGCGCGCGGGCATGTCGATCCATCGCGTCAGTGAGGCACGCCGTTCGAGCGTGGCGCCGGGCGCGATTGTCACGCCCATGCGCTCGCGAACGTACTCATATCCCCTGCTCACCTCGACCCGGTACTCGCCTTCCGGCAGCGTGACGGAAAAGCGCCCGTCCACGTAGAACGCGCCGTCGGGCTGCGTGGCGTAGCCATCCATCCTGTCGTCATGGCCGTACATGATCGCGATGGCTTCCTTTGGCACTCCCAGGGCCTCGCCGGGGATGGCCAGGGCGCCAGCGACCTTCTTCGACACGGGCGCACCGGAGGCATCGGTGATCCGCACGCGGGCCGGCGTCGGCTGATTCGTCGCCGCGTCCACGATCGTCACGTGCAGCGTGCCGTCCACCGCTGCCGAGACGGCGTGGAAGTACAGCAGCGTCAACACGGCCAGCGCGCACGCGGGCAGCGCCACGGCAGCGGCACGTCGTCGCGCGGCGCCAACGAGGGCCGCGGCCTTCTCGGCCGCGCCCTTCCCTGGGGCATGCGTCATGACAGGCGCTCCACCACCCAGACGGCCGCCACCACGCAGACGGCCACCGAGGTGCCCTGAACGATCCGATGGTGCCAGGCATGCCGCGCCATCCAGCCAATCACGGGCACGGCCACGGCCACGATCGCGAGCTGCCCGATCTCGATGCCCACGTTGAACGCAAGCACCGACGACACCAGCTGTCCTGTCGGCATGCCGAGCACGTCGAGCATGCCGGCGAAGCCGAAGCCGTGCACGAGCCCGAAGGCGAAGGCGAGCGGCCACCGCGCACGCGGGCGCTCCACGAGGACGTTCTCGATCGCCACGTAGACGAGGCTCAGCGCGATGGCCACCTCGACGAACCGCGTGGGCGGCGAGACGACGTGCAGCGCGGCCAGCAGCAGCGTGACGCTGTGCGCGGCGGTGAACGCGGTCACGATCGCGACGCGCGACCGCCACGATCCGCCCGGCACCAGCAGGCACAGCAGGAACAGCACGTGGTCATAGCCCGTGACGATGTGCTCGAGTCCGGAGAGCAGCATCGCGCGCAGCGAGCCTGCCGGCGCGATCGTGCTGCTCCAGCCGGACGCGTCGACGGCTGGCAGGGCGACCTCTGCTGCCGTCGCCGTCAGCACGATCGGACCGCCGGCCTCGGCGTGCGCCGGCCCGGTGGCGCGTTCTACGCGGGCGAGCACGCGGTGGCTGTCGTCGGTCAGCTCGTGGAACCGCGAACGGGCGACGCGGACCGACGCGTTCGCTGACAGCTCGTGTCTGACGACGACCTCGATGGCGTCCGGCGGCAGGAGCCGCGCGCTCACCAGCGTGGCCGGCACTGGCCGTCCGTCCTCGACCACCTGGAAGTACTCGAGCAGTTCCCGTCCGATGGCCAGTCGCCGCTGTTCGGTCATGGCCCCGCCGTGCTCGGGCGTCGTGAGGGCGCCGGACGTCCAGCCGAAGTCCACGAGCGAGACGATCACCTGGCTCGTCGCCTCGTGCGAGTCGACGGTGACCTTCCAGAAGGCCATCGACCCGGAGTGGGCATACACGGGTGCCGTCACGGCAAGCGCGACCGTGAGCATCAGGACAGGTGACGGCCGGACGAAGCGGCGCAGGAGCGAGGACATGCGGGAAGCGTGGCCTCATTCTCCACGAAATTCCCTCTGGCGGGGGGTGGCGTGCGCCACGCGCCGTCACGCGTAAACGAGTGGCGACGCGTCGGGATGAAGGGACGGGATAGACTCGAAGTCATCGAATCGCGCGTGTCCTGCTACGTCCCCGCGGCGACTGCCGCACGCTGGAGAGAACGCATGAGGTGTCGTGTCGCCGGAACGCGCGGCCTGCTGTCTCGTCTCCTGATCGTCCTCGTCGTCGTGGCGGCGGGGTGCGCGCGCGCGACGCCGCCGCCGCCAGAGGCCATCGAGGACGCGCGGCTGGGCGTGCGCGTCAAGACGGCGCTCGTCAACGATTCGCAACTCGGACCGCGCGTCATCGAGGTGCGCGTGTCGAACGGCGTGGCGTCGCTGGCGGGTCTCGTCGCCTCGCAGGCCGAGCTGACGCGCGCGCTGGAGATCACCCGGGCCGTCCCCGGCATCGTCGACGTCGAGTCCCGGCTGGTGATCGGCGAACCGACACCTCCACCACCGCCGCAGTCGGACGAGAGCGCCGCGCTGCCGCGGGCACGCGACCTCATGGCGGAGTCGAGCGCCAGCGAACGGCGTCTGCTCGCCGTGGGCCTCGCGCTGGGCGGCCGCCGTCCCGCCGAAGCCGACCTGTCGTCAACGCTCGTCGTGAGCCCGATGGCCCGAATCGGCAGAGCCCGCGGCCTCGGGCCCGACATCGGCTTCACGTGGTTCGACACCAGGCTCTCGCCGGCTGGCGTGGACGGCGGGCTCGGCCGCGTCACCATCAGGCCGGTCATGGGCGGCGTCGGCTACACGTTCACCGACCAGGTGCACTGGGCGATGACGTTCTCGGTCGTCGGCGGCATCGCGTTCAACGGCGTCGACATCGAAGGGTCGCGGGTGCGCGAGGGCCAGGTGGTGGACATCGCCAACAGCCCCGCGATCCGCCCCGGTGCGTCGCTCTGGTACGACGTCAACGACCGAATCGCCCTCAACGTGTTCGGCGGCTACGTCGTCACGCGCCCCCGGACGACGTTCCTGGAGGACGGCGCGTTCACGCGGCGATCCGTGCGAGCCGACGCGGCCGTGTTCAGCGTGGGCATGGCCTGGAAGCTGTTCTGACCTGACGCGGCCATGCAGCGATTCTTGATGGGATGGCTCGCGGGCGTCGGTGACGCCGCGCTCTTTGCGGGACGGGCGCTTCGCGAAGCGGTGCGTCCTCCCTACGAGGTGCGCGAGACGCTGCGGCAGCTCTACGAGCTCGGCTGCCGCTCCGTCCCGCTGATCGCCGTGAGCGGATTCGCCGTGGGGGTCGTGCTGTCGATGCACACCCGGTCGTCGCTCGCGCGCTTCGGCGCCGAAGGCCTCATCCCCGCGGGCCTGGCCATCGCGCTGGTGCGCGAGACGGGTCCGCTCGTGGCGGGCCTGCTGCTCGCCGGCCGCATAGGCGCCGGTATCGGCGCGGAGCTCGGCGCCATGAAGGTGACCGAGCAGATCGACGCGCTCGAGGCCTCGGCCGTGGACTCGTTCAAGTATCTCGTCGTCACGCGGACGGTGGCCTGCGTCATCGCGCTCCCGCTGCTCACGTCGCTGATGAACTTCACGGGGATGCTCGGAGGCTGGGTCGCCGAGGCGACGATCACCGGCATCCCCTTCCACGGGTACTTCGTGCAGGCCTTCTCGATCATCAACTTCTCCGACCTGGTGCCGTCCACGCTGAAGACGACGGTGTTCGGCTTCATCATCGCCGTCGTGGCGTCGTACCTCGGCATCAACACGTCACGCGGCACGGAAGGCGTGGGGCAGGCGTCGACGCGCAGCGTCGTCACCGCGTCGATCTTCCTGATCGTGGCCAACGTGCTGCTCGTACGCCTCATTTTCTTCTTCTACCCGAACTGATCCATGGCTGCTGACGCGTCGGTCCCGGCAGTGGAGCTACGGGAAGTGAGCAAGTCGTTCGGCACGCGCCGCGTGCTCGACCGCGTGAGCCTCACCGTGCCTGCCGGGCACGGCTTCTGCATCCTCGGACGCAGCGGCACGGGCAAGAGCGTGATGCTCAAGCACATCATCGGACTGATGCAGCCGGACGAAGGGCAGATTCTCGTCGAAGGCCAGGACATCACAGGGTTGTCGAGCCGTGCCCTGTCGCCTGTACGGCAGCGCATCGGGTTCCTCTTCCAGAACAGCGCGCTGTTCGACTCGATCACCGTCGGGGAGAACGTCGCGTTCCCGCTGCGCCGGCACCGCAAGCTCGGCGAGGACGCGATTCGCGCGCGCGCGTCCCTGCTGCTCGAGCAGGTCGGCCTCGGACGCGAGTACGACAAGATGCCCGCGGCGTTGTCCGGCGGGATGCGCAAGCGCGCGGGGCTGGCACGTGCGATGGCGCTCGAGCCGTCAATCCTGCTGGCAGACGAACCAAGCGCGGGTCTGGACCCGGTGACGGCGAGCGAGATCGACGCACTCCTCGTGGATCTGAAGCGGCAGTCGAACACGACGGTGGTGGTCGTGACGCACAACATCCCCAGCGCGCGCGCCATCGGCGACGAACTGGTGTTCCTGCACGAGGGCAAGGTGCTGGCGCAGGGCACGCCGGACGATCTCGACGCGAGCGAACACGAACTGGTCCGCACGTTCATGCGCGCCACTGGCGCGGGGTGAGGAGAGAGAGGCATGAGCACCAGTCGCCTGGCCGTCGTCGGCGCCTTCGTTCTCGGCGGTCTCGTGCTGTTTGCAGCGGGGCTGTTCATGATCGGCGAGCGGCGGCTGCTGTTCGCGCAGCAGTTCGAGGTGGCGACCGCCCTCAGGCGCGTCTCCGGCCTCTCGGTCGGCACGCCCGTACGTGTCGGGGGCATGCCTGCCGGCGAAGTGCTCGAGATCGTCGTGCCGCGCCTGCCGTCGGAGCCATTCCTCGTGCGGATGCGCCTTCGCGAGGACCTGCGCCATCTCGTCCGCACCGATTCGCTGTGCACCGTGCAGACCGACGGCCTCGTCGGCAGCGCGTTCATCCAGGTGGGTCTCGGCAGCGACGCGGCGCCGGTGGTGCAGGACGGCTACACGCTCGAGGGCCGCGAGATGATCGAGCTTGCCGATCTCGTGCAGGAGGGCCGTGAGACCTTCCGGACGCTGACGACGCAGGTGCTCGGCCTCGAGGACGACGTGCGGGGAGCCATCGCCGCGGTGACCGACGCGGGCCGATCGATCGAGCAGGTGGTCGCGGCAACGGGTACGGAGCTTGAGTCGATGGTGAAGACAGGTCGTGTGGCCGTCGAAGACACGCAGGCCATCCTGGCCGACGCGCGCCTCATGGTCGCGCGCGTGAGGACCGGTGAGGGCACGGTCGGCAAGCTGCTGACCGACGACGCGCTCTACCACCGCATGACGTCGGTCGCAGCCGAGACCGAGAAGACGATGGCCAACGTGCAGGCGGTGACCGAGCGCGCTCGCCGGACCTTCGACGACGTCACGGCACGCGACGGCGCCGCGGCGCAGATGCTCCAGGCGATGCAGCAGGCCGCATCCGATGCCCAGGAGGTGATGTCGGATCTTGCCGAAGGCACCGAGGCCCTGAAGCGGAACTTCCTGTTCCGCGGCTTCTTCCGCGACCGTGGCTTCTTCGACATCGACACGATCACGCGCGACGCGTACCTTGCGGACGACTTCGGCGGCCGCGACCGAGTCGCCCTGCGCGTGTGGGTCGGTGCCGACGGCCTGTTCGAGCACGACGCCTTCGGGCGCGAGCGGCTGAGCGAGGCAGGCCGCCGCCGGCTCGACTCGGCCATGGCCGATTTCGTCCGCTACCCCCGCGACAGCCCGCTCGTCGTCGAGGGCTACGCCGCGTTGACCGACGCGAGCAGCCCCCAGGTGCTGTCGGCCGAGCGCGCGGCGACGGTGCGCGATTACCTCCTCGACCGCTTCCGCCGCAGTTCGACGATCACGGGCGCGCTCGGAATGGGCAGCGACGCCCCGGAAAGCCCGACGGGTGATGCCCGATGGTCTGGCGTCGCGCTCACGCTGTTCGTGCACGAGCGCGCGCTCCCGCGATGACGCGTGGCACGGCACGTTCCGCCTTGACACAGGCCGCCGAGGGGAGGATGGTGGGCATATAGCCACCAGATGGGGCGACGTGCCGCTCCGGAGAAGGGGGTCGCCATGCGTGCCCGTTTTCCGCGGATCAACGGAACGGTCCTCGCGGTCTTCCTGCTCGTCAGCCTGCCGGTGCTGGCTGGCGGCGTACTGCTGGTGCTGCTTGCCGCGCAGTCCTCGCTGCGCGACATGTATGGCGCCCACCTCTCGCACGTCGCGCAGCAGACGGCAGCCAGCGTCGATGCGTACGTCTACCGCAAGGTGCTCGACGTCTCCATGCTCGGGCGGGAGCCGGTCGTCAGGCAGGCCGCCCAGTCGGCGCCGGCCACGTCGCCCGAGGCACTCGCCGCGAACAGCGCCTCGCGCTATCTCGCCGATCTCGTCGCCCATGACCAGGTCTATCGGGAGATCGTCGTGACGAACCGCGACGGCCAGGTCGTCGCCGCGTCGCGCGAGCTCGAGGCCGGGGACGCGTCAGACGACGAGTGGTGGCGAATGACCGATGACGGCGGCGACGCCGGTCGCGTGTTCGTATCGCAGCTCCGCTGGGATCCGACGGCCGGCGCCTCGGTGATGCAGGTGTCAGCGCCGGTGCCCGCCGTGGACGGCGAGCAGCGTGCCGGCGTCGTGCGCGTCGCCTTCGACGCGCGCGAGCTCCTGGCGCCCGTCGCGGGCATCCAGCTTGGCGCGACAGGCACGGCCACGCTGGTGCGCGACAACGGCGCGGTGGTCTTCAGCCGTACCTCCAACGACCCGTCGGCGCGCTTCTTCGCGGCCGACAAGCTCACGGAGGGTCTGCAGGCCCAGCGGGCCTCGGAAGGCCTGCGACAGGACGCGCTGCACTTCTCCGCCGATGGCACCGACGGCAGTGCCTACATCGTCGGCGTGGCACAGAGCCAGTTGAGCCGCAGCTATCCCGGCCTGAGCTGGCTCGTCGCGGTGTCACAGGCCGAGTCGGAGCTGGTGGGGCCCGTGCGCGCGATCGGCTGGTATCTGCTCCTCGTCTTTGCCGTGACGCTGCTGCTGGTGCTGGCGCTGGCGCTGTACTTCTCGATGCGGCTGCACGCGCCGCCCATCGACGTGGACATGCAGCTGGTGGAGCACTACCCCGTGTCGCGCATGCCCGACACCGGCGATGACGACGAAGGCTACGACTCGGCGCCCTCGGCCAGCACGGCGTCTATCGCGTCGCCGGCCACGAGGCGCAGCTTCCCGTAGGCCGACGGCCGCGCGCCCGACGCGACGAACCGACCGACTGCGCGGCCATCGGCGGCGTAGCCTTCGAGCTGGTACTCGAAGATCGGGGTCAGCACCACCTGCCCGTCGCCGACGCGCGTCACCTCGTCGACGTGCGTCAGGCGGCGCACGCCGTCCTGCAGGATCTCCTGGTGCAGCACGAGGTCGATGCTGCCGGCGATCTGCTGCTGGATGGCCCAGAGCGGCAGCGCCAACCCCTTCGACAGCAGGAGCAGTTCGAGGCGCGAGATGGCATGCCGCGGCGAGCTGGCGTGGATGACGCCCATCGATCCGGCGTGGCCGCTGGTCATCGCGTGAATGAGCTCGAACGCCTCGTCGCCACGCACCTCGCCGAGGAGGATGCGGCTCGCGCGCATGCGCAGGCTGTTGCGGAGGAGATCCGACAACGCTATCGCGCCGGCCCCCTCCGCGTTGGCGAGCCGGCCTTCGAGGCGCACGCAGTGGCGGATCGTGAGGTCGAGCTCGGCGGTGTCCTCGATGACGACGACGCGTTCGCCGGCCGGAATCTGGCTCGTCAGGATGCCGAGCGTGGTCGTCTTGCCCGAGCCGCTGCCGCCCGACAGCAGCAGGTTGAGGCGCGCGCGGACGGCGTACGCGAGGAAGTGCGCCATGCGGACCGTGAGCGTGCCCTGTCGCACGAGGTCGTCGAGCGTGCGCACCGTCCTGGTGAACTTGCGGATCGTCACCGTGGGGCCGTGCACCGAGACGGGCGCGATGCACACGTTGACGCGTGATCCGTCCTCCATCCGCAAGTCGGCCATCGGGCTGCGGGCGTTCACGCCGCGGCCCGCGGCGACGAGCAGGTTGTCCACGAGCAGGTCGAGCTGCGACGGCTGCGCGAACACCGTCGGCACTTCGATCATGCGGCCGTCACGCTCCACGAAGAGCTGGTAAGGTCCGTTGATCATGATCTCGCTGATGGAGGGATCCTCCATCAGCGGCCTGATCGGCACCAGCCCCGGCTTGTCGAACAGAGACATCGGCCCGATCCGCGCCTGTCACCGCGCCAGCATGCGCTCACGGGTCGCGCGGAACTCGTTGCCCGGCGCCCACTCGGGCATGTTTGCCGCGTTGGCCACGCGGTAGCCCACCGCCATCAGCAGCCGCGCGTCGTCGACGGCCCCGGTCAGGTCCCAGTCGTCCTTCACCTCGTCGGACGGGCTGTGGTAGTCGCGGCTCGTGTACTCGTCGCGCTTGCGCTGTGCGAACTGCTCGTCGCGACCTTCGTACTCGATGCCCGAGTCGGTGTAGAGCGCCGGCACGCCCTGCTTGGCGAAGTTGAAGTGGTCCGAGCGGTAGTAGAAGCCCTTCTCGGGCTCGGGATCAGGACGCAGCGTGCGCCCCTGCTCGGCTGCCGCCTCACGGAGGTAGTCGTCGAGCTGTGACGCGCCGAGGCCGATGACCGTCAGGTCGTTCGTGCGGCCCCACTGGTTGATGCCGTCGATGTTGATCACCGCCGCCGTCTTCTCGAGCGGGTAGACGGGATACGCCGCGTAGTAGGCCGAACCCAGCAGACCCTGCTCCTCGGCCGTCACCATGAGGAACAGGACCGAGCGCTTGGGTTTCGGCTCGACCTGCGTGAACGCGCGGGCGATCTCGAGCACCATCGCCGTCCCCGAGGCGTTGTCGAGCGCGCCGTTGTAGACGCTGTCGCCCTCGACCGGATCGCCGATGCCGAAGTGGTCCCAGTGCGCCGTGTAGATGACGAGCTCGTCGGCGAGTTCGGGGTCGCTGCCTTCGAGCTTCGCGAGCACGTTGCGGGATGACATCGTGCGCCTCGCGTTGCTGATCGCCATCGACGCGGTCAGACCGAGCGGCACCGGTGTGAAGTCGCGGCTGAGGGCCTGCTGCTGGAGCGCGTCGAGGTCCTGCCCGCCGAGCTCGAGCAGCGCACGCGCGGCGTCGAGCGAGAGCCAGCCCTCGATGTCGGCACGGTCCATGTTGCCGTCCTCTGTCTCGAGGTCGAGGCGTTCACCGAGGTTGCCCTGCACGACGGAGAACGGATACCCCGCCGGCTCCGTGTCGTGGACGATGAACACGCCCGCGGCGCCGCGCCGGGCCGCTTCCTCGAACTTGTAGGTCCATCGGCCGTAGTAGGTCATCGCCCGCCCCCCGAACGTGTCGTCGTCGAGCGCCGACGCGTCGTCGGGATCCGGCACCTGCGGGTCGTTGATCAGGACGATGAGGGTCTTGCCCCTCACGTCCAGGTCCTTGAAGTCGTCCCAGTCGAATTCCGGCGCCGTCACGCCGTAGCCGACGAACACGACCTCCGAGTCGCTGATGCTCGCGCCGTCGGCGACGTGACGCGTCCACGCCACGACCTCGTCGCGCCAGCCGAAGGTCCGCTGTCGGCCTTCGCCGCGAACCGTGAGCGGCCGCGCCTCGGACGGGGTGAGGCCGACGAGGCGTACCTGCTGCACGTAGGTGCCGTCGGTGTTGCCGGGCTGCAGGCCGAGCTGCTTGAACTGCTGCTCCAGGTACGCGACCGTCAGGTCTTCGCCCTCGGTGCCCGGCGCGCGGCCGCGGAACGCGTCCGACGAGAGCGTCCGCGTGTGGGCGAGGATGCGCTCCGCCTCGATCGCCGGCAGGTCGGCGATCGGCACGTGAGCGGATCCTCCGGAGGCGGTCGGGTCGGACGTGCCGCTGCATCCAGCGGCAACGACCAGCGGCAGCAACAGCAGGGTGGCCAGCGATCTCATGCGCGGCATCGTACCCCCGACGGGCGGATGTGCGATCCGCCGGCACGGTAGAATGGCGGTCCCTCGGGAAACGTATGGAGGTTCGTGCATGGGTGTGACGCGGCGTGAGTTCGGCAGGCTGGCGATGGCGACGGTACCGGCGGCACTGGTGGGCGGAGGTCCGTTGTCGGCCGCACTCGCGGCGCAGACGCGGCCCAACTCGGTGATCGGCGGCGTTCCTGTCGGCGTCATCACCTACAGCTACCGGAGCATGCCCGAGCAGGGCGCCGACGCGATGCTGCGGTACGCTGTCGAATCCGGCGTCAGCGCCGTGGAGCTGATGGGCAGCGCGATCGAGACGTATGCTGGCGCGCCAGCGATGCCGCGGCCGGCGGGCCGCTCCGGCGGTCCGGCGGGCCCGGGCGGACGCCGCCAGCCGACGCCCGAGGAGGTGGCCGCACGCGAGGCGCACGCCGAGGCACTCCGGAAGTGGCGGGTGTCGCAGGGGATGGACACCTTCAAGGCGCTGCGCAAGCTGTACGACGACGCCGGCGTGTCCATCTACGCCACGAAGATGATCAACCTGGGCATGTCGGACGAGGAACTCGACTACGTGTTCAACGTCTCCGAGGTGCTCGGCGCCACGCACACGACGCTCGAGCTGCCGACCGATAGCGCCGACCTGAGGCGCATAGGCGACTTCGCCATGAAGCGGAAGATCTACGCCGCCTATCACACGCACCTCCAGGGCACGCTCACGGCCTTCGACGAGGCGTTTGCCGTCTCGCCGGGCAACAGGGCCAACGTGGACTTCGGCCACTACGTCGCGGCAGGCAGCGGCGACCCCGTCGTGTTCCTCGAGAAGTTCCACGACCGCATCTGCAGCTTCCACCTGAAGGACCGGCGGTCGAAGGAGAACGGCGGCGCCAACGTCGCCTGGGGCACCGGCGATACGCCCATCGGGCGCATCCTGCAGACGATGCGCCGCAACGGGTACACGATGCCGGCGACCATCGAGCTGGAGTACGACATCCCCGAGGGCTCGAACGCCGTCGCTGAAGTCCGCAAGTGCCTGGACTTCTGCCGCCGGGCCCTCGCCTGAGCGGGGTCGGGTCGGCGGGTCGGCGGGTCAGCTTGTCGGCGGGTCGGCTTGTCGGCGGGTCGGC
>JBIQIB010000009.1:24515-45356 GCA_044508265.1 Acidobacteriota bacterium
GCTTGTCGGCGGGTCGGCTTGTCGGCGGGTCGGCGGGTCAGCTGAACGGCTCTAGCTGCCGCGCAACACGCCCAGCGCGCCTGCCAGCGCCACGTACCGCGCCGCCTTTCCCGCGGTCGTCCAGACGACGAACGGCAGGACGGGCATGCGCGCCGCACCTGCCAGCCCGACGAGCACGTCGCCGACGAGCGGCACCCACGACAGCAGAAGCGCGGGCGGTCCGTAGCGGCGAAGCCACCCGGCCGCGAGCACCACGCGCCGCGACTCCGGCTGGACGACACGGGCGGCGGTCCGCCCGAGCGCGTACGTCGTGCAGGCCCCGAGTGTGTTCCCCGCCGTCGCCACGACAACCGGCACGAGCCATGCTCGCGACTCGTGGACGACAACGGCGAACGACACTTCCGACCCGATGGGCAGAATCGTCGCCGCCGCGAAGCTCCACGCGAAGAGCACCAGCAGGCTCATCGTCCGGTCCGCGACCGCCGCCGGACGGCCAGCCAGCCCAGCACTCCGACGCTCGCCAGCGACACGCCGTCAGCCACCGCGCGTACCGGCGTCGCCCGCAGCCTGACGTCCACACGTCGATTGCCCGCCGGCACCGCCACGCTCATGAACCCCGTCGCATCGTCGATGGACGCGACCACCACCTGGCCGTCGACGCGGATCTCCCAGCCCGGTACATAGGGCGTGTGGAACGTCAGCCGCACCTCTCCGGGCGCGTCCACCAGCAGCGTCATGCGATGGTCACGGACATCGAGCGGCTGGACGCCCGCGTCGCCTTCCACGCGCCATCGGCCAACGACGGTCCCGGGGTCCTCCACCACCGACAGCGGGCGATACGCGGGCTCACGGAACGCGACTGCCGCCGCCGTCCGGCCATGCCGCCACCACGGGTTGTCGATGTCGAACGCACGGCGGTCCACGTAGTCGCGCGGCTCGAGCCGTCCGTGCAGCGTCCAGCCCAGCCCCAGCATGCCGACGAGCAGGACGGCGGCCTGCCATCGCGACGCCAGCGCCGCCATCGACAGCGCGCCGAGCGCCGCGGCGCCAATCACGACGACCATCAGCGCACGCCATGGGAACTGCACGTAGGCCAGCGGACCGATCGCCTCCCACACGGGAAGCGACAGGCGCGTCGTCAGCAGCAGCCCCGCAATCACCGACGCCAGCCAGACGGCGAGTTCCGCATGACTCCCGTCCCGCCGCCGCCTGGCCACACC
Organism: Acidobacteriota bacterium; assembly: GCA_044508265.1. Lineage (GTDB taxonomy): Bacteria > Acidobacteriota > Vicinamibacteria > Vicinamibacterales > Vicinamibacteraceae > JAEZDP01. The sequence goes on from JBIQIB010000009.1 coordinate 25,736, forward strand.
TGCTCCCAGCGCCACCACCGATGCCAGGATGGCGACCAGCTGCCCCGTACCGACCTGCGGCGCCATGTCATCGGGCCGCCCTTCGTTCGATCCGCCGAACCCCCAGCGGCGCTGTACCCAGTCGCGCGGTTCGAGGAAGTGCTCGCGGAAGTCGAAGTAGTCGGACGTCAACTCGTGCATGTGGACTGCGTCGCGCTCGGCAAGCGCCGGCAGCACGTAGAACGCGGCCAGCCCCACGCCCAGCGCGACGCCGGCGGCGACCGTGCGCAGGTATGCCCGCGCGTCGGCTGCCATCATGGCGCGCCAGAGCGCAAACGCGCCGAGCATCGGCGACAACAGGAGCACCGACGGCAGGTGCAGCAGCAGCATCAGCGCCGTCGCCAGCGCCACGCACAGGAACCCGCCACCTGCGGCTGGCCGGCGCGCCAGCCAGTCGAGCGACGCCAGCACCATCGGCGCGACCGCGATCGCGGCAAGTTCGGGCAGCGCCATGCGCACGTACACGTCGAGGACGAGGTACGGCGCCGTCGCAAACAGCGCCGCCGCCGCGAGCGCGGGCCAGGTGCCGAGCCGGCGGAAGACGACCGCCATCGCCGCCGCGCCTCCCCACCAGAGCAGCGTCGCGGCGATGATGATCGCATTGGTGAGCGACGGTACCAGGACGTGCACCGCCGAGACGAGGTAGTAGAAGCCCGGCTGGTAGGTGTTGAACAGCGGCTGCCCTCGGCCGGGCGCGACCCACTCCACCCAGCGCACGGGCAACTGCCCTTCGCGCAGCGCGTGGTCGAACAGGTGCGCGTACGTCAGGTGGGCTCCCGCGTCGTGGCCGGCGGGGACGCCGCCGCCGAGGAGTGAGGCAGGCAGCCAGGCGAGGAGGGCGACGAACGTGACCAGCGCAACAGCCGGGATCACGCGGCTGCCGCTGGTCGGGCGCCACATGGTCCGCATTGTGGTCGACGGGCCTTGCACCGCCAAGCTCGACGGGGCGCGCCTATTGCTCACCTTGACGCCGCTCAGGCGGTTCACCACGATGAAGGCGTGCCGGTACGTGGGACCAAGGGCGCGATCTGCGCTGCTGCGCTGGTCGTCGCGCTGTTCTGCCTGCCGCTCTTTGCGGGATTGCGGGGCTGGGATCTGCGCAATGACGAGGCGATCTACTCATATGCCGTGGATCGGATCCTCGAGACGGGCGACTGGCTGACGCCACGGACGCTGCCGCTCGATCACGCCTTCCTTGAGAAGCCGCCGCTCAAGTTCTGGCTCGTCGCCGCGCCAATCAGCGCGGGCCTGCTGCCCCACGACGAGTTCGGGCTGCGGTTCATGGACCCGCTGCTCGGGACTCTGGCCTTCCTCTACGTCTTCGCGATCGGCTGGCGGATGGCCGGCGTGCTGTGCGGCCTCGTCGCGGCATTCGTCCTGTTCACGTTCGAGCCGCTGCTGTTCGAGCACGGACTCCGCAGCAACAACATGGAGAGCGCGCTGCTGCTGGCGTATGCCGCAGGCGCGTATCACCTCGGCCGCTGGTTCCCGCTCGCCGGACAGCCGTCAGGCCGGCTCCACGCCGCGGCCGTGGCCCTCGCGTTCGTGCTCGCGTTCATGACCAAGTTCGTCGCCGCGGCCTTCCTCCCGATCGTCGGCGTCCTCGCCGTCCTGTGGGAACGGATGCTGCGCGGACGGGGCGCGACACTTCCCTGGCGCGACTGGGTCGTGCCGGCAGCGCTTGCCGTGCTGCTCATCGCGCCGTGGTTCGTCTACCAGTTCGCCGTGCAGGGACGTCTGCTCTACGACGTGATGGTCGGGCAGCACGTCGTCGAACGATTCACCGAGTCGCTCGACCCGAGTCACCTGCAGCCGTGGCATTACTACGTCACCGCGACGTGGGCGGAGCTGACGCGCGCGGGCACGGCATGGCCCGTGGCCGTCGGCGTCGCCCTGTTCGTCGCCGCGGCACGGAGGCGCGACGCGACGTGGCAGCGCCTGCTGCTGTTGTGGCTCGTGGTGCCGCTCGTGCTGATGTCGTTCGGGACGTCGAAGATCCTGCACTACGCGTACCCGCTCCTGCCGCCTGCCGCGCTGGGCGCCGGCTACGCCGTGTCGGAGGCTGCGCGCCTCGCGAGCCGTGCGCTGCAGGCCGCAGGAACACGGCTCGACGGCCGGGTGCGCCTCGCCTCCGGTTCGGGTGCATTCGTCGAGCGGCAAGGGCTCGTGCGTCTGCTGTCGTTTGCGATCGGCACCGTTGCTGCGGCGGCCGTGGCCATCGGTGTGTGGACGCTGCTCATGGGCGACATGCGCCTGGCTCTGGCCGACGGCATGGTCGTGACGAACTCGTCGGTCGCACGGCCGCTCGTCGTCGCGGCGGTGCTGCTGCTCCTCACCCGACGCGTGAGGCTGACGGGCAGCGTCGTGGCGCTGGCGGCCATTGCCGCCGTGCTCCCGGCGGGCCGCTACCAGACGCTGCTGGCGGCGACGCAGACCGTCGACCATCCGCTGCGCACGCTGCGCGACTGCGTGGCCTCCGTGCGTGCGGAGGTGTCCGACCTGCGTCCGGGCGTGTACAACGCGGCCGCCGAGACGGCCCATCACTCGTACAACTACTACCTGCGCGGCATCGGTCCGGTGACCATCACGAGCGAGCCCGACCGCGACGCGCTGCGCGAGCACCTCGTGGACCAGGAGCAGCAGATGCCAGTCGTCCTGACCTCGTCGGGCTATGACGAGTACGCCGAAGAGGGACGGCAGGCACGGCGCGCCGTCGGGGCCGCCGACTCGTCTCCCGAAGACGACAGCTGGCTCACGCAGCCGCACACCGGCGTCGCGCCGGATGGCGCGGCCGTGATCCTGACGCCGACGCCGTACGCTCACTGCGCGGGGAAGGCCGCCGCGGCGGGCGGACGACTCGTGGGCGACGTCCCGCCGCCGGGGCCAGAGACGGAGCACGCCTTCTGATGACGGCCCCGCGTTCGCTGTCGGTAATCATCCCGGCCTACAACGAAGCCGCGCGCATCGCGCACACCGTCCACGAACTGCGCCGATGGCTGCCCTCACGGGTGTCGTCCTGGGAGGTACGGGTGGTGGACGACGGATCTGCCGACGCGACGGCGAGCATCGTCACCGACATCGCCGAGCGGGATCCCAACGTCGTGCTCCAGCGGGAACCGCACCGCGGGAAGGGCGGCGCGGTACGTCAGGGCATGCTCGTCAGCACGAGCGCGCTGCGGTTCATCTGCGACGCCGACCTGTCGATGCCGGTGCAGGAGCTGAGCCGGTTCCTCGACGCGCAGGCGGATGGCGCCGCCATCGTCATCGGCACGCGCGAGGGCCATGGCGCCATGCGCGTGGGCGAGCCCGTGCACCGGCACATCATGGGCCGCGCGTTCAACGCGGTCGTCCGGCGGCTGCTGATCCCGGACATCCACGACACGCAGTGCGGCTTCAAGCTGTTCACCGCGGACGCCGCCGAGGCGATCTTCCCGCGCACGACGCTGGACGGCTGGGCCTTCGACCTCGAAGTGCTGCACATCGCACAGCGCCTCGGACTGCGCATCAAGTCGCTGCCCATCGAATGGCACTACCGCGACCGATCACAGGTGTCGCTCATCGGCGACCCGCTGAGGATGCTGCGCGACGTCTGCCGCGTGCGCCGGAACGGTCGTCTGGGCGTGTACGGCTAGCGGCAAGGGCGGGGCCCCTGCCGCCCTCCGTTACTTCATCGAGTGCAGGCCGATCATGTTGCCTTCGGTGTCGTAGGCCAGGACGATGAAGCCGTACTGGCCGATCGACATCTTCTCGCGCTGGATCTTCCCGCCGGCGTCGGCGACCCGGCCGGCCTCGACGGCGCAGTCGTCGCAGACGAAGTACACCAGCACGCTGTTGCCGCCCGACTTGACGCCGTCCATGCGCACCAGGGCGCCCGCGCTGCCGGTCGCGTCCTGCTCCATCGGGAACGCCCACATCTCGAGGTCGTCGGCGGGCAGCCGCTCGAGCTTCACCTGGAACACCGTTTCGTAGAACCGCTTCGCGCGGTCCATGTCCTGGACGTACACCTCGAACCAGCCGACTGGGTTTGCCATGGTCGCCTCCGGAGGACGCTGGGGTCAGGTCTCGATTCTGACGTTTATGGGGTCAGGTCTCGCTGCTCGAAGGGGGCAGATTTTACCACCCCCCCTTGCGTCAGCTACGCGACGAGATGTCCGCGCGCAGACGCTCTTCCTGGGCCCTCAGCTCGGGCGTCAGCTCCGCGCCGAAGTCGTCGAGCTCGAAGAACGGCCGGATCTCGACCTCCGCCCCCTTGTCGAAGGGTGCCTTCTTCAGCCACTCCACGGCGGCGTCGATCGAGTCGACCTTCCAGATCCAGAACCCGGCGATGAGCTCCCGGGTCTCGGCGAACGGCCCGTCGATGACCTGGCGCTCGCGCCCGGAGAACCGCACGCGCTTGCCCTTCGACGAGGGTTGCAGCCCGTCGCCGTCGAGCATCACGCCGGCCTTCACGAGCTGCTCGTTGAACTCGCCCATCTGCCGCAGTTCCTCTTCGGTGGGCATCACGCCACGTTCGGTGTCTTCGTTGGCCTTCACAATCACCATCACACGCATCAGCTTCTCCCTTGTGGACGTCTGCGACTGCAGAACATCGATGAATGCCGGCGCCACGCTTCCCGTGTGCGCCCTTCACCGTCTAGTCGAACGCCTGCGGCGCGGATCGACATTCCGCCTGCCGCCCCTTACCGACGAGGGGATTCGCGTTGTATACCTGATGAGGTATGCGCATCGACTCCCGCTCCGTTGGCGACCCTTCACGCTTCCTGACCCTCGAGGCTCTCCGCCGCGGACTGGACGCGCTGCCCCCGGCGCCCGCCGACGCCGGCACCCTGACGGGCATCGTGCGGCGTCTCGACGGCGGCCTGCGCGAGTCGCTCCCGCGGACGCAGCTCACACGCGAGGGCGGCGTCCCGGGCGACGCATGGGGACGCGCTGCCGATCCCGATCCCGTCGCGCAGATCACCGTGATGCAGGACGACATCGCCACCCTCATCGCGAACGGGCAGCCGCGGGAGCTTTTCGGCGACCAGCTGTTCGTGAACCTCGATCTCTCCGTGGCGTCGCTCCCCGTCGGCTCGCGCGTCCGGATCGGGACGGCCGTGCTCGAAGTCACGCCGCAGCCGCACAACGGCTGCCAGAAGTTCCTCGCCCGCTTCGGCCGTGACGCCCTGAAGTTCGCGTCGATGAAGGAACTGCGCCACCGCAACTTCCGCGGCATCTACATGACCGTGATCGACGAAGGCGACGCCGCCGCCGGCGACGCGGTGGTGGTCGTCGCGCGTCCATAGCAGCCAGGCCGTGGTGCCGGCCGGCTCGGCGGTTCGTGCTATATCCGTCTGCACCATGACCCCAGCATCCGTGCGCCGGTGCCTCCTCGGCATCCTGTTCCCTGTCGTGCTGCTCGCGTCGATCGGGGCGCAGGGCCCTGCCCCGCAGCCGGCGGACGCCGACTTCGCGGCGGCCGTCGCGGAGTGGACCACCGCTTCCGAGTTCAGCAGCCCGCTCGTCGACCACCTGCCGCTCGCCGAGGGGATTCCCACGCCAAAGGACGTGCTCGGCCACCACATTGGCGCGCCGAAGGTGCTCACGTCGACGTCGGAGGCGCTCACCTACTACAGGGCGCTCGAGCGCGCGTCCAGGCGCATCAAGGTGACGACGATAGGGCGCACCGACGAAGGCCGCGAGCTGAACGTCATCTTCTTCGGCGACGAAGCGACGATTGCCGACCTCGAGACGCACCGCGCCAACCTCGCCCGGCTCGCGGATCCCCGCGGACTCTCCCCCGAGGAGGCGCAGCGCCTCGTCGCGGCGACAAAGCCCATCTACCACCTGATGACGGGGCTGCACAGCGGCGAGACGGGGCCGCCGGAGATGGTGCTCGAGCTCGCCTACCGCCTCGTCGCCAGCGAGTCGCCGCTCATCCGCCAGATCCGCGACCGCCTCATCGTCAGCCTCACGCCCGCCACCGACCCCGATGGCCGCGACCGCTACGTGGACTGGTACCGCCAGCACCTCGTGGACATCGACGACGAGGACGACCGCACGGCGGGGCCGCCGTACTGGGGCAAGTACGTCTTCCACGACAACAACCGCGACATCAACTACTCACAGGTGTCGATGCGCGCGCTGCTCGACTGGTACCTGCAGTGGCACCCGCCGGTGATGCACGACCTGCACGAGTCGGTGCCCTTCCTCTACACGTTCTCGGGCCAGGCGCCGCAGAACCCGAACCTCGATCCGATCCTCTACGGCGAGCTGCCGATGTTCGCCAACTTCGAGATGGCGCAGATGACCAGGTACGGGATGCCCGGCGTCTGGACGCACGCGTTCGTGGACATGTGGTCGCCGGGGTACCTCGGCTTCATGGCGTCGAACCACAACGGCATGCTGCGCATGTACGAGACCTTCGGCAACGGCGGCGCGACGACGATGAAGCGCACCATCGCGCGGCCCGACGGCCCGGCCGGACAGACGAGCCGTGAGTGGTACCGGCCCCTGCCCCCGTACCGCGAGGTGCTCTGGTCGATGCGCAACAACACCAACTACATGCAGACCGGCGTCCTCACCGCGCTGCAGTACGCCTCGTCGTTTCCGCAGCTGCTCGTCGAGAACTTCTACCTGAAGAGCCGGAACGCCGTGGAATCGGGGCGCACGAAGCCCCCGCACGCCTTCATCGTGCCGGCGGGCCATCCCGACAGGACGCGGGTGGATCTCTTCGTGTCGCTGATGCGGCGGCAGGGCATCGAGGTCGGCCTCACGACCGCGGAGCTCGTGCTCGAGGACGGCAGGTATCCGGCAGGCTCGCTCGTCATCAAGTGCGACCAGCCGTACGGACCGCTCGCGAAGACGCTGCTCGACCCGCCGGCCTTCCCGGGCTCCGATCTGCGCACGTACGACGACACGGGATGGGCCGTCGGCGGCATGCTGCACCTCGATGTGAAATCAACAGCCGACGTGTCGGTGCTCGACGTCGAGACGACGCCCGTCGGCGAGCTGCCTCGGCCAGCGCCGCCCAGGACGGCTCGCGGAGTCGTTGCGTGGGTGGTGCCGCACCACGGCTCCAACACCATGGTGACGCTGCGTCACCGGCTCGGGGACGCCGACGTGCGTGCAGCCACCGAGCCCTTCACCCTCGGCGAGCGCGACGTCCCCCGTGGGTCCTTCATCGTGGCCGCCGGGCCGGACGGTACAGGCGGACCGTCGGCCGGCAACATCGCCCACGAGCTCGGCCTCGAGGCCGTGGCCGTTACGGAACTCCCGGACGTGCCCACCACCCCGGTGAACCTGCCCCGGCTCGCCGTCTATTCGACGTGGGGCCAGACGCAGGAGGTAGGCTGGGTGCGGCACGCCTTCGATTACTTCGAGATCGCCTACGACCTCATCTACAAGGAACGCGTGCGCGAGGGTCGGCTGCGCGACGCGTACGACGTCATCCTGATCCCGAGCCAGGGACGCAGCGGCGGCAAGTCGCTGGTCTTCGACATCCCGCTCCGAGGCGCGCCGCTTCCGTACAGGCGCGACGTGCGGTATCCCTCGCTCGGCCTGTACGGCGAGTCGGACGACATCCGCGGCGGCATGGGCCTCGAAGGCGTGCTCGAGCTGCAGCGCTTCGTGCGCGACGGCGGATTGCTCGTGACGCTCGGCGCCGCCTCGTTCATGCCCGCGGAGTACGGCCTGCTGCAGGACGTGACGGCGTCGCGCCCGTCCGCCTCGTTCTACGCGCCCGGCCCGCTCGTCGAAGCCGTGATTGCCTCTCCCGGCCACCCGCTCTTCTACGGCTACGCGTCGGAGACGGTGCCCGTGCGCTATGCGAACGGACCGCTCCTGCAGGTGCCGCGCGACCAGGAAGCAGGCCAGGTACTGATGCGCTTCACGGGCGGCGATTCAGGTGTGGTGAGCGGGTTGATGCGGGGCGCCGCGGAGATCCGGCGGCGGCCTGCCGTCCTCGACACGCCCGTCGGCAACGGCCGCATCGTCACCTTCGCGACCAATCCGTGCTACCGCTGGCAGAACCACGGCGAGTTCGGCATGCTGTTCAACGCGGTGCTCTTCTGGGACGACGAACCGGCGCCGGCGGCGTCCGACCCGCCGGCCTCGGAAAGCGTCCCTCACTGAGGGCAGCGTCGCGGGCTGCGGCCGCGCGACTGGTGGCGTAGGATGGACATTGCGCAAGGAGATCGACCAATGGCCAGAAATGTCGCATTGAAGAAGAACGGCGTGTCGCTCAACCCCACCAAGAACTCGCTCAACGCGTCGATCCGCGCGAAGGTCGTGAGCCTGCTCAACGCGCGCCTCGTCGACGCCATCGACCTCGGCCTCCAGGCCAAGCAGGCGCACTGGAACGTGAAGGGGTCGAACTTCACCGGCCTCCACGCGCTCTTCGACCAGGTGGCGGCGGCGGCGCAGGGCTATGCCGACGAGATCGCCGAGCGCGGCGTCGAGCTGGGCGGCATCGCGGAAGGCACGGTGCAGATGGTCGCGTCGAACACCACGCTCGACGCGTACCCGGTGGACGCGCAGAAGTCGAACCTCCACGTGGAGGCGCTGTCGTCGGCCCTCGGCACCTTCGGTAGACACGTGCGCGAGGCCATCAGGACGGCGGAGGATCTCGGCGACGACGACACGGCCGACCTGTTCACCGAGATCAGCCGCGACGTCGACAAGTGGACCTGGATGGTCGAGGCCCACAATCAGTAGACGCTGAACCTGTCGCGCTCGCGAGCGCGATACCGCCGGCTCCACATGTGGGCCGAGCCGTCGCGCAGGACGATGCGGCGGTCGCCGTGGAACCAGGGCTGGATCTCGGCGATGGCGTCCATCCGGACGAGCGTCGAGCGGTTCGCCCGGAGGAACCGTCCCGGTTCGAGCCGCGCCTCGAGCGCCGACAGCGCCTGCCGCAGCAGGTAACTGCGGTCGCCTGCAAACAGGCGCACGTAGTTGCCCTCGGCCTCGATGCGGTCCACGCGCGCAAGCGACACCAGCACCTCGCGATCGCCGTCGGCCACGAGCAAACGCTGCAGGGGCGGCGCCGCCAGCGGCGGCGACGTCTCGGCGCCAGGCGTCGCCAGGGCCTCCTCCGCCTCCGGCCACGCGGCCTCCCTCGACTGCTCGAGACGGAGGCGTGTCCGGATGCGGGCGAGCACCGTCTCCAGGCGTTCCGGCGAGAACGGCTTGAGCAGGTAGTCGAGCGCCTGCACCTCGAACGCACGCAGGGCGTGGGCGTCGAACGCCGTGACGAACACGACGGTGGGCATGGCGTCGACGCCGATCGCCCGGATCACCCCGAAGCCGTCGAGGCCCGGCATCTGCACGTCGAGGAACACGACATCCGGCGTGAGACGCCGTATCGCCGTGACCGCGTCCTGTCCCGACGCGGCTTCGCCGACGAGCTCGGCATCACGCGCCGCCCGCAGCATCCGCACCAGCCGCCGCCGGGCCGGCGCCTCGTCGTCCACGACGAGCACGCGGATCACGACGCCATCCTCTCCGGCAGCGTCAGCGCGACGAGATAGCCGTCGTCGGCCGGACCTGCGGTGAAGGAAGCCGCGCCGCCATGCATCAGCTCCAGGCGGCGGTGTACTGCCGTCAGTCCCAGTCCCGTCCCAGCGGTCGGCACGTCCGGGCTCGTGGTTCCCGGCCCGTCATCGAAGACCTCGATCCTGAGCCCCTCGTCGCCGCGCCGCGCACGCACGACGATCCGGGCCGCGCCTTCGTGCGCGAGCCGGCCATGCCGCACGGCATTCTCGACGAGCGGCTGCAGCAGCATCGCGGGCACGAGCAGCGGTCGCGTCTCGGCCTCCACCTCTTCGACGAACGTGAGCCCGTCGCCGAACCGCGAGGCCATGAGCGATGCGTATGTCGCCGCCAGCTCGAGCTCCGTCTGCAGCGGCACTTCGGGCGTCCGCGCCGTCTCGAGCGACTGCCGCAGAAGCGTCGAGAGCTCCGTCAGCATCCGGTCGGCGGCGTCGACGTCTTCGTACATCGTGGACGCTATCGTGTTGAGCGTGTTGAACAGGAAGTGCGGCTGCAGCTGGAGCTGCAGCTGCTGCACCTCCGCGCGCGCCAGCGCCTCCTCCAGCCTGGCCGCGCGGAGGACGGCATCCTGCTGCGCCCTGTAGCGGTCGACCATCAGGACGACGGCCGCGCACCCCGCGTAGAGCATCGTATCGACCGAGAGTTCCATCGCGTAGCGCCACGGAAGGCTGCCGTAGTCGTACGGTCGCAGCCCCGCCAGCGGGAACAGGATGCTGCGGGTCATCCAGTTCCAGGTGGTGTGCGTCACCGAGAACGCGAGGAGCGCCCCGAGGTGGATGAGCAGGGTGGCCGCCAGCGGACGCGTCCAGAAGGGACGCGCACGGATCACGCGCGCGATGAACGGGAGCAGCAGCGCCCCGCCGAGCACCCCCGTCATCTCGTTGATGAACGGCTCCTGCCACGGCCAGTCGCTGCCGACGGCGACGGCGTCGAGATAGCGGTACGCGAACATCAGCAGCCCGAGGGCCACCACGATCGCGACTGTCCTGGCGTAGGCCATCATCGTCTCGTCAGCGACGCACCCGCGGGAGCGCGTCCTCGCCTTCCTGCAGACCCGTATCCGGACATGCCGATGGTGCCATACCGGCGCAGGGCGTGCCATCGGGCAGCGCGAACGCCACGACGTGGTCGGCGGCGGGTACGCCCAGCCGCGGATGTCCGCCGGCGACGGTCACGACGTACTGGCGATCGCGGTAGCGGTACGTCATCGGCAGGGCGTGGCTGCCGGCAGGCAGCGGCGTACTCCAGCGCACGTCGCCGGTGTCCACGTCGAAGGCGCGCAGGTGCCCGTCGAGCGTCGCGGCGACGAACGCCAGCCCGCCTGCCGTGACGAGCACGCCACCGATGTTGACCGAGCCCCACGAGGCGGCATCGGGATGCGACACGGGCACGCTGCCGAGCGGGCGCTCCCAGGCACGCGTCGCGGCGTCGAGGTCGATGGCGGTCAGCACGCCCCAGGGCGGCGGACTGCACGGCACGCCCGACGGCGAGACCAGCACCTCGCGCTGCATGGCGTATGGCGTGCCGTGCTGTGGCGCAGTCTCGACGCCCCGGCCTGCACGCCTGCGTGCTCCGTCTACCTCGTCACGCGGCACCAGGCGGACGAGGAACGGGACACGGTTCGTCGGCGCGATGAGCCGTCGTCGTACCGGGTCCCACGACACACCGCCCCAGTGGGACCCGCCGATGTTCCCCGGATAGATGACCGTGCCCTGAAGGGATGGCGGCGTGAACATGCCGTCCGCCCGCACGCCTGTCAGCCGCTGGCGGCAATGGGCGCGATCCTCGGCCGACAGGCCCCAGGGCGACGCCACGTCGAAGCGATCGGGCGAGAGGGCGAACACGGCATCCGGGAACGGCTGCGTCGCCGCGGCCTGCTCGCCGGGCACGTCGCTCGGCGGTACGCGCCGTTCCTCCACAGGGAACAGCGGCTCACCGGTCTCGCGGTGCAGGACGAAGACGTGACCCATCTTCGTGGCCTGGACGACCGCCGGCACCTCGCGCCCGTCACGGAGGAGTGTCACGAGCACCGGCTGCGCGGGCACGTCGTAGTCCCACAGGTCGTGATGCACCACCTGGAATGCCCAGACGAGCGCTCCCGTGGACCCTCGCAGCGCGATGACCGAGTTGGCGTGCCTGTTGTCGCCCTTCCGCTCGCCGCCGTAGAAGTCGGGGCTGGCGCTGCCCACGGGGACGAACACCAGGTCACGTGCAGCGTCGACGGACATGATCGACCACGCGTTGGCGGCCCCGGCGCGGCCGGGCATCGGATCCCACGTCCACCGCAGGCGGCCGGTGCGCGCGTCGAAGCCGCGCACGATCCCGCTCGGCGCATCGACGCGCTGGTTGTCGGAGATGGCCGAGCCGACGACCACCACGTCGCCGACGACGGCGGGCGGCGACGTGATCTGGTACTCGCCCACGTCGCGCGGGGTGTTGCGAAGCCCGCGGCGCAACGACACCTCGCCCTGACGGCCGAACCCCGCGCAGGGCCTGCCCGTTTCCGCGTCGAGGGCGATCAGGCGGGCGTCGATGGGCGCGACGAACACGCGGCGGCTGCACGCGTCGCCGGGGGCCCGCTGCGCGTCGCGCCAGTACGCCACGCCGCGGTTGGCGAAGTCGCCGTAGTGCACGTCGAGATCGACACGCGGGTCGAACTGCCACATCACGTCGCCGGTGTCGGGCCGCAGCGCGATGACGCGGCCGAACGGCGTCGACACCAGCAGCCGTCCGTCCACCATCAACGGCGTCGCCTGGAAGCGCGGCCCGTTGGCGCCGGGCAGCACGTCGCCCGTGCGATACGACCAGGCGATCTCGAGCTGCGCGACGTTGCCGCCGTCGATCTGGTCGAGCGGCGCGTAGCGCGTGCCCTCGGGGTTGCCGCCGTACGCGCTCCACTCGTAGTCCGGCTGGCGACTGCCGTCGCCTCCGGCAGCTGCCGCGCGCTGATCATCGGCGGGGTTCCAGCGGGCGGACGAGTGTTCCGGCCAGAGGCTCGCCAGCGTCACGACCGTGATGAGAAGGGTCAGCAGTGGCATGCGACGAGCCTCGCACGCGGCCGTGCAGGCCGCCGACGGTCAGCTGACCAGCGGCGGAGAAGCGTGACGAGCGGAGCGTGGGCGTGACGAGCGGCGGCTCCGCAGCAGCGGTCCGCGCGAAGCGCCGGGTGGCGACGGGGTCCGCTTCAGCGTCTAGCCCCCGTCACCGTCTTCCGATCCCAGAGTCGCGTCTTCGCAATCGAGATGCCGAGCAGCCCCAGCGTGAACAGCGTGCTGGCGGCAAGCGCGCCGCCGAACGACAGCGACTTGTGCAGCGGCCGCGAGAAGATGCCGTAGGCGAGCTCGACGTGGATCCAGTAGACGAACAGCGACGTCCGTCCCAGCTGCTCCATCGGACTCCATGACCGCGGCCACGTGGCCCGCTGCCACGGGCTGCGCTCGTGGACGACAACGTACAGCAGCCCGAGGACGGCGACCAGCGCGCCCATCCGCATGAAGAAGAACGCCGGCGACGTCGTCCAGAACTGCGAACCGGGTACGAGGGTGGGCCTGAAGGAGAGCCAGTATGCAGCCACGCCGACGGCCAGCCCCGTCGCGAGCAGGAGCAGGTGCAGACGCATCCCGCGAAGCGTGGCGGCGGCCCGCTCGAACGCCGTGGCGATGGTGCCGCCCGTGGCAGCGGCACGGGCGACGGCCAGCAGCTCACCGACCATCAAGCCCGCGGGCACGAACGCCATCCAGGGGAAGAGGGTAAAGGTCGTGCGTCCGGGCTGCGGACGCAGATAGTGCTCGATCGGATCCGGCAGGAGCGCCGGCCACTCCCAGGCCCGCAGCGGCGCGCTCAGCACCACGACGGCCACCGTCGCCGCACCCGCCCAGACGATGCGCGCCAGCGACGAGCGGCTCCGTCCCCAGAGCCAGGCGGCGGTCACCAGCGACACGCCCATCACGTTGAGGATGTCGACCTTGAAGATGCCGGCGAGCGTCGCGCCTGGGCTGAAGACGTACGCCTGCAGCCGGAACAGCATCGCCAGCCCGAAGATCTGCCAGCCCCGAACCTGCAGCCTGCGCGAGGCCTCGGCCAGCGTCGCGCCACGGCGCATCCGCGCATGCCCGGCGAGCGGCACCGACAGGCCCGCCAGCCAGAGGAACATCGGCGCGCCCATGCCCGCGACGACCAGGAACCAGAAGTAGGCCTGCGACTGCCGCTGGTCCGGCCGAACCCACGAGTCGACGGCGTGCGCGAAGATCATCACGACGACCGCGAGGCCGCGCATCCAGTCGATGTAGCCTTCGCGCCGGGTGGGCACGGCAACGGACGCGGCACCCGGAGTGGCGGCCGCGGCGGCGCTCGGTGCCGGCACGTTGGAAGGTGTCGTACTCATCGGCTCAAGTTGACCCGGTTGCCGCTCACCGCGAACCGCTGAACGCGAGCGGTGCACGTCGACGCGCGATCGTGGGGCGGCGGCCGTCACGCGGGCGTAATGGCGTGCGTGATGTCGAGGCGCAGGTCGGGCCGGAGCGTGTGCAGCACCGAGCAGTACTTGTCGCGCGACAGTGCGATGGCGCGCTCGACGGCCGCCGACGGCACCTCGCCGACCAGGTCGTAGTGCAGCGCGACGTCGGTGAAGTACGACGGCGGTCCATCCGCCCTCACGCCGCGGATGCGGACGTCGAGGCCGGTCAGCTCGTGACGGCCCTTCTGCAGGATCATCACCACGTCCACGGCCATGCAGCCCGCGAGCGCGACGGCGAGCGCGTACATCGGCGAGATGCCCGCGTGGTTGTCGCCGTCGAGGCGTACGGTATGCGGGCCGGCCGTCGCGTCGAACGTCAGGTCGCGCCGCCACGTGAGCGTGGCTTCGACGGGAGGCTTGCCCATGACGCAGCATTGTACCGGCCTGCCTGTGGTAGCATCGCCGATGTAGGACTCGCTGAGTCGGATATCCATCACATGCACGTCCAGGCTCCTGACACACTGCCGGCTGCGGTTCCCCTGACCTCCCTGGCCGCCGGTTCCACGTGCACGCTGCACGCCGCGCACGTCGACCGCGGGTGCGGCGAGCTGCTGCGCGCCCTCGGGCTCACCGAACGCTGCCGGGTACGACTCTGCAAGGTCGGCGAGCCGTGCATCGTCCAGGTACGCGCCACGCGCATCGGCCTTTCGAGGCTCGTGGCCGACGCCATCTTCGTGCTGCCACATGCCGGCGCCTGACGCGCTCGCCGAGCCGGTCCAACGAACCCCATCGTCGGCAGCCGCGGCGCGCGTCGCGCTCGTCGGCAACCCCAATACCGGCAAGACGACGGTCTTCAACCGCCTCTGCGGCGTGCGCGCCAAGACGTCGAACTTCCCCGGCACGACGACCACGTCGCGCACCGGACGGACCATGCTGCCCGGCAGGCGCTCGGTCGAGGTGGTCGACCTGCCCGGCCTCTACGCTTTGGGCATGGACGCGCCGGAGTCGGCGATCGTCCGCGACGTGCTGGAAGGCAGCGGTCCGTACCATCGGCCGGACGCGCTCATCGTGGTGCTCGACGCGTGCAACCTGACGCGCAACCTTATGCTGACGGCGGAGCTGCTCACCTACGAGGTGCCGCTCGTCGTCGCGCTGAACATGGTCGACCTGGCGCAGCGTCGCGGACTGACGCTCGACCCCGCGCGGCTTGCCGAGCGCCTCGGCTGCCCCGTGATCCCGACCGTCGCGCGGCGTGGCACCGGCCTGCCGGAGGTGCTCGCCGCCGTCGGCGGCGTGCTCGCTCGTCGGGGCACGCCCGTCACGCGTCCGTTCGACCTGCCGCCGCGCGGCACCGAGGCCGGACAACTGGCCGACTGGGCCGACGACGTGCTCGCCGCCAGCGCGGGCCGGATGCACGAGGACGATCCCGTCGACACGGTGGCGGAGCGGCTCGACCGCATCCTGACGCATCGCGTGTGGGGCGTCGCGGCGTTCCTGGTGGTGATGGGGCTGCTCTTCTGGACGCTGTTCGCCCTCGCCACGATCCCGATGGATCTCATCGAGGCGACGTTTGCCGGCCTCGGATCCCTGGCCACCACGTACCTGCCCGAAGGCCCCATCCGCGACCTGACGGTCGACGGCATCATCGGCGGCATCGCCGGCACCGTCGTCTTCCTGCCGCAGATCTGCCTGCTGTTCTTCCTGATCAGCCTGCTGGAGGACACCGGCTATCTGGCCCGCGCCGCGTTCGTGATGGATCGCGTGCTGCACCGCTTCGGATTGCCTGGGCAGGCCTTCGTGCCGCTGCTGACCTCGTCGGCCTGTGCCATCCCCGGCATCATGGCAACGCGCCTGATCCCGGATCGCCGTGATCGCCTCGCGACCATCATGGTCGCGCCGCTCGTCAGCTGCTCGGCGCGGCTGCCGGTGTACGTGCTCCTCACGAGCCTGCTGTTTGCCGACAGCCCGGGCCTCGCGGCCGTCGCCTTCGGCGGCTGCTACCTGCTGGGCGCCGCGGCGTCGTTGGGGACGGCTGCCGTGCTTGGCCGCACATGGCTCCGGGGACGTTCACGGCCGATGGTGCTCGAGCTGCCGAGCTACAAGGTGCCCTCGCTGACCAACGCGCTGCTCTCGGCTCGTGACCAGGGCCTGGCGTTCCTGAAGACCGCGGGGACGGTCATCATGGCGATCTGCATCGTGATGTGGTGGCTCAGCAGCTACCCCGCGACGGGCCCGACACCCGAGGCCGAGCAGTTGCGGACGCAGGCGGAAGCGGCAGTCGGTGCGGACGACGCCGACTCGCTCATCGCACAGGCCGACGCGCTGGACGCACGCGCGGCGCAGGCTCGCTCGTTCGCGGGCCGCTTCGGACGGGCCGTGCAGCCCGTGTTCGCGCCGCTCGGCTTCGACTGGCAGCTCACCGTCGGCGTGCTCACGAGCTTCCTTGCGCGCGAGGTGTTCGTGTCGACCCTCTCGGTGCTCGTCGGCGCCGGGGGCGACGGCGAGGTAGACGCCGGCGTCATCGAGCGCATCCGTGCCGCGGCACGCGACGATGGGTCGCCGATGCTGACGCCAGCGGTTTCGGCGAGCGCGCTGGTATTCTTCGTGCTGGCGATGCAATGCCTGCCGACGCTGGCCGTGACGCGCCGCGAGACCGGCAGGCTCTCGTACGCGGCGCTTCAGCTCGGCTACATGTCGGTGCTCGCGTACGTCTGCGCCCTGGCCCTGTATCAGGGCCTGCGCCTGGCAGGCATCTCGTGAGGAGCCATGTCTGAGTTCGCCCAGCACGTCGTGGTGACGCTGGTGGCGCTGGCCGCCGCGTGGGTCGTGCTGAAGCGCGTGTTCGGCGCGTTCGGTCCGCAGCAGAAGAAGGCCGGGGCCGCATGCGCCGCGTGCGCGGCCAACGCGGCCAGCAAGGCGAAGCCGCAGCCGAAGCACGTCAGCGGCTGACGGATCGCCGATGGCCCGGCGCCACGTCCGCGTACACTCTGACGCATGACGCAGCGACCATCGACGACCCGGGGACACGCCGACGCTGACTGGCGCGGCCGCTCCGTGACGCCGGCGGAGGCCGTCTCGCTCATCACGAGCGGGATGCGCGTCTTCGTGCACGGCGCCGCGGCGACGCCTACGCCCCTGCTCGACGCGCTCGCGGCACGCACCGACATCGAGGGCGTGTCGCTGTACCACATGCACACGGGCGGGCCGGCGCCCTTTGCCGCGCCGGAGGTGCAGGGCCGCCTGCGGTCCGTGTCGCTCTTCACCGGCGCGGAGCTGCGCAAGCCGATCGAGGAGGGGCGCGCGGACTTCGTGCCGGTGTTCCTGTCGGACATTCCTTACCTGTTCCGGTCCGGGCGCATTCCGCTCGACGCCGCGCTGCTGCAGGTGTCGCCGCCGGATCGTCACGGGCTCTGCACGCTGGGCACGTCCGTGGACAGCGCGCGCTCGGCGGCCGACACCGCGCGCATCCTCATCGCCGAGATCAACAGCCAGATGCCGCGCACGCGCGGCAACGTCGTCGTGCCGTTCGACCGGATCGACGCGTTCATCGCGACGGATCGTCCGCTGCACGAGCACATCGCGCGTCCCGAGACCGACGTGGACGCGCGCATCGGCGAGCTCGTCGCCGACCTGGTGGACGATGGCTCGACGCTGCAGATGGGCATCGGCAGCATCCCGGACGCGGTCCTGCGCCGCCTTACCGGCAAGCACGACCTCGGCATCCACACCGAGATGTTCTCGGATGGCGTCATCGACCTCGTGACGCAAGGGGTCGTCACCAACAGGCACAAGACCGTGCACCCGAACCGCCTGGTGACGTCGTTCGTGTCCGGCACGCGCCGGCTGTTCGACTTCGTCGACGACAACCCGCTCGTCGAGTTCCACCCGTGTGACCGCACGAACGACACCGCGGTCATCCGCCGCAACCCCAAGGTGGTGGCCATCAACTCGGCCATCGAGATCGACCTCACCGGGCAGGTGTGCGCCGACTCGTTCGGGCACCAGATCTTCTCGGGCATCGGCGGGCAGCTCGACTTCATCCGCGGGGCGGCGCTCTCGCCCGGCGGCAAGCCGATCATCGCGCTGCCGTCCACGGCCGCCCGCGGCACGGCGTCGCGCATCGTCTGGGAGCTGCGGCCCGGCGCAGGCGTCGTGACGACGCGCGGTCACGTCCACTGGGTGGTCACCGAGTACGGCGCCGTCAACCTGCAGGGGCTGACGCTGCGGGAGCGGGGCGAGGCGCTGATCAACATCGCGCATCCCGACTTCCGGGAAGAGCTCCGCCGCGAGTTCGCGCGCATCCGCCGCTGCTAGCCTCGCGGGCGTGGCGGTATCCTTTCCGCCATGCGATCGAGTCTCCTGTGTGTGACCCTCCTGGTGTCGACCTCCTGCGCCGCGGCGAATGCCGGGCAGGGACCTGACGCGTCGCTGCTGGCGCGAGCCGAGCGGCTCATGGCGTCGACGCCGCTCATCGACGGCCACAACGACCTGCCGTGGGCGATGCGCGAGGGGTCGTGGTACGACTTCGACGCCGTCGACATCCGCAAGCCTCAGCCGCAGCTGATGACCGACATCGACAGGCTGCGCAAGGGCCGCGTGGGCGGCCAGTTCTGGTCGGTGTACGTCCCGGCGTCGCTGCAGGGCCAGTCGGCGGTCACGGCGACGCTCGAGCAGATCGACGCCGTCTACGAGATGGTGCGGCGCTATCCCGACACGTTTGCGTTCGCGCGGACGGCCGACGACGTGGAACGCGTGTTCCGCGACGGGAAGATTGCGTCGCTGATGGGCGTCGAGGGCGGGCACTCGATCGACGGCTCGCTCGGGACGCTGCGCATGTTCCACCAGCTGGGCGTCGGCTACATGACGCTGACGCACAGCGCCAACCTGCCGTGGGCCGACGCGGCGGGCGCGCAGCCGGAGCACGACGGGCTGACGGCGTTCGGCGAAGAGGTCGTCCGCGAGATGAACCGGCTCGGCATGCTGGTCGACCTGTCGCACGTCGCGCCGGCGACGATGCACGACGCACTGCGGGTGACGCGGGCGCCGGTCATCTTCTCGCATTCGTCGGCGCGGGCCCTCTGTGACGTGCCGCGGAACGTGCCCGATGACGTCCTGGCGCTGATGCCGCAGAACGGCGGCGTGGTGATGGTGACGTTCGTTCCCGGGTTCATCTCGCAGGAGGTCGCCGACCATGGGCGTGCGGCGCAGGCGGAACGGCAGCGGCTGCAGGCCGTGCCGGGCAGCACGCCGGCGTCGGTGGAAGAGGGCATGGCGGCGTGGCGGCAGGCACATCCGACACCGCGCGCGACGCTCGCCCAGGTGGCGGACCACATCGAGCACATCCGCAAGGTGGCCGGCGAAGACCACGTGGGGCTCGGCGGCGACTTCGACGGGATCACGGCGGTGGTCGAAGGTCTCGAGGACGTCGCGACGTACCCGGCGCTGGTCGCCGAGCTGCTGAAGCGGGGCTGGAGCGACGCGGCCGTGAAGAAGCTGCTAGGGGAGAACGTCCTGAGGGTGATGCGGCGGGCCGAGGCCGTGGCGCGGTGAGTGGGGTCAGGTCTCGTGAAGGACGCTTTCGGGGGTCAGGTCTCG
>JBIQIB010000009.1:45456-46513 GCA_044508265.1 Acidobacteriota bacterium
GGGGTCAGGTCTCGTGAAGGACGCTTTCGGGGGTCAGGTCTCGGCACTCGTGCGTTGCAGAATCTGCACGGGCCAGGCTGAAACGGCAGATAGTTCGCAGATTCTGCATCGCCAGGTTGCCGAGACCTGACCCCACCCGGCGTCCTTCACGAGACCTGACCCCACACGACAGGCCCGCGCAGGCCCGCATCCGGCTGCCAGCGCGGCACGGCCTCCTCGAGCGACCCGCAGTCCGGCACGCCGAGCCACGGCAGGACGCACCGCCACACGTCGGCCGCCGTCGCGCCGGCCTCCCGCATCGCGCCGACGTGCGCGTCGCCGTGCGACTTCGACAACTTGCGCCCATCCGGGCCGAGCACGAGCGGCGCGTGCAGCCACGTCGGCGGCGGATGTCCCCACGCCTCGTACAACCGCAGCTGGACGGCCGTGATCTCGAGCAGGTCGCTCCCCCGCACCACCTCGGTGACGCGGTCGGCGATGTCGTCGGCCACCACCGCCAGGTTGTAGGCGACGACGCCGTCGCGCCGCACGAGGATCGGGTCGCCGGACGTCGCCGGATCGACGAAGAGGCGCCCCCAGCGCCGGTCCTCCACCACGACGTCGCCGGACGGCAGCGCCAGCCGCACCGCGCCCTCGGTCAATCCCCGCGTCCGGCAGGCCCCGACACACCGTCCAGCGCTTGCCGCACGCTGCGCCCGCGTGCAGTCGCAGCGGTACACCGACGACCCGAGCGCGGCCAGCGCCGCGTCGTATGTGCGCGCCGACTGCCGCGGCGTCTCGGCATCCCAGGTGAGCCCCAGCCACTCGAGGTCGCGCCGGATGCCGTCCTCGACGTCGCGGCGCGCGCGCCCCGTGTCGATGTCCTCGATGCGCAGCAGCAGCCGGCCGCCGGCCGCCCGCGCCGACAGCCACGCCTCGCCGAACGCGCAGACGTTGCCGAGATGCAGGTGGCCCGACGGCGTGGGCGCCAGCCGTCCCACCACGGGCCGTGCCGTCGGCTGTCGTCGCTCCCCCTGCGCCACGCGGGGATGATAGTTCGGCGGGTCGGCGGATCAGC
>JBIQIB010000009.1:46613-53831 GCA_044508265.1 Acidobacteriota bacterium
GTCGGCTCGTCCGCTTGTCGACCTACCTCGACACGATCCGGCTGCGTCAGATTGTGGAGTTCCAGAGCGTCTCGCGCGCGCCGTGCTCGTGGTTGTCGTAGCGGGCCATGACGAAGAGCGCGTCCGAGAGCCGGTTCAGGTAGGCGACGACGTGCGTGCCGATGGGCTCCTCGCGGGCGAGCGCAATCGCCTCGCGCTCGGCGCGACGGCAGACGGTGCGCGCCACGTGCAGCGCGGCGGCGGCGGGCGTCCCGCCGGGCAGGACGAAGTTCTCGAGCGGACCGACGATGCCGTTGAGGTCGTCCATGAGGCGCTCGAGGACCTCGACGTGGCGGCCTTCGATCTGCGGCAGCTGCAGGCTCGCCTTGTCGGCCTCGACGAAGCAGAGGTCGGAGCCGAGATGGAACAGCTCGTTCTGGATGCGCTCGAGCTCCGGCACCAGCCGCGCGGCTGGCTGCGCGGCCAGCACCACACCGAGGTGCGAGTTCAGCTCGTCCACCGTGCCGTAGACCGAGACCCGCCGGGCGTCCTTCGGAACCCGCTGTCCCCCTCCCAGGCCCGTCGTCCCATCGTCGCCCTTGCGGGTGTAGATCCGAGTCAATCGCGGCATGGACGCGATCATACGGCCGGCAGGCGTCGCATCCGCGCACCCGACGAGCTGACGTGCTGACCGGCCGGCACGCCGACCTGCCGACCGACTGCCGACCTGCCGACCCGCTGGCAAGCTGGCAAGCTGGCACGCCGACAAGCCGACCTGCTGACTTGCCGGCAAGCCGGCACGCCGACGAGCCGACAAGCCGACCTGGTCCGCCGATCCAACGAAAAGGGGACCGGGCACGAGGCCCGATCCCCTTCCCACCTGCCGCCGGACGCGCCTCCCCGCACGCCGACGGCAAGATCAATATCGCCTAGAAGCTGACGCCGTACACCACGCGAAAGTTCCTCCCCATCTCGGGCACCAGGTCCTTGATGTAGGACAGGTGATTCCGGTACAGGCGGTCCGTCGCGTTGTCGAGCCGGACGGTGATCGTGTTGACCAGCCGGCCGCTCGGGAACGAGTATGCCCCGAACAGCTTCAGCACACCGTAGCCCGGCGTCCGCGTCTCGATGTCGTGGACGCGGTCCTGCTCGGCGGCAAACACCACCTGCCCTCCGAACTGCAGTGCGTTCCGATGGTAACGCATTCCTGACGTGACGCGAACAGGGGGCATGCGCGGCAGCGCCTCGCCGGTCCGCCGCAGCGATCCCCTCACCGTGTCGAGCCCGAACTCGATGTGGAGCCCGCGCATGACGTCGACGTCGGCATGCGCCTCGAAGCCGTGCAGTCTGGCGTCGCGGCCCATGAACTCGATGATCGGCAGGTCGCCATGCGCATGCCCGCCGTGGCCGTGGTCATCGGGCGCGTCGTGGTCGTGGTCGTGCTCGTCCTCATGCCCGGGATCGGCGATGTCGGGGAACCGCAGGTCGAACTCCTCCTCGCTGATCGGGTTGCGGAAGATGTAGCCGTTGACGGTGTTGTTGAAGTAGCTGAACTCGGCCGACACACGCGACAGCCTCAGCCTGTACGACACGTCCAGCCCGTAGGCCACTTCCGACTCCAGCGCGGGGTTGCCGATCTCGTACGTGAAGTTGCCGGGATGCGCCCCGAAGAAGTACAGCTCTTCGAGCGCCGGGTTGCGCGCCGCCCTGGCGAAGCTGACGGCAATCACGCTCCTGTCGGTAGGACGCAGCAGCGTGCCGGCCGAGAACGACAGGTTGTCGAAGTCTCGCGCGCGCAGGCCGCCCTTCGGGTCGTAGGTCGCGCGGTCGTAGCGGCCGCCGAACTGCAGCGTGGCGTGCGCCCAGCTCATCTCCTGGTAGGTGAACAGCGAGAGCATCCGCTGGTCCACCCGCGGTGACAGGTCCTCGGCCCCCTCCACGTCGAAGCGGCGCCCGTACCCGGAGACGCCGACCGTGCCCGTGACACGGCCGATTGCCCGGTGCGTCGCGCGGACGTCCACGTCGAAGAGATCGTTCCTGAAGAACGTCACCGGCACGTCCTCGTCCAGCTCTTCGTGCCGATAGCGATGATGCGCGACGGACGCGCGCACCGAGTCGAAGAGCCCCGCGAGGTTGCGCCGTTCACCGCGCAGGTTGAGCACGCGCCGGCGCGGATTCAGCTCGATGCCGCCATCCTCCACGAGCGGCACGCCGTAGCGCGTGTCGTCGAACGAGACGCTGCCGCCGAGGTATCCGCCGCTGGACGTCCTCGACAGCCCCACGCTCCCGAACGCGCCGCGCGTGGACGAGTTGTCCACCTCGCCGACGGGCGTCGAGAAGTCGCCGGCCCGCGTGGCCGACCCTCCCGCGTTCAGCACCCATCGTCCGTTGCCGACGCTGATGTCCGCAGCCGTACCGGCCTGCGCGGCGTTCGTCGCGAGATCGACCTGCGCGCGCCCGATCACCTCCGTCACGGGCCGCGTCGGGATCTGCTCGGAGATGACGTTGACGAGACCGCCGATCGCGTTGGCCCCGTACAGCAGCGTCGCCGGCCCGCGTACCACCTCCACCTGCGTCGCGGCCGCCGGGTTGAGCGTCACGCCGTGGTCGGCCGACTGGCTCGAGATGTCGCCGGTGCGCTGGCTGTTCTGGAGGATCAGCACGCGGTCGCCGTCCTGCCCGCGGATGACAGGACGCGACGGGCCGGCGCCGAGCGAGCGCTCCGCGACGCCCGGCTCCTCGCGCAGCATCGCGCCGAGCGAGCTGTCGAGTTTGATGGCGAGCTCCTGGCCGCTCAGCACCGACGTCGGCTGGTACGACTCGAACGGGTCGCGCGGCTGCGGGCTGACGGAAACGGCTTCGGTGAAGTGCAGGTCGTCACGCAGCGCCAGGGTGAGCTCAACGGGCGCCGCGCCGAGGACGACCTCCTCGCGCACCGGCTCGAACCCCTGGATCGCCGCCGTGACGTGGACGATACCGGCTGGCTGTCCATCGAACTCGAAACGCCCGTCCTCATCGGTGACGACGAAGGCTTCACGCTCTTCAATCGTCACGACGACCCCGGGCAGGGGGATCTCGCCTTCGGCGGTGACCACTCGGCCCCTGAGCTGGGCGCCTGCCTCGGCGGGCGGCTGTGCGAACGCGGCCGTCGTGGTGACCACGGCGCAGGCGAGCGCACGGGCCAGGGGCCGCAGGAAGTGATGGCAACGCATTGCCTGGAAGTCTTTCCGGAACGGCTCGGGCCGGCGCCGCCTCATGGGCAGCCTGCAGCCACGGCACGGCCGGCATCCGACGCGTACACGCCGTCGATGCCGACACGTTCCGCCCGCGCGGCCGTTCCTCTGCGGGTCAGTTGACGCGAAACCTGGGAAAACGCCCTATTCGGTCAACAGGTGCGGGGCGGAGCGCGGCCGGCCTTGACGCCGGCGGGCAGCTCGCGCAGCGCCGCGTCGCGCGGCGTGCCGTACGTCAGGTTCGCGGACGGGGGGACGACAGTGGACGCGGCGGCCGTGGGCGTCCACGCACGGAGCGTGGCGCCGAACTGGCAGGCCTCGCAATGCGTGGTGACGATGGGCGGGAGCGCACCGGCCTCGAGCGAGGCCGGCTGCGTCGCGACCGACTGCAGGGGCAGCCGGTGCTCGAGCGTACCGGACGCATGCCACGACGAGGCCACGCCGGCAGGACCGGCAGCGGCAATCGCCACGAGCAGCGCCAGCCGCACGGCGACCATGCGCGACAACGCACGCCACATCATCGCCCCAGCCTGCCAGAGGCTCGCGGCCGGGTCAAGACGGCAGCGCGGCCGGCGATGCCATGCCCGACCCGTTCGGTCGCCACCCGCTGACGCGTTGAGTAGCCATAGCCATGTGGCACCACCCTGCCCTCATGTGGGAGAGTGTGTGCGTCGATCGTTCGGCGCCCATGTTCACCTCGAGACGTCCCGTTCGTCCCGCCGCCATCATCGCGGCGCTCATCCTCTGCGTGCTGGGGACCGCGCTGCTGTGGGTAGCGCCGACGGCAGGCGCGCTTGTGGCCGGGGTGGGCATCGGCCTGGCCTGCGCCGCGATGTGGCCGGCGTTCACGTCCGCCGCGTCAGGCGTCGACGCGGTCGAGCGGGATGCGCAGGACCCTGCCGCTTCGGGGTCCGGCACGAGCACCGGTTCCGTTGATGCCGCGCTGGTCGCGGTGCTTGCCGCGGCGGTGGACGCCAAGCTCGACGCCTCGGGGCGTCGCCTCGAACGGCGCCGCACCTACGCCCGGCAGCTTGCGTCAGCGCTGGCGCTGCCTGCCGAAGAGGTCGCGGCCATCGACACGGCGGCGCTGCTGCTCGACGTCGGTCTGCTGGCGGTGCCGGATCACATCCTCTCGAAGCCCGGGCCGCTGTCGGTGGACGAGTTCCACCGCGTGCATGCCCATCCGCGCGTGAGCGCCGATCTGCTGAACGAGGTGCCGTTTGCCGGGCCGGTGCGTGAGCTCGTCCTCGCGCACCACGAGCGCTGGGACGGCAAGGGATATCCGGAAGGGCTCGCCGGCGAAGCCATTCCGCGCGGCGCGCGCGTGCTGGCGGTGGTCGACTGCTACGACGCGCTCGTCAGCAAGCGTCCGTATCGCGATCGCCTGCCGCAGGATGCCGCCATCGCCGTGCTGCGCGAGGAAGCCGGCCGGGCGCTCGACCCCGAACTGGTCGAGACGTTCATCGGCCTGCTGCCCGCGTCGCCGGCCGCCGACGACGTCGTGCCCGGCGTCCGCTGCTTCGAGTCGATCGAATCGGCACGGCGGGAGGACGTGGCGCTGCTCGAGATCTCGCTCGCGATGTCGGCAGGTCTCGGCGTGCAGGGCACCGCGCAGATGCTCGCGCGCAAGCTGACACGCGTCCTCACCTACTCGAGCAGTGCGCTGTACACCTACGACGAGGCGAACCACGTCTTCCGTTGTGCGCACGCCGAGGGCGTCGACGCCGACCTGCTGTCGGCCGTTCGCGTCTCGGCCACCACCGGCACGTTCGGTGAAGCCGTCGCCGAACGGCGCGCCGTCGCCAACGGCAACCCGCAGGCGTATCTGGAGCAGCATCGCACCGGCGGACCGAAGACGCTGCTGCGCTCGTCGATCGTCTGCCCGCTGCACGACAGCGACGGCCAGGTCGTCGGCGCGCTGGCCGTCTATCACGTGACGCCCGCGAACTACACGCAGGACGACTGCCGCATGCTCGAGATCGTCGCCCGGCAGGCCGGACCGGTCGTGAGCCACTCGCTCCAGCTGGCCCGCGCACAGGAAGACGCGCTGACCGACCCGCTCACCGAGCTGCCCAACACGCGCTTCCTCTGGATGCACCTGACGCAGGAGCTCGCGCGCGCGGCGCGTCAGGCGTCGAACCTGGCGCTGCTGCTGCTCGACGTGGACGACTTCAAGAGCATCAACGACACCGAAGGCCATCCGGTGGGCGACCTGGCGCTGCGCGAGCTCTCGGCACTGCTGCGCACGTCGGTCCGGCCCTACGACGTGTGCGCCCGCTACGGCGGTGACGAGTTCGTGATCATGATGCCGGAGTGCGGCGGCGACGAGGCGCACGAACGCGTGGACGAGCTGCACGCGCGCATCCGGGCGATGCGCGTGACGCTGCCGGACGGCCGGCAGATGGCGATGAGCGTGAGCATCGGCGCCGCCATCTTCCCGCGCGACGGCGACTCGTCCGAGGCCCTGCTCATGGCCGCCGACTCGCGCATGTACCAGCGCAAGACCCAGGCGGGCGCCCGCGCGCTGCGATCGCATGCCGCAACGGGGTCGGTCGAGCTGCTCGACGACGCGCCGCTCAACCCGCGGTAGACTCTCCTCCATCGGAGGAGACCGTCACATGCGATCGTTTGACCCCCGCGGCCTCGCGGGATTGATGACCCTTGCCGCGCTGGCCTGTACGGCCGCCTGCGGCGCACCAGACACGTCCCAGCCGGCCGAGCGGCAGGCCGACCTCGCGCTCGTGGGCGTCAACGTCCTGCCCATGGACGACGAGCGCGTCCTCGAACGGCAGACCATACTGATTCAGGACGGACGGATCGTCGAGATCGGCGGCGTGGACGATGTGGCAGTGCCGGCAGGCGCCGAGACGGTGCAGCTCGACGGCAAGTACGTGCTGCCCGGCCTCGCGGAGATGCACGGACACCTTGCCGGCGACAACGCCTCGATGAACGAGCGCATCCTGACGCTCAACGTGGCGCACGGCATCCTGACCATCCGCAGCATGCTCGGGCACCCGGCGCAGCTCGAGCTGCGTGAGCGCGTGGCGCGCGGCGAGCTGCTCGGCCCGCGCATCTACACGTCGGGGCCGTCGGCCAACGGCAACTCCGTCCAGTCGGTCGAGCAGGCCGAGCAGATGGCACGCGAGCAGAAGGAGGCCGGCTACGACCTGATCAAGATCCATCCCGGCGTGTCGCTCGAGGCGTTCAACGCGCTCGCCGCCACCGCGAAGGAGGTCGGCATCCCGTTTGCCGGCCACGTGCCGTCAGCGGTCGGCGTGCATCGCGCGATCGAGGCGGGCTACGCGTCCATCGACCACCTCGACGGCTACGCCGAGGCCGCGGTGCGCGACGGCGTCGAGGTCACGCAGTCGGGCTTCTTCGGGACGCTGATTGCCGGCGACCTCGATCACGAGAAGATTCCCGGGCTCGTGAGCAAGACAAAGGACGCCGGCGTCTGGGTGGTGCCGACCGAAACGCTGCTCATCCGCTTCCTCGACGAGACGCCGCCGGCCGAGTCGGTGGCGCGGCCGGAGATGGCCTGGCTGCCGCAGGATCTCGCGACGAGCTGGGAGAACCAACGGCGCAACTTCCAGGCCGGCCCGCAGTTCTCCACGGCCGAGAACCGCCAGAAACTGATGGCGTTCCGCTCGGCGCTGCTGAAGGAGATGCAGGCGCAGGACGTCGGCATCCTGCTCGGCGCCGATGCGCCGCAGGTCAACAACATCCCCGGCCTGGCAACGCTCGAGGAGCTCGAGGCCGTGGTGAAGGCGGGTCTCACGCCGTACCAGGCGCTGGTCTCCGGCACGCGCGCCGTCGCCACCTACTTCGAGACGGAGGCCGACAGCGGCACCGTGGCAAGCGGCAAG
Organism: Acidobacteriota bacterium; assembly: GCA_044508265.1. Taxonomy (GTDB): domain Bacteria; phylum Acidobacteriota; class Vicinamibacteria; order Vicinamibacterales; family Vicinamibacteraceae; genus JAEZDP01. The sequence continues at coordinate 53,692 of JBIQIB010000009.1, forward strand.
CTCGCGAACCTCCTGGTGCTCGATGCCAACCCTCTCGACGACATCTCCGCCGTGCATCGCCGGGCGGGCGTCGTGCTGAATGGCACGTGGCACTCGGGCGCGTCGCTCGACGCGATGCTTGAGGGTTTGAAGTAGGTCGG
>JBIQIB010000009.1:53931-59006 GCA_044508265.1 Acidobacteriota bacterium
GGCTGCGCGCGGAACGTGATCTCGGGGCCGAACAGATACAGCGTCCCCTTCCCCACGCGCGCCTGCACCATCGCCACGCCACCCTCGAGGTAGTGCTGCCCCCACGCCCACCCGCTGCGCAGCGGGGCCGCCGAGTCGAACCACGCGACAGGCGTGATGCCCCTCGCCTCGGCATCGTCAGGCAGGCGGAACACCGGGCTGTTGTTGAAGTACACGTCCACGTCCTCCGGCATGCCGTGCGCGACGGGCAGGCTCGTGTCGGCCTTGACGCGCAGGACCGATCCGGGCACGTAGTACTTCTCGCGTGACAGCGGCTGCAGGCCGTCTTCGGTCTGCTCGACGAGCGCGTTGCCAATCGGCAGGTCGAGCCACTGCGCCAGCTGCGTCGCGCTGCCGATGGCCGTGATCCTGCCGCCGCCCTCGAGGAAGGCCCGCAACGCCGGCGCCGTGCGATCGCGGGTCACCGCGCCCAGCCTGTCGCGATACGGCTCCGGGATGCGTTCCGGCTCGATGCCCGGGCCGCCCCGCGACAGCGAGCCGTCAACGAAGATCAGCACGTCGAACCTGTCGTTGAGCGAGCCGGCGTCGAGCGTCCGCGGGAAGACGACCTCGTACGGGAACTCGAACGTCTCGAGCACCAGGCGCACCCAGCCGGAGGGCATCAGGCCGCCATAGCGATCGACGAGACCGATGCGCACCGGTCCGACAGGACGCCCTTCGGTGGCCTGCTTCGCGGCGCCCGTGAACGTGACGCCCGTCTCCCGCGCGATTGCCTCGAGCCTCGCCCGCGTGCCGTCCCGGCTCGCCACCTCGAAGCCGCCTCCTTCGAGCCACCGCACCGACTCGCCTGCCGCGAGCAGCTTGTTGATCGCGCGGAAGGACTGGTTCATGCCGTGCGTGAACGTGTAGGCCGCCGACGATGACGGGCCCGTCACCGTGCCGGCAGGGATGGGCAACTCGTCGCTGACGCGTTCGAACGGCCCGTCGAAGCCCTCGAGCACGCGGTCGAACGCGACGCCCATCTGGTAGGCCAGCGTCCATCCGGCGCTGTCGTAGGGTGGGATGGGGGGACCGCCTGGATACTGGAAGTCGTCCGGGTGGTCCTGCGGCTCGAACATGTCGAGCACGTGCGGGCGGAACGCCTGCGCGGCCTTCACGACGAGCGACCCGGCCGGGTACTGCTTGCCTGCCGCCTCGAACGCCGACGTGGCGCGGTGCACCGTCACGCCGGCGCGGATCAGCGCGTTCACGAACGCCGTCGCCGTCGGGAAGTCGCGCTGATCGGCCGGCAGGATGTAGCCGCGCGCGTCGCGCAGCTGCGGATCGCGCAGCACCTCGTCATATACCTCGCGCGGCGCTCCACCCGACCGCGGCAGGGCGTCGGCATCGACGCCCCGGCGCTGCAGCGCCTCGCGCAGCCGATCGAGTCGCCGCGGATACATCGTCCAGGTGTCCGTCGATCCGCGCTCGATGGCGTTGCGGCCCATGCGCCAGATGTTGAACAGGAACGTCTCGCGGTAGCGCGAGGCGACGTCGAGCACCGCGCGGTTGGCCGTGATCGAGTAGTCGATGCTCTGGCGGAAGTGCCAGCGCTGCGGCGCGATGGGATTGGGCAGGTCGTTGCTCGGCAGCGTGCGCTCCGGACGGAACGGGATCTCCATCGGCGTCGGGTGGCCGATGGTCTCGGTCAGCAGCCCGATCATGTTGTGGAAGTACACCGTGGTCCGCAGGCCGCCGTTCCACCACGTCGAGTAGTTCGCGCCGCGCCGCATCGTCACCCCGGGCTTCCCCTCGCTGGCGAAACGCGTGTGCATCGCCGCGCCGACGAGGTCGAGGCTCGTCGGCACGAGCGGGTCGTAGACGTAGTTGAACGGATCGCGAAACGGCGGGGCGAACATGACGGTGCCGGCAGGGCCCGTCTGGTGGTGGTTGTACATGATCTGCGGGAACCACTCGCGGAACAGGACGCGGTTCATGTTGGCCGTCTCGGCCAGCGCGGACATGTACGAGTCGCGGTTGTTGTCGTGCCCCGCGTACTTCTGGTACAGCACCGGCAGCGCGGCCGTGCTCCGACGCAGCGGATCAGACTCGCGGAGGTACCAGTTGGCGACGAGCTCGTGGCCGTCAGGATTGGCATGCGTTGCCAGGACGATCACGTCGTCGAGAAAGCGCAGGGTCTCGGGGTCATCGCCCGAGGTAAGCTGGTAGACGAGCTCGATCAGCTGCTGCGCGCCGAGCACTTCGTTGGCATGCAGGCCGCCGTCGATCCAGACGACCGCACGGCCTTCCGCGGCGAGGGCACGCGCTTCGTCCTCGGTGGTCACGTCCTCGGCCAGTGCGAGCCGTCGTGCGATCTCGCGATAGCGCCCGAGCTTGCCGTGGTTCGCGGGCGAGGTAATGATGGCCATCAGGTGCGGCCGTCCTTCTTCCGTCCTGCCGATCTCGACGAGCGTCATCCGCTCGGACTCGGCATCGAGGCGCCGCCAGTAGTCGGACATCTGGCTGTAGGTGACGAGCTGATAGTCGTCGCCGATGTCGAAGCCGAACTGCTGGCGCGGCGAGGTCACCGTCGGCTGCCCGAGGCCGGGCGTCGCCGCCACCAGGGCCGTCACGGCGGCCAACACCAGTCCGAGGACCTGCTTCTTCATGCGTATCGTTCTCCCTGTGCTCGCGCATCTTAGCCCGAGCCGCGGCCGTCAGGCGGCGCGCCTGCTCTGCACCGCGCTGCTCTGTGCCATCGCCGGCATGTCGTCGAGCGCGTGCAACGGCTCCTCGAACGGCGACGACCCGCCGACGGCTCCGACGCCGATAGGCCCGGGCACCGAGCCGGTGCACTACACCGCCATCGCGCAGAGCGACGGCATCGGCGTCGGCAGCAGCCAGCCCTGCGTGCCGCTCACGGACTGCCCCAACGGCACGGGCTACGTGCAGATCATCGCGAGGCGCCTGCGCGAGACCCGCGAGGTGACGGTCACGAACCTGAGCCTGCCGGGAGGCGTGTTGAGTGCTGACATCGAGGCGCTCGGCAGCAGCCTCGGACGCCGGCCGACGGGAAACCTGCTGGCCCGCGCAGCGCCTTTCGTGCCGACGGCGACGCGGCTCCTGACGGTGTTCGCGGGCGGTAACGACGCCAACACGATCGCTGCCGGCGCCGCGACGCAGGGCGATCCCGACGCGTTCATCGCGACGCAGGTGCAGGGGTTCAGCCGCGATCTCGTGACGCTGCTCGACACGGCCCGCAGTCGCGCGCCGTCTGCGCAGGTCGTCGTCCTGAACCTGCCGAACTTCGCAGGGCTGCCGTATGCCCGGGCCTTCTCGGCACGCGATCGCCAGCTCCTGCAGCAGGCGTCGGTCCGCCTGACGACGGAGGCCATCAACCCGCTGGCGGGCCGCGTGACGGTGGTCGACCTGATGTGCGACGGGCGGTCGTACGACCCGGCCAACTACTCGAGCGACGGCTTCCACCCGAGTGACAGCGGATACCTGCTCATCGCCGATCTCGTGTGGGCGGCCATCAGGAACGGCAACGGCCATCCGCCGCCACCGGGGTCGTGCGCCCAGATGTCGATTGCTTCGTGAAGCGAACGGCTGTCCGCATGCCGACCCTGGCATCGGGTGCCAGGATGCCATCGGCTATCGGTACGCCGTCCGCGGCCTCAATGTGCCGGCCCCAGCAGGACCGCGTTCATGAACAGCAGCGCGGTGCCGTCCATGAACGCGCGGAAGTTCGGCTCTTCGGCAAACGCGACGACGTGGCCGCGGCCGTGCGGCTGGTGCATGAGAAACGCCTTGTTCGCCAGCAGCGTGCGCGACTCGGGCCACACGAGCCCGGCGACGACTGCCGCGTCGCCGGCGGCGTACGTGCCGACGTTGCGGCCCTTGTCGGCCGTCAACGGCGAGAACACGCGCCGGCCTTCCACCATGGCCTGCACCTCGCCGTCGGTGCCGGCGCTGAGCCAGTGCTCCGTGTCGAGCGTCACGCGCACCAGCGCGCCGTAGGTCGTGTCCGGCGGCTCGGTGGCTGGCGTCACCGCCTTCTCGAGGTCGATCGGCTGCGCGGGCGCGTCACCTCCAGGCCTGGCGCCGCCCGTCGCCGGGCGCTCCGATGCCGGGGCCGCGTCGCCCGCAGGCTGATCCGGGCGTCCGTCCTTCAGCTGCAGCGTGGTCTCGAGCAGCCGCACGCCCTCGCGCGTCGCCCAGCGCGACGCCTCGCCCATCGTCACGAGCGTGCCGCCGGCAGACACCCAGTCCTTCACGCGCTGCAGCACCTGCCCGTCAATCGCCTCGGTGTAGTTGCCCGACGGCAGCACGATCACGTCGAAGCGTGACAAATCGGCGTTGCCGAGCGTCGGGACTCGCACCACGGAGACGCGCTGGCCAAACTGCTGCTCGAGCACGTAGCGCGTCCATCCGGCACTCTGCGACGACACCGGTGCGTCCCAGGCAAGCAGGACGCGCGGTGTCTGCAGCGCGACGACCTGGTTGCTGCCGAGCGAGATGCCGGCGTCCACGAAGGTCGTGTCGGTGGGGACCACATCCACGTGATGACGACGCGCAAGTTCCCCGAGGGTCTCTGCGAGGTCGTCGCCGTTGTCCGCGACGCGCACGATCGCGGTGCCGAGCGGGTAGGCCCGCCCCGCCAGCGTGAACCCGGCGTCGGCGAAACGGACGCGGATGCCGGACCGCTGCGCCGCGACGACGAGCGCCGCCGTGCCGGTGCCCCACGGCATGACGTACGCGGCACGAGCGGCAGGCAGCGGCGAGGAAGCGGCCGTCGCGGCAGGCGTGGCCAGCGGTCGCGTGGACAGCGTCGACAGCGCTCGTCCGTATGCGAGCACGTCCACGTCGAACGCCGACGGCAGGTGCCACCCCGTGACGTCGTAGATCTGGTCGGGCAGGCGCTTCCTGCGGCGGCGGTCCTGCTCCTCGACGAACTGGCCGGGCTGCTCGATGGCCGGGTCGAGCAGGTTGGCGGCGAGGCGTCCCGCGGGCTGCGCGGCGGGAACGACGTACGCGCCGGCGGGCATCTCGCGGCCGTCGATCGTCACGGCGGCCGTCGTCTCGAGGACGTCGAA
>JBIQIB010000099.1:0-15084 GCA_044508265.1 Acidobacteriota bacterium
CGCCTCGCGCGCACGATCTGTGCGGCGCCCACCGGCCTGGCCGCGCAGCTGATGTACGGGCGGATGCCAGGCGTCGCCTACCAGGACTACGCCGAGGCCTCGCTCATCGTCATCTGGGGCGCCAATCCGTCGGCGTCGGGCATCCACCTCATGCCGTTCATCAAGGAGGCGCGCGAGCGCGGCGCACGGCTCGTCGTGGTGGACCCGCGGCAGACGCCGCTTGCCCGCCAGGCGGACCTGCACCTTCCCGTGCGGCCCGGCACCGATCTGCCCGTGGCACTGTCGATCGGCCAGTGGCTGCTCACGTCCGGCTATGCCGATCGGACGTTCCTCGACGCGCATGCGTCGGGGCTGGAAGGCTACACCGCTCGGGTCCAGGCGTGGCCGCTCGAGCGCGCGGCGCGAGAGAGCGGCGTCGACGCTGACGCGCTGCGGCGCTTTGCCGAGTGGTACGCGGAAGCCTCGCCGGCGGTCATCCGCTGCGGCTGGGGGCTCGAACGCAACAGGAACGGCACCGACGCCGTCCTGGCCGTGCTGGCGCTGCCGGCGATCGCCAACAAGTTCGGCGTCCGCGGGGGCGGGTTCACGATGAGCAACAGCGGCGCCTGGCGCATCGACGCCGAGCGCTGGCGCCGGCACCCGCAGCCGTCGACGCGCGTCGTCAACATGACGCGGCTCGCGGAGGCGCTCGCGCCGGACGCCGCCAATCCCGTGCGCGCGCTGTTCGTCTACAACAGCAACCCCGTCGCCACCACTCCGGAGCAGGACCACGTCGTACAGGGCCTGATGCGCGACGACCTGTTCACCGTCGTCTTCGATCAGGTCCGCACCGACACGGCCCAGTACGCGGACGTAATCCTGCCGGCGACGACGTTCCTCGAGCACTACGACATCGCCCGCGGCTACGGCGCCTATGCCCTGCAGCTCGTGCAGCCCGCGATCGAGCCCGTCGGCGAAGCGCGGCCGAACGCTGAAGTCTTCAGCGAACTGGCGGCGCGGCTCGGCGTGGGCGACGCCGAGGACGAGACCGACACGCTGCTGCGCGTGACGGCCGGGCTCCCGGAGTCGTTGTCGAAGCCGCTGATGTCGGAGGGGATGCCGGAGCCGGCGGGCGGCCCGCGACCCGTGCAGATGGTGGACGTGCTGCCCGGCACGGCCGACGCGCGCATCCATCTCTACCCGCCGGCGCCCGACGAGGGTCCGAGCTGGTACGACTACCAGCTCGACCCCGCCACGCGCGAGTACCCGCTGGCGCTGATCTCGCCTGCCAGCGAAAAGACGATCAGCTCGACGCTCGGCCAGCTGCGGCGCACGGCCGCCCGGCTGCTGATACATCCCGTGGACGCGGAGACGCGCGGCGTGCGCGACGGCGAGCCGGTGCGCGTCTACAACGCCCTCGGCGAGGTGCACTGCATCGCGCAGGTCCTGCCGGCGATCACGCCGGGCACGGTCAGCCTGCCGAAGGGACTCTGGCGGTTCGGAACGTTGAACGGCTCGACGGCGACGGCGCTCACGCCTGCCGACGTCGAGCGCCACTCGGGCGGTGCCTGCTTCAACGACGCGCGGGTCGAGGTGGCGCGGATGGTCAGCGCCAGCTTCGAGCAGGCTGACGTGGCGATCTACGTGCCGGCGCGCAGCCGCGACGTGCACTGACGCTACGGCTCGTCGGGCGTCCAGCGGAGGGTGACACTCGACGGCTTGTAGCAGAGGCGGTCGTCGCACGCCTGATAGCGCAGCGTGCCCGTCACCCCGTCCACGCCGGCCGCGCCGGACCGGACGCGCACGCGCTGCGACAGGGTGAACGGCGCGTCGTAGACGCGCGAGCGCTCGCCCGTCGGCGGGAACACGTACTCCACGGACGCCGGATAGTCGGGCGTCCCCACAGCGGTGACGCCGTCGGGGACGTCGAGGGACAACGTCAGCGGCACGTATCCCGTCACGTCCGGCGCGTAGATGCGCATGCCCTGCCGTGGCGTGATCTCGACGCGCAACGTCACCTGGCCGTTGCGCGCCGGCGCAGGCGGCAGCGCGCGTGCCTCGAGGTGCGGCGTTGAGACACGGGCGGCAGGCGCCTCCTCGAGCCATGCCGGCCGCGCCTGTGCGACGCCGGGCGCCGGCCCGGCATACGAGTGCTGGACGGGCGAGCCGGCAAACGCCGCCGCCAGCAGCGCCGCGCCCAGCGGCCAGGCCGTCACCGCCTTCATTTCCTGTCCTCCACCAGCCAGTACACCTGGTACGGCTCGAGTGTCAGCCGCAGCGGCCCGTCGCCGCCGTCGGGCACGACGTCGTGTGTAATCAACTCGCGCCACGCGGCAGGCGACGCGCCGACGGCGTCGCGGTCGAGCGTCACCTCCTGCGGCGTGGCCGTCATGTTGGTCAGGGCGAGCAGCGGGCTGCCGTCCGCGGCCACCCGCTTGATGCCCATCGTGTGCCGGCCCGCATCGAGGATGTACTGCGCGGCATTCGGGTGGAAGGCTGGCTGCTGGATGCGGCGGCGGACCAGCCGGCGGATGCCGCGCGCGACCTGCGACACCGAGGTGTCGGGATCCTCGAGCAGCGCGAGCAGCGACGCCTCGTCGTACGTGCGGCGGTTGATGCTGCGTTTCTCCGCTCCGCGGAGCACGGCCTCGGTGTCGTTGCGGGCGCCGAACAGCGTCGGGAAGTAGATGCCCGGCACGCCTTTCATGGCCAGCGGAATCGAGCGGGCCGCCAGGAACCGGCGCACCTGGAGCGCCTGCGGTTCGTCAGCGTCTTCGCGATTCAGCGCGCTGTACCAGGCGATGTTCAGTTCGTAGGGGCTCTGCGTGCCGTCGCCGTTGGAGCGGTACGACACGTAGCCGCCGTGCGCGACGGTGCGTTCCACCAGCGCCTGCAGTTCGTCCTCGGTGAGGATGCCTCGCGCGCCGAGCAGCCCCACGCCGTCGTGCGACGACAGGAAGTTGAAGTAGGTGGCGGTGTCCGACACGTGGACGAGCGTGCGCGCCCAGTTGGCCAGCCGCGAGACGTCGCCCGTGTGGATGGTGTGGAGCACGAGCGGCGGCAGCGCGAAGTTGTAGACCATCTGCGCCTCGTTCTGCCCGTCGCCGAAGTAGCTGATGTTGTCGGCGTGCGGCACGTTCGTCTCGGTGATGAGCGCCACGTGCGGCGCCACCACGTCGAGGACCGCGCGAAACAGCTGCACCAGCGCGTGCGTCTCGCGCAGGTGCGCGCAGGAGGTGCCGAGCTCGCGCCAGATGTACGTCACCGCGTCGAGGCGGATGATGTCGGCGCCCCGCCGCACGTAGTGCAGGAGGATCTCGAGCACCCGCAGCAGCACTTCCGGGTTGCGGAAGTTCAGGTCCACCTGGTCGGGGCTGAAGGTCGTCCAGACGAAGCGGATGCCGTTGATGGTATGGAACGGCGTCAGGAGGTCGGAAGTCCGCGGACGGAGGATCAGCCGGAGGTAGTCGTCCGAGATCGCGTCGCGCGTGTTGAAGCTGACGAAGAAGTCCTCGTAGCCGGGACGTCCGTTGAGGAAGCGCTGGAACCAGCGGCTCTTGCTCGATGCGTGGTTGAACACGCCGTCGAACATCAGGCGGAACGATCGCGACATCTTCTCGATGTCGTGCCACGAGCCGAGGCGCGGGTCGACCTCCTCGTAGTCGATGATCGAGAAGCCCCTGTCGGACGAGTACGGGAAGAACGGCAGGATGTGGACGGTGTTGATCGTGTCGCGCATGTAGCGCTGCAGGAAGTCGGACAGCACCTTCAGCGGCTGGCGCCCGGGCGAGGTGAGCAGGTCGCCATAGGTGATGAGCACGACGTCGCGTTCGGTGAAGCGGTTGCGGGGGTCGAACGTCTCCCGCGCTGCACGCAGTTCCTCCGGGCAGTGCGCGTCGTAGACGCGCATGATCCGCTCGAGCTCCGGGTAGCAGCCTTCCGCCCGTTCCCGCCCGTAGATGACCGTCAGGAAGCCGAGCAGCCGCTCCCGCTGGGCGTCGGTGACCTCGAGCAGCGGACGGCTGTAATCGGGGGATGGCAGGTGGGCGGCGGTGAGGACCGGCTCGAGGGCCGGTGGCGCGGCTTGCGTCTCGGAAGCCTGCGGGTCTGGCATATGTGCTCACCATAACAGAGCCACGACTGACGCTTCACCTGCCGCCGCGGCAGACAGTTCCGTCATCTGCACGACAGATCCGTCACGACCCGCAACCTCGCGTCGCCGGTGCGACGTGGTCGGGGACGCAATCGCCGGCACGCGCCTTGCTGAGCTTGCGCGCGATGGCCTTGCCGCTGCCCGTCCGTCTGCAGCCGAAGTACACCGAGACGCCGCCCGGCGCCGTCCGCGCGGCGTACGGGCACGTGCGTCCGCTGTACATGCCGGTGCACCTCGACGGGCTCGTCGTCGACTCCGTGGTGAACTTCCACTTGTATCTGCAGAGCGCGCCCGGCCATTTCGTGCTCTTCCGCGGGCCCGACCTGCCGTTCGAGAGCCAGCATCACGCACGCCTGCTGCAGAACAACGTGCAGACGCTCTGGCTGCGCGGCGACGAGCGCCGGCGCTACGAGTCGTACGTCGAGCGCCACCTCGACACGCTCCTCTCGAATCCCCTCGTGCCCGTCGCGCGCAAGGCGGAGCTGCTGTCGTCGGCCGCGCAGTCCACGCTGGAGTCGGTGATGGCGGAGCCGCGGCACGCGAACGTCGTGCCCCGCACACGGCGGGTGGCGCAGCAGACGGTGCAGCTGCTCGTCAGGACCCCGGGGGCCGTTGGCCACCTGGCGAGTCTGATGGCGCACGACTACGACACGGTGCGGCACTCGATGAACGTCAGCGTGTTTGCCGTCGGCCTCGCGCACGCCGCGGGCGTGAGGGACGCCACCGACCTGCAGGAGCTCGCGGTCGGCACGCTGCTGCACGACATCGGCAAGAGCGAGATCCCCCGCGACCTGATCGTGAAGCCGGGCGCGTACACCGAGGAGGAGTTCGCCATCATGCGCAGCCACGTCGAACGTGGCGAGCACATCCTGGAAGAAGCCGGCCGGGTCGGACGCCTCGGGATGCTGGCCGTGTCACAGCATCACGAGCGGCTGACGGGCAACGGCTACCCTCGCCGGCTGGCCGGAGACGACCTCCACCTGTTCGGCCGGATTGCGGCCATCGCGGACTGCTTCGACGCCATGACGAGCGACCGCAGCTACCAGCGGGCCATGCGGCCGTTCGACGCGCTGCAGTTGATGCGCACCCACCTGGCCAGCCACTTCGACCAGGCCCTGCTCGACAAGTTCATCCGTACGCTGCGCGTTCCGAAGTAGTCTGTAGCGCGTGTCAGACCGCTGCCCCTGGTGCGGCACCGACCCGCTCTACGTCCGGTATCACGACGAGGAGTGGGGCGTGCCGGTGCACGACGACAGCCGGCTCTTCGAGATGCTGGTGCTCGAAGGCGCGCAGGCTGGTTTGAGCTGGCGCACGATCCTGGGCAAGCGCGAACGCTATCGCGAGGTGTTCGCGGGCTTCGACCCCGAGGCCGTGGCCAGGTTCACCGAGGCCGACGTCTCGCGCCTGCTCGGCGACCCCGGCATCGTCAGGAACCGGCTGAAGGTGGCCGGTGCCGTCAGGACCGCGCGCGCCGTGCTCGACGTGGCCGGGCGGCACGGGTCGCTCGACGCCTTCCTCTGGGGGTTCGTCGACGGCCGGCCGATCGTCAACGAGTGGCGGACGCTCGCCGAGGTTCCCGCCCGGACACCCGCGTCCGACGCCATGAGCAAGGCGCTCCGCCAGGCAGGGGCGACGTTCGTGGGATCGACCATCTGCTACGCGTTCATGCAGGCCGTCGGCATGGTGGACGACCACCTCCCCACCTGCTGGCGGCGCACCGGCCTTCCCCCTCCGCCAGCCCCGTGACACGCCAAACCCAACTTTTCGGTGTCGAAGATCGTCTCAGGGTCCGTATCGTGTCTGCCAGAGTCCTGCTCCTTGCCTGCCTCGTGCTGGCGCCGGGGTGTCGTGACGGCGCTTCGCCGCCCGCGAGTGGCGCCGCGGCTGCTCCCGCCGGCGCGGAGGCGGTCGTCGCCCGCCGCGACGTCCGGCAGGCCGTGCGCCTGCACGGCACCGTCGAAGCCGCCTCCTCGCTCGCCATCGTCGTCCCCCGGCTGACCGGCCAGGCGACGGGAGGCCAGTCGAGTCTCGTCATCACGAAGCTCGTGGCCAACGGCGCCAGGGTGGAGGTGGGCGACGTGCTCGTCGAATTCGACAGGCAGGCACAGCTCGACACCGCCCTCGAGAAGCGCGCCGAATGGCGCGACCTGCAGGAACAGGTACGCCGGCTGGAGGCCGAGCACGCCGAAGCCGCCGTCAAGGACGAGACCCGGTTGAAGACGGCCGAGAACGCGCTGGCGCTGGCGCGGCTCGACGTCGAGAAGAATTCCCTGCTTCCGAGAATCGAGGCCGAGAAGAACCTGCTGGCGCTCGAAGCGGCGGAGGCGGAGGTGGCACAGGTCCGCGAGACCAACACACTGCGCCGCCTCGCGGAGCAGGCCGAACGGCGGACGCTCGAAATCCGCCGTGACCGGGCGGAGAGCGCGCTCCGCCACGCCGAACGCAACGCCGAACTGCTGTCGGTGCGCTCGCCCATCGCCGGCCTCGTGGTGCTGCGGTCGGTGTGGAAGAACGGGCGCATGGGCGACCCGCAGGAAGGCGAGGAAGTGCGCGGCGGCCTCGGCCTGCTCGACGTCGTCGGCGAGACGACGATGCAGGTGCGCGTGCGGCTGAACCAGGCCGACCTCGACGGCCTGGAGGTGGGCCAGAAGGCCCGTGTGACGCTCGACGCCTATCCCACGCGCGAGTACCACGCCACGCTCGAGAGCATCGCGCCGGTCGCCGTGCCCAGCGGCATGTCCGACAAGGTGCGCAGCCTGACGGCGCTGTTTGCCATCGAGGGGCGCGACGAGGTGCTGATGCCCGACCTCTCGGCAGCCGTGGACGTGGAGGTCGCCTCGTGGCCGGGCGCCCTGACGGTGCCGCGCGACGCCGTCACGTGGCGCGATGGCGCGCCCGGCGTCCTCGTGGGCACCGACTGGCGCACCGTGACGCTGGGCGGCATGACCGACGCCGACGTGATCGTCACCGAAGGCGTGCGCGAGGGTGAAGTGGTGCGTCGGCAGGCCGTGGGGCGGGCGTCATGAAGCGCCCGGCAGGGACGGCTCACCGTGCCGTCCGTGTGTGGGTACCGATAGCCATCGTCGCGGCCGTGGCGGGCGGATGGGCGCTGACGCGGCTGACGGCGGTCGAGGCTGCCGTCGAGACGGCGGAAGTGACGCGCGGCGAGTTCGTGGAGCGGCTCGTCGTGCGCGGCGAGGTGCAGGCCCAGCGGTCCGTGCTGCTGACGGCACCGTCGGATGCGGGCGACCTCCGTATCGTGGAACTCGCGCCCAACGGGACACCCGTCAAGGAAGGCGACGTCGTGATCGGCTTCGATCAGACGTCGCTGACCGCGAAGCTGCAGGAGAAGTCGTCGGCGCTGCGCGAGGCGGAAGCCGAGATCGCCCGCGCCTATGCGGAAGGGCGCATCTCGCTCGAGGAGTACACGACGGCGCGGCTGACGGCGGAATACGACGTCGAGCGGGCGCGCCTCGACGTGCGCGCCGGCGAGCTGTCGTCGCGCTACGACGAGCGGAAGGCGCAGCTCTCGCTGTCGGACGCGCGGCAGCGGCTCGTCGAGTCGGACACGACGGTAGACACGGGGCGGGAGGTGACCGCCGCGACGGTGCGGGGCCTCGAAGGCAAACAGGAGCGCGCCGCCGCCGAGGTCACGCGCACGCAGCGCGGCGTGGCGGCGCTGGCGGTGCGCGCGCCGAGCGATGGCGTGTTCGTGGTGCTCGACAACTGGCGTGCGGCCCAGACGGGCATGGGCGCCCGCCCCTTCCAGGTGGGCGACAGCGCCTGGCCCGGTGCCCAGATCGCGGAGCTGCCCGACCTGAGCAGCGCCCGCATGGTGACCACGGTCGACGAGGTGGACCGCAGCCGGCTCGCCGTGGGCCAGCAGGCATCCCTCACGATTGACGCCATCGCCGGCAAGCCGCTCGAAGGGCGCATCGAACGCATCAGCGCGCTCGCGAAGATGGACCTGAGCACGTGGCCGCCGAAGCGCGGCTTCGAGGTGGTGGTCGCCCTCGACGAAGTCGACGAGCGGCTGCGGCCGGGCATGAGCGCCAACGCACGCGTCGTGCTGGCGCGTGTGCCCGACCAGGTGCTGGTCCCCGCGCGTGCCGTCTTCGTGCGCGACGGCACGACGGTGGCGTTCGTCCGGCGCGGCCGCACCTTCGAACGGCGGCCCCTGACCGTGGCGCACAGGAGCGACGAGGTGGTGGCCGTGCAGGACGGCCTCGCGCCCGGCGACGAGGTGGCGCTGGTGGAGCCGGCGCCGGAGCAGGTGGTGTCTCGATGAAAAGCGAGCGCATGGCCCTGTTGCTCGCCGCCCTCGTGGCAGCCGCGGGCTGCACGGCGGGCGCGGCGTCCCCCGTCGACGTGCCGACGGCGCCCGTCACGCGCGGCGATCTGGTGGCCGACATACACACCAGCGGCGAGTTCACCTCGCGGCGCAACCAGCTCATCTCCGCGCCGGCCGTGCCCGGCTCTCTGCGGCTCGTGTTCCTGCAGCCGACGGGCGCCGCCGTGAAGGCCGGCGACGTGGTGATGCGCTTCGACCCCGCCGAGCAGCTCTTCAACCTCGAACAGGCCGAGTCGCAGGTCGCCGAGGCCGAACAGGAGCTCGCCAAGCAGGACGCCGACAGGGCGGTCCAGGCCGCCGAGGACAAGGTGAACCTGCTGAAGGCCCGGTTCGAGGTACGGCGCGCGGAACTCGACGTCACGACCAACGAGCTCCTCCCCGAGGTGGACGCGCGCAAGAACCAGCTGACGCTCGAAGAAGCCCGGCGCAAGCTCGAACAACTCGAGGAAGACATCAAGTCGCGCGGCGAAACGAACGAGGCGGCCCGCGCGGTGCTGCGCGAGAAGCGACAGAAGGCGGAAATCGCCCGCGAGACGGCGCGCCGTGCGATCGAGCAGATGGAGGTGCGTGCTCCCTTCGACGGCCTCGTGGCGATCCGACAGAATCAGGACGCTGCCGGGTTCTGGTTCACCGGCATGACGCTGCCCGACTTCCGCGAGGGCGACGTCGTGTTCCCCGGCCGGCCGGTACTGACGATCCTGGACCCCTCGGAGCTGCAGCTGCGCGCCCGCGTCGCCGAGTCGCTCGCCACCAACGTCAAGCCGGATCAACCAGCGGAGGTGCGCCTGGACGGATCGAGGCGCGAGCCCCTCGAGGCACGTATCGTCTCGGTCGCCGGCATGGCCGACCGCGGCGGCTTCTCGAGGACGCCGACGGCGCAGCGCGAGTTCGACGTGACACTGCAGCTGGCCGGCAGCGTCGCCGAAGTCGAACCCGGCCGCAGCGCCCGGATTCACATCTCCGGCGCGCCGCTCGAGGGCGTGCTCTCGATCCCGCGGCAGGCGGTTTTCGACAGGGCAGGCGTCGCGACGGCATTCGTGCGGCGTGACGGCCGGTTCGTCCCTGTGCCGCTCACGGTCGTGGCACGGACGCAGACACGCGTCGTCATCGAGGGAGTCGACGAGGCGGCGGAGGTTGCGCTGGTCGATCCCGAAGCCGCGCCGGCCGGCGGCGCCGGCACGAGCGCCCCCGCGACGGGGCCAGCGGGGCCCTCATGAGCACGCCAGCTACCACCACCGGTCCCGTCGCACGTCGCGCACGTCGGGGCCTGGCCGACAGGCTCGTGCCGGACCTGCGGATGGGCCTCGACAACCTGTTCGTCAACAAGCTGCGCTCCATGCTGACGATGCTCGGCATGATCTGCGGCGTGGCGGCGGTGGTGGCCATGCTCTCGATCGGCGCCGGCGCGCAGCAGCAGGTAATGGCGTTCATCGAGAACCTGGGCGTCCGCAACCTGATCGTGGAAGCGCGCGAAGCCACCGACTGGGCGTCGCTGCGCAAGGTGCGGCTCGTGTCGCCCGGACTCACGCTGAACGACCTGCGGCTCATCGAGGCCAACGTGGAGGGCGTCGTCGCGACGTCGGCGCGCAAGCGGTTCACGCCGTCGGCCGTCCTGCCGCGTCCCGGCCGCGAGATGCCCATCGTGTACGGGGTGTCGCCAAGCTACGCGGCGATCTCGAACGTGCACGTCGCCGAGGGCCGGTTCTTCGACGACGCGGATGCCGCGCGCGCCGCGCCCGTGTGCGTGCTCGGCGAGGGCGTCGCCGACCGGCTGTTCGCGGGCCGCTCCGCCCTCGGTGAGTACGTCAAGGTCAACGAGCAGTGGTTCCGCGTCATCGGCGTGACGGGGCCGCAGATGAGTGCGCCCGGCGGCGTGGACGGGGTGCCGAGCGAAGATCGCAACAACCTGATCTACGTGCCGCTGTGGGCGGCGATCCTGCGGCTCGAGGACACCACGAGCGGCTTCCGCGACGAGATCGACGGGCTGTACCTGCAGCTGCGGTCCGCAGACGAGTCGGTGGCCTCGGCGCGTACAGTGCGGGGCCTGCTCGACGAGACGCACAGGCAGGCCGGCGACTTCAGCGTGATCGTGCCGGCGGAACTGCTCGCCGAGCAGCGGCGGACGCAGCGCATCTTCCAGATGGTGATGGTGGCGATAGCGTCGATCTCGCTGCTCGTCGGCGGCATCGGCATCATGAACATCATGCTGGCCAGCGTGCTCGAGCGCACGCGCGAGGTGGGCGTGCGCCGGGCCGTCGGCGCCACGCAGGCCGAGATCGTCAGGCAGTTCCTCATCGAGGCGATCATCATCTCGGGCGCAGGCGGGCTGATCGGCGTCATCGTCGGCGTCGCCCTGTCGCGCATCGTGGCGTACTTTGCCGGGTGGACGACGGTCATCACGCCGGTGTCGGTGATCCTCGCCTTCACCGTCTCGGTGACCGTCGGGCTCATCTTCGGCGTGTACCCCGCCCGCAAGGCCGCGCGCCTCGACCCGGTGAAAGCCCTGCACTACGAGTAGGTAGGGACGGCGCTCCGCGCCGTCCTTCCGTCCGCGCCGTCCTCCCCGCCCCTCCCTCTTCGGCCCCGCGCGTCAGAACGCGAAGTAGAACACCAGGTCCGTCCCGTACCGCTCCACGCGCTGCGTAAGCGATCGGTTGGCGCGCGTCAGCCCGTCACCCTCTGCGGCGTTGGCCTGCAGCCGCAGGTAGTCGGCGAGCCGGTACTCCAGCAGGAACTGCGAAACCTCCTGGTTACCGAACTGCTGGCGGAACTTCAGGAAGACGCGCTCGTTCACCTGCTCGCCGATCACGACAGCGGGGTTGACGCGGCCGAATGCGTCGGTGGTCTCCACGTCGAAGAGGTCGAGGTTCAGCGTGTTGCCGAGCGCCTGGGCAATCGGCGACACGGCCAGGCCGGCAGCGATGCCGCCCGCACGCTCCGCGAGGGAGTTCTGCTGCCCGGTCGCGAGCTGGTTGACGGGCTGGTTGAAGACGATGAGCGCCAGCACGTCCGCTTCCTCGAGTGGCGGATCGCTCGACAGGCTGATGCGGGGATCCTGGACGGTGCCCTGGATCCGCACCCGCGCCTCGACACCCTGGATGACACGCTCGGCAGTGATGTCGAGCTCGGGGTTCGAGGTGCTGTCGCCCCTGAACAGCACCTGACCGTCGCGCGCGATGTCGAAGCGCCGCCCCTGATACGCGTACGTGCCGCGCACGGTGTTCACGGCCCCGATCAGCACGAGCGGCTCGCCTGCGGCCTTCGCGATCCGGAAGTCGCCGCCCATCGTCACGTTGATGTCGCCGATGCCGCTGCGTCCCACCTCGACGTCCTGCCCGCGCAGCACGAGGTTGTCGGGGATGCGCACGCGGACGTTGATGGCCATGTCCTCGTAGACGAAGGTCTGCTCCGGCGCCGCGTCCGCCGCGTTCGAGCCGCCGGCGTTGCCGGCTGCCGTACGTTGGGGCTCGGCGTTCTCCGGCGGCACCGCGTAAATGACTTCGGCGTCGCGCACTTCCGGGGCCAGGATGTCCGGCACGATGGGCGGCGCGTCGGGCGACGCATACGTCGGGATGCCCCTGTACGTGGCCTCGGTGGCATAGGTGCCCAGCGCCAGCCGCGGCAGCAGCGCGTCCAGTTCCACGCGGCCGCTGGCGATCCGCAGGTCGCCCTCGACGACGGGGGCATACAGCGTGCCGGTGACGGTCAGCGCGGTGTCGAGCGCGACGAGCCCGATCTCGTTGTCGAGCGCGCGGACGCCATCCCCCTTGATCTGCAGGTCCACCTGTCCCTTGGCGTCGCCGCGCAGACCGATCTCGCCCTGGGCTGTGAGCACTGCGTCGTTGGGTGCGGTCGCTGTCAGCCTCCGGATGAACGCCCTGTCATCGTCGAACGCCAGCGCGGCGTCGATGGGCTCGTACCGGACTCCTGTCGCCGCGACGAGAAAGCCGGCACGCTGCAGCGTGACCTCGCCCGCGACCACGGGCCTGCGGCCGGTGTTGGTCATGCGCAGATCGAGCTGCGCCGTACCGGCAAGGTCGACGATCTGGCTGGTGAGCCCCTCGGCAAGCGCCAGGTCGATCGACGTGGAGCGGATGGTCAGGTCGAGCGTGTCGTCGAGCGTCGTCGGCACGTCCGTGGTGTCAGGCGGCAGGAACAGCGTGCGCGGGACGCGGCCTTTCGCTGTCACCTGGGCGCGATCGCTCTGCTGGAGGACCGCGTCGAGCCGCGCGGCGCCGTTGTCGTTGTCGACTGTCGCGTGCAGGCGCGCAATCGGCACGTTGCGGTACCGGGCGTCCGTCACGTCGAGCGTGCCGGTCACCATCGGCAGCCTGCCGGTGCCGCCGAGGTGCCCCGAGAGCGTGACGAGACCGTCGGCGTCGACCTCAAGCGCGGCCAGGACGAGCGTGTCGCCGAGGTCCACCGCGGCAGCCTCGACATCGAGCGCATGCGTGACTTCGTCGGCGAGCGCGATGCGCCCGCCCACGTCGACGCGCTGCGCCCCGCTGACGAGCGTAAGCGGCGTGATGTCGATGGTGTCGGGGCGGACGGTCACTTCAGCAGGCGACGCGTCCGGCGCAAGCGCCCACAGGATGCCGTCGCGCTCGACCGCCAGGCCGTTGAGCGTGATCACCTGCTCACCGCCGGCCAGCGCCAGTGTGCCGTCGCCGCGCGCCGTACGCGGGCCGTCGCTCGCGGTGACGTCGAAGGTCAGGAGGTTGGGCGTGTAGCCCACGGTGCCTGCCGCGGTCTCGACGCCGAAGCCGGCGACGTCGGCCTTGCCGGCCGTGACGTCGGACGACACGCGCAGCTGGTCGGGGTCGAGGTCGGGCAGATCGATGGCGTACCGCCCGCCGACCGTTACGGCACGCACGACATCGTCGTAGGCCACGTCGGCACCTTCGAGCTGCCCCTCAACGCGGAACGCGCTGCGCGGACCGCTGATGCGTCCGGACGTGGTGACCGTTCCGGTCAGGGGCAGGGCCGCGATCCGGGCCGGTTCGACGATGGAGGCGGCGTCGAGGTCGTAGGTGAAGTCGGATACCCCGGCGTCGCCGAGCGCGAGTGTCCCCTGCCCGGTGAGCGTGAACCCGTCGCCCGTGCCGCGAAGACTGCGCACGTCGAGCACGCCGCCCTGCAGCGCCACGTCGGCGTCCACACGCGTGAAGGGGACGTCGAGCAGCGTCGGCGCGCGCAGCAGCACGGTGCCGTCCACGTCCACCGAATCGAACGCCACTTCACCCAGGTCCTGGAACGTCACCCGTGCATCGAGGTCGCCCGTCAGGTCGCCTGTCAGCGCGGGCATGCCGCTGAGCGCGGCCAGGTCATACCCATCCACGGTGCCCTTCGCGACGACGTCCAGCACGTCGCCCGACAACCGCGCGTCGACGTCCATCCGCGACACGTGGCCGCCGTACACGTCCGTGTCGCGGACTTCGCCGGCGGCCGCCAGCGCCAGCGGCGCCGCCCCGGCCTTCGTGCCCTCGACCCTGAACGTGCCGTTGATTCGGCCCTCCCACCGCGGGTGCTGGAGCGCTGGCAATTCCAGCGCGCCGCCGAGGCGTGGCAGGTCGAGATCGGCGACGGACCCTTCCGCGGCGAAGGTGTATCCGTCGGACGCCTGCTGGAACTCGCCGGTGAAGCCCTCACCGAGGTACGCGCCTTCGACGGTGGACGCGTCGAGCGCCGCCGTCAGCCGGACGCGTCCGACAGGGCCGTCCACGGTGTACGCGCCCGTAATCGTCGTCTCGAGCGGGGGCACGGCAAGCTCCGGCGGGAGCCGGCGAAGGTCGACGTTCGCAATGCGGCCCGCGAGCGACAGGAGCAAGCGGTCGCCTGCCCGCGCGGGCCGCTCGATGAACCCGCGCGTCGTCGCCTGTCCCCCATACGCAGCGGCGCGGGCCTGCAGCTCGATGCGGCGTCCCACGAATCGCGCATCGGCCACGACGTCGCGGGCCGCATATCCATACGCGCCAGCCGACGGTCCTTCGAAATGCGCAGTGCCGTCGAGGGCGACACCCTGGGTGGCCGACGGGAACCGCAGGTCGACGCGCGCATGCCCCGTGATGGCGCCCGCGGCGTCCACGTCGTCGAGCCACGGCGCGAGATCCACGTTCGCGACGTCCACATCGGCAGCGACCGTGCGCGCGGGTCCGCGCAGGTCCAGCGTCACCGGTCCCCGGACATCGCCCGCGTCCGACGTCATGTCGAGGTCCACGTGCAGCGCGTCGAGCGTGCCGTCCACGCGGGCCGTGAAGCGCGGGCTGACCTCGATCGCGGCGACAGCGGGCAGGAAGCGGCCGACCTCCGGCAGGGAGACGGGCTCGCCGGCGACGTCGAGCGCAAACGTCAGCGGCGCGTCGTCTGCAGCGCGTGTGAGGTCACCCGTCACGTCGACGACAGATTCCCCCGTCTGCACGTGGAGGCCTTCGAGGTGCCAGCCTGCACCGTCGTTGACGACGCGGCCGCTCACGCCGGCAAGGGAGAGATCCGGCGCGGTGGCGTCGAGGCGCAGCGAGCGGATGTCGATCGCGAGTGTGTCGCCCCCGCTCGTCACGCCGCCCTCGAACGTCAGGCGTTCGATGCGCCGCGGCAACGTCGC
>JBIQIB010000100.1:0-15079 GCA_044508265.1 Acidobacteriota bacterium
GGAAGCCGATTCCCAGCGGCTGGTACGTCGACAGGAGACTCGAACCGTGTTGCAGCCCCTTCGTGAAGACCAGCAGGAGCGCGTGGCCGCCAGTCGCGCATTCGTCGAGACGCTCGCGCGCAGGGTGGCGGCGTCCATGCCGGGAGGCATCGACGTGGCCGACCTCGTGCAGGATGGGATGATCGGCCTCATCGACGCGATGCATCGTTTCGACGACTCGCGAGGCATCCGCTTCGAGACGTTTGCGGAGCGGCGGGTACGCGGCGCAATGATCGACGCGCTGCGCCGCGACGCCTGGCCCCGCGGCGTCCGGCGGCAGCGCCGCGAGCTCGAAGCCGCGCGCGAGGCGCTGCGTTCGCGCGACAATGGTGCCGAACCGTCCGTCGCTGACCTCGCCGAGCACCTCGGCACGGACGCAGAGCGCCTGGGCCGCACGATCCTGCGCATCACCACGATCGAAGCGACGGCCTCGACCGGCGGGACGGGGGCGGCCGAGCACGATCTGCCGGCCGGGTGTGTGCCGTCGATGCCGCCGGCGCCCGACGAGGCGTACGTGGCCACCGAGCGGCGCAACCGGCTCCGCGCGGCCATGGCGGCGCTCGATGCCCGCGATCGCAGGTTGCTCAATCTCTATTACTTCCGCAGTGCGACGATGAAGGACATCGGCGCGGCACTGCACGTGAACGAGTCCCGGGTCTCGCAGCTGCACGCACGCGCGCTCACGCGCCTCAGGCAGGCACTGCTGGCGCGCGGTTACAGGGACACGATGGCCCCGCCCGCGCCGCCCGTCGACATCGAGGTCGCACGCTCGCGGCGCAACAGGCACGACCAGGCGGCCGCGGCCGCCGGCAGCGACGAGCCGCGGGGCGTGCTCCTGCCCTATCCGACGACGTCCCGGACGACGCGCAGGAGCTCGGCAAGCCGGAAGGGCTTGGCCAGCCAGCGGCAGCCGGTCTCGTCGAGGAAGCGGGCCGCCTCGGTACCGGCCACGTCGCCGGTGACGAAGATCACGCGCCGCGCCTGAGGAGGCGAGACGCGCTGGACGGTCCGGTAGAACGTCGGGCCGTCCACGCGCGGCATGCGCAAATCGCAGATCACCGCGTCGAACGTCTGCGCCTCGGCCAGGAGCAGCGCCTCCTGACCGTCGCGCGCGACGGTCACCTCGAAGCCCACCTCGCGCAACGTCTCGGCCACCGCGCCCGCCAGCGCGGGCTCGTCGTCGGCCAGCAGCACGCGGAGCCCACGGCCGAAGCGCCCGTCCTCTTGCGAGGGCAGCGTCCCCTGTCGCCGGGCGCCGCCCCGCGGGGCCGGTGCCTGGGCCGGCATGCCTGCGGCCGGCAGGGTCACCGTGAAGGTCGTCCCCTCGCCGGGCGTCGAGTCGACGCCAATCGTGCCGCCATGCTCCGACACGATCGCGCTCGCCACGGCAAGTCCCAGTCCGGTGCCCTCGCCGACGTCCTTGGTCGTGAAGAACGGGTCGAAGATGCGGGCGCGCACCGTGGCGTCCATGCCGGGCCCTGTGTCGCGCACGTCGATGCGCACTTCGTCGATGGACGGCGCGCTCGTCGAGACCGTCAACGTGCCCCCGCCGTCGGCTGCCGCCATCGCGTGCTCCGCGTTGACCAGCAGGTTCAGCAGCACCTGCTGCAGCTGGTGCGGGTCGGCGAAGACCTCCGGCAACCCCTCAGCGAGCGACGTCCGGACGTCGATGCCATGCCTGCGGCACTCGCCCTCCCGCAGCGCGAGGGTCTCGGCGACCACGGTGTTGATGCCGACCATGAGCCTGGTCGTCTGCCGTTTGCGCGCGAAGGTCAGGAGCTGCCGCGCGATGCGGGCCGCCCGCTCGGCCTCCGCGTGCAGCGACTCGATGCTCTGCGCGAGCAGCGTCCCGTGGGCGTGCCGCTGCAGTCGTTCCGCGATGGCGAGGATGGCGCCGAGCGGGTTGTTCAACTCGTGGGCGACGCCGGAGACCGTCTGGCCGAGGGCGGCCATCCGCTCCGACTGCGCGAGCTGCTGGTAGACGTCCCGTGTGTGAGCTTCACGCCGGCGTCGATCGCCGACGTCGCGCACCAGCAGCGCCGCGCGTACCGAGCCGTCCGGCAGGCGCTCGCCGCGGCCGTCGACTTCCACCCAGACCGTGTCGCCGTCGGCGCGCCGGAGCCGCGTGAGAAGGTCGGCGACGGACCCCGATTCATGCAGCGCCGTCAGCAGCCGATGACGATCGGCGGGATTGACGAAGCGTGCCGGCTCGAAGAGCGACCGCACGTCCGATGCGTCGTCGGGCAGTCCCACGATCCCGCGAAGGACGTCGTTGGCGGCTTCAGTGGCGATCGTGTCTGGGCCCGGCGACCTGACGAGTGCGAGACCGGCCGGAACCCGTGCGGCGAGGAGGCGCCATGCCTGTTCGTCCGGGGGTGGATCGGGCGTTTCGATCCATGCGGCCATGATGTGGCGCCACTGTAACATGGTGGGTCACCATGCCCGGGGAAGTGGCCTCCGGCCGCATGCCTCGCCGGATCGACCGGGAGGCGGGGCAAGTGAGAGGAGTTGGGAATCTTCATGCGTAGTGTGCTTCGTGCGTTCGTGGCGCCTGTCGCCCTTGGTCTCGCCTTCGCGGCGGTGCCGGCTCCTGCGGCAGCGCAGTCGTCGCGTCCGACCGTGGCCATCCTCGACCTCGACTTCGGCAGCGTGCAGCAGTGGTGGTCGGGCAACTGGGACATCGGCAAGGGCGTTGCCGACCTCGTCGTCGACGAACTGGTCAACGACGGCTCGTACCGCGTGATCGAGCGCAAGCGCCTCGACGCGGTCCTGGCCGAGCAGAATTTCACGAACAGCGATCGGGCTGATCCGAATCAGGGTGCCGTCGCGCAGATTGGCAAGGCGCTGGGCGTGAAGTACCTGATCGTCGGCTCCATCACCAAGTTCGGCACCGAGAACCGCCGGCTTGGGGTGAACGCGGGCGCGTTCGGCGGCGGCCGGTTCGGCGCTGGCCGTGTCGGCACGTCCAAGGGCAAGGCCACCGTGGCGCTCACCCTGCGGATGATCGACACCACGACGGGCGAGATCATGGCGAGCGCCAAGGGCGAGGCCCAGTCGGCGCGCAGCGGCCTGCTGCTCGGCGGCGCCGGCGGCGCCGGCGGTGGCGGCTTCGGCGGCGTCGAGATGGGCTCGTCGGACTTCCGTGAGACGGTGCTCGGCGAGGCCACGGAAAAGGCCGTGGCCGACGTGGCCGCGCAGCTGGTGTCGGACCGGATCCGGACCCGCCTCCAGTAGGACGGTCGTCCGTCCACTCGACGGGTTCGTTGCAGACTGAACGGGGGCGGTGGCGCAGGCCACCGCCCCCGTTTTCGTTTCAGGCGCCCTCTGCCGCCTCAGACGACACGACGGCCGCTGATCAACCGCACGAGAATCACGATGACGGCGATGACCAGCAGGATGTGGATGAACGAGCCCATCGTGTAGCCGCTGACGAGCCCCAGCAGCCACAGGACCACCAGGATGATCGCAATCGTTTCCAACATGGTCGTGCTCCCTCCATCATGAGGAGGCGCCCGATTACCCCTCCTCGGCCTGCGTCCTGCCCTCGTTCCTCGGACCCAGCGCGAACGTCATCGTCCCGTGCACGACGATCTCGTCGCCGACCTTCGCGACGCCCTCGAGCACACCCATCCGGCTGCGCAACCGCCGGACCTTCGCTTCGATGACGACGACGTCACCGGGATGAACGGAACGTCGATAGCGTACACGGTCGATGCCCATGAAGTAGATCAACTTCTCGCGATTCTCCGGTTTGGCCAGGATCAGGATCGCGCCGACCTGCGCCACCGCCTCCGTGAGGATCGTCGGGGGCAGCACCGCGCGTTCGCCCGGCCGCTGCCAGAGATAGCGCTCGTTGCCGCTGATGTTCTTGATGCCCACGATACGCCGATCCACCTCGAACTCGATCACGCGATCGACGAGGAGGAGTGGATAGCGATGCGGCAGGATGCGCGCGATGGCCTGGTAGTCGAACGGCAGGGATTGGTCCATGGGGAAGAAACCGTACGGCCGCGAGAGCGGCGGGAGAACGGCAGTATAATCCGCCGCGACGCGACGCCGCTCCTCCCACGGCCGCTCGACTCGACTTCCGGCGGCGCCGGAGGCCGAGCCGGCGTCGGCCCGACCGCATCAGGCGTGCACCGCCGCGTCCCCACGCCACATGGAGCGCCAGCCCCGACTCACGAGCGATCAGGCCACACTCCGGACGCTGTTCGACCTCGGCCGCCGCGTGATGTCGGTGCTCGAGCTCGACGACCTCCTGCGCACCATTCCCGGCCTGATCGAGCGGCTCATCGCGTTTGACGCCTTCGCGATCTACCTGCTCGACGAGAGCGGCGAGCACCTCACGGTCGGCTATGCCACCGGATACCCCGAGGGCATCGCCGAGACGATCCGCCTCCAGGTGGGCGAAGGCATGGTGGGCCGTGCCGTGGCGCACAGGCGCGCCATGCTGATCAACGACCTCAGCCGTGAGCCCGACTACAAGGGCTACGTGCCGAACATGGTGGCGTCGCTGGTCGTGCCGCTGATCTACAGGCGCCGCGTGATTGGCGCGTTGAACATCCTCAGCGCCCACAAGCACGCGTTCTCCGAGCGCGACCTGGCCATCGTGCGGCAGTTCGGCGTCCACGCGGCGACGGCGCTCGAGAACGCGCGGCTCTACACCGAAGCGCAGGCCAACGCCCAGGTCTTCGCCACCCTCGCCGAGATTGCGCGCGAGGTGTCGTCCATCCTCGACATCGACACGCTGTTTGCCAAGCTCGCGCCGCTGATGCGGCGGCTCGTCGACCACCGCAGCTTTGCCGTCCTGCTCATGAACGAGGCGACGCGCCGGCTGGAGGTCCAGCACCTGTCGGTGAGCTACGGCGCCGAGGTGACGCTGCCCTCGGTGGCCCTCGGCGAAGGGCTCGTGGGGTATGCGGCGCTGCACGGCGAGCCGGTGCTGGTCGGCGACGTGCGCAACGACCCGCGATACATCAAGGTGGCTGACGACATCCAGTCGGAGCTCATCATCCCGATGATGTACCAGGGCGCGTGCATCGGCGTCGTCGCGTTGGCGAGCCCGGCGCTGAACGCGTTCACCACGCGCGACGTCGACTTCGCGACGCTGCTCGCCAGCCAGTTCGCCATCGCGATCCGCAACGCGCAGCTCTATCACGACGTGACGGCGAACCAGAAGCGGCTCGAGCGCGAGCTGCGCTTCGCCCAGCGCGTGCAGGTGGCGCTGCTGCCCCAGGGCGTGCCGGCGCGGATCCGCGGGCTCGACGTCGCGGCCCGCTTCGCCGCGGCCCACGAGGTAGGGGGCGACTTCCACGACTTCCTCGATCCGCTCGCCAACCAGCTCGTGGTGCTCGTCGGCGACGTCTCGGGGAAGGGCGTGCCGGCCGCACTCTACAGCGCGTTTGCCGCCGAGCTCGTGCGATCGCGGACCTTCCGCAAGCGCTACCAGCCCGGGCGCGTGACGCCTGGCCTCGTCCTGCAGTCGGTGAACATGATCCTCAACGAGCGGCAGCTCGAGGAGTACTACTGCACGATGTGCTACGCGCTCTTCGACGTGAAGAAGCGGACGCTCACGGTCGCCAACTCCGGTCTGCCGTATCCGCTGCGCTGGTCTGACGGCGAGGTGGTGCCCATCGAGCAGGCCGGCGTGCCGCTTGGCGCGTTCCCCGGCATCGAGTACGAGGAGACCGAGCTGACCTATGCACGCGGCGACGTGTTCGTCTTCTGTTCGGACGGCATCTACGAGGCGATGAACGCAACGGGCGAAGAGTTCACGTCCGCGCGCCTGGCGGGCGTCCTCGCCGAGCACGCCGACAAGCCGGCCGCCGAGATTGCCGACGTCATCTTCGAAGCGGTGCACGCGTTCCGCGGCGATGCGCTGCAGAACGACGACATGACCGCCGTCGTCGTGAGGGCGCTGTGACGAGCAGACGCCCGCTGCGGAAGGCATCGGCAGTGGCGGGGCGCCGCGCGCTGGCGGCAAGTGTGATGGCGGCGTGTATGGTGGCGTCGCTCGTGATGGCTCCGCCACCGGCCGCGGGGCAACAGGCCGGCGGCGAAGCGCCCGACAAGGCCGCGCGTCTTGCCGACGCGTTCGCCGCGCGGCTCGAGGCCGTCGCCGACGGCGTGGACGGCGTCGTGAGCTACCTGGTGCTCGACGTCACCAGCGGACGGTCCTTCGGCAGGCACGCCGACGAGCCGTTCCCCACCGCGTCGGCCATCAAGATCGGCATCCTCTACGAGCTGCTGCGGCAGGCCGACGAAGGCCGTGTCGCGCTCGACGAACGGCACCCGCTCGACGCGGCCGCGAAAGCCGGCGGATCGGGTGTGCTGCAGCACCTCTCCGCTCCGGCGATGTCAGCGCGCGATCACGCGGTGCTGATGATGCTCCTGAGCGACAACACCTCGACGAACGTGCTCATCGACCGGCTCGGCATGGACGCCGTCAACGCGCGCATGGCGTCGCTCGGCGCGCAGACGTTCTCGCTCGAACGACGGATGATGGACGCCGACGCGGTGGCCAGCGGCCGCGAGAACCTCGCGAGCGCGTCAGACCTCGTGAAGGTCATGGACGCGCTGCGGCAGGGCACGGGTCTGTCCTCCTCGAGCCGCGAGGAGGCAGCGCGCATCCTGACCCTGCCGGGCTCGACCGCGCTGCGGCGAGGGGTTCCGGCCGGCGTGACCGTCGCGGCAAAGCCGGGCGGTCTGCCCGGCGTCCGTACCGAAGTGGGGTGGGTGGACGTCGAGAACCGTCCGTACGTGCTGGCGGTGATGACGTCGTACCTGGCGCACGAGGGCGGAGGCGACGAGGCCATCACCGGTATCTCGCGTGCGGCGTGGCAGTACTTCTCGAGGCTGGGGCGTGCGGTCCGCGAAGGGCGCCTGCGGTAGCCGTCACCGTCTGAGCGTGTCGCGGTCGCGCTCTTCGATGTGCAGGCCGATGGAGTTGCTGCCGAAGCTGGCGACCTCGCGCACCGGGCCCCGCACGCGCACGAGCGCGCCGCGGCTGGGCGAGTTGCGCTGCGAGATCACCGTGATCTCGGCCGTCCCATCGTCGATCTTGTAGAGCTTGTAGGGGATGAGCGGGATGTTCCACGCGCTCGTCACCCGTCCGCTGACCACGACCTGACGGTCGCCGTAACGGCCCGGGTCATCCTTGATGTCGGCGATGTTTCGGGCGCGGGCGGCGCAGCCGGCCAGAGATGCCACCACCACGACGAGCGTGAGCCAGCGCAGGGTTCGGGTCAGCATGGGCGCCTCCTTTCCGAAGGACGGTTGGGGCGGTACCGGGTCGCCCGTATTGCACGAAGCGCGGCGATGCCAGCGCCTGCCTGAGGAAACTGCGCTTCGTTGACCCGGCGCCGTCCCGCATGACGTCACTACAAGGCGCGTGCCAGCCGTCCGCGGCAGCAACGGCACGGATGCACTGGCGAACCGTGACGGCCTGCACGCTTCTTGTGTGAGCTGTCGTCCTGCCCAGCGGACACTTGGCCCGGCGCTGACGCCTGTGGAGCACACCGGACGGCGTGCCGCGCTGTCGTGCGTTGCAGGATCTGCAACATCCGCGTGCCGAGACCTGACCCCATCGGGCCGCCGCTTCGAGACCTGACCCCGGTCAGTGCACGCCCTCGCTGGGGGCCACCATCACCCGGTCGCGGACGATGGGGACGGCGAGGCCTTCGACGACGCTGTGCGACACGCGGATCAGCGTGGAGACCTGGGCGGCGTAGGCCTGGACGGCGTGCGCCAGGTAGGGGTCGTACGCGAAGCACCGGGACGCCGGCACGCGTTCGGTGGGTGACGCCGGGTCGATTACCAGCGGTTCAGTCAGCGTGAGGTAGCCGTCGCAGTCGGGCTCGAGAGAGTGGACGTCCACGGGTACGAGCAAGGGGGCCTCGTGGGCCCGCTCGACAAGGAAGAGAACGGTAGTCACAGACTGGGTCGGCTCCATGCCAGCTCTCCGGAAGCGGCGGGCGGCGGGGTGTCCGGCGCCGGCTTCCGGTCTGGTGAAGACAATCGGCGAGCGCTTCGAAAACTGCAGGTCAGGCGTCGAGGAGCCGCTGTCGTGCCTGCCGCACCGCCCGCTCGGCCTCTTCCACGGACGTGCCTACCGCCGTCAGGTGGCCCATCTTGCGAGCTGCCTTCGGTGTGCGCTTGCCGTAGAGGTGCAGCTTCACGCGCGGGTCGGAGAGCGCGGCGTCCCAGCGTGGCTCGCCGCGTTCCCACACGTCGCCCAGCAGGTTGGCCATGGCTGCCGGGCCAAGCGCCGCAGTGCTGCCGAGTGGCAGCCCGCACACGGCGCGCACCTGCTGCTCGAACTGGCAGGTGACGTGCGCGTCGATCGTCAGGTGCCCGGAGTTGTGCGGCCTGGGCGCGAGCTCGTTGACGAGGATGCCGCCGCCCGGCGTGACGAACATCTCGGTGCACAGCACGCCCACGAGGTCGAGGCCCTCGGCGATGCGGCGCGCCAGCGTGACGGCCTGATGGGCGACGTCGGACGATACCCGAGCCGGGCAGATCGACACGTCGAGGATGTGGCGTTCGTGCACGTTCTCGATGACGCCATAGTCGACGATCGCGCCGTCGAGTCCGCGGGCGACGATCACCGACACCTCGAGCTCGAACGGCACGACGGCCTCCAGCACCGCCTGCACCTCGCCGATGGATGCCCAGGCCGCCGGCACGTCCGCGGGGGTTGCGATGCGCACCTGACCCTTGCCGTCGTAGCCGAAGCTCGCGGTCTTGAGGATGGCAGGGCAGCCGAGCTCCGCGATGGCGGCGTCGAGCCCGGCGACGTCGTCCACCACGCGGAAGGGCGCCACCGGCACCCCGATGCCGTCGAGGAACCGCTTCTCGCGCGCGCGGTGCTGCGACACGTGGAGGATGCTGCCCGACGGTCGGACGGGCACGGCGTCGGCCAGCACACCGACGGTGGCCGCCGGGACGTTCTCGAACTCGAACGTCGCCACGGCTATCCGCTGTGCGAAGGCGCGCACGGCGCCGAGGTCGTCGTACGACGCCGACACCTCTTCGTCGGCAATCTGGCCGGTCGGGGAGTCGTCGTCGGGCGACAGCGTGTGGACCCGGTAACCGAGCCGGCGAGCGGCGATGGCGAACATGCGTCCGAGCTGCCCGCTCCCGAGGACGCCCAGCGTGGCGCCTGGCGCGACGATCATCGCTACTCCAGCCGTTCGTCGATGACGCGCCGTTCCTGCTCGTCGCGGAACTGGCGGAGCTTGTCGCGCAGGTCCGGCCGCCGTACGCCCAGCATGGCGACCGCCATGAGCCCCGCGTTGCGGGCACCTGCCGTGCCGATGGCCATCGTCGCGACGGGCACGCCTCCGGGCATCTGCACGATCGACAAAAGCGAGTCGAGCCCCTGCAGCGCCCGGCTCTGCACCGGTACGCCGAGCACGGGCACCAGCGTCTGCGACGCGACCATGCCGGGCAGATGGGCGGCACCGCCCGCTCCCGCGATGATGACCTCGAGGCCGCGCTCCTCCGCCGTGACGGCGTACTCGCGCATCAACGCGGGCGTGCGGTGTGCCGAGACGACGCGGGCTTCGAACGGGATCTCGAACGTCTCGAGGACGTCGACGGCGTGCCGCAGCGTGTCCCAGTCGGAACGGCTGCCCATGATCACGCCGACGAGAGGGGGAGCGGACGACTCCATGGCGCACCAGTGTAGCGCGGCGCCCGTGCAGGTCCCGCGGCCGGGCACGGTCGTGGCAACCACGCCGCCCTGCTACGCGGCCGACGCTCGTCGGCAGGCCGCCAGCTCGCTACCGGACGCGCTGCTGGAGCGCAGGCGAAGCCTCGCGTACGAAGCGCGCGGCGCCCGCCGCTCGCGTTGCACCGGCTGAGGAGGTGCCACGCACAGCTGGCGTCAGCCCCGCTGCGGCGATGTCGCGGCCGCGCTTCTTCGCCCCGCCCCCCCGAAGAATGGCGCGGCGGACGTCGGCGTTGGTCGCGACGTGAAAGAGCACCTCGTCTCCGAGCGTCGCCATCAGCGCCGGAAGCTCGCCGTCGGTGGTCGCCAGCCAGCGCACCAGGCCGCGGCGCACCTCCGCGGGCTCGACGCCGGGGAAGTACTCCGTCAGCAGATCGACGTCACTTTCGGCCCGCGGCCTGGCGGCACTCCGCAGCTGCATGCCGCTGGCGGGCGCCGTGTCGGGCAGTGGCGCCTTCAGCAGGCGCTCCACGTCGAGGATGCCGGCCCCGTGGCGGCGGGTGTTCCATCCGGCGGGCACCTGCACGCCGGACGTCATCAGCACTTCCTTGAAGACGGCCGGCACCTGCGCCGCACCGTAGCGAGCCACCAGCGCCGCCCGGTCATGGAAGGCCAGCCACAGCGCGCACGCTCCCGCGGTCGTCGCCACGGCAAACGACGTTCCCGACCCCACCGCCACGCCGTCGTCATCCGGGCCGGCGTTCCGGCCTGCGCGAGCGACCCACACGGACTCGCCGGGCGCCGTGACGTCCACGGCCGGTCCGCTGGCCGACCTGCTCCACACCTTGCGCTCGCAGTTGCAGGCCGCGCAGGCGATGACGGTGTCGAAGCGGGCCGGATAGACGACGAAGGGCCAGACGTTGCCCGCGGCCGCGAGCACGACGATCCCGTTCGCGACGGCGCGGTCGATGGCCCGCTCGAGGGTGCGCGATCGCACCGGTCCGCCGAGGCTCATCGAGATCACGTGGCAGCCCTTGTCGATCGCGTAATGGATCGCTTCCGCAAGGCGATCGAAGGCGATGATGACGACCTTCGGCGTGACGCGCAGCGGCAGCAGCGTCGCGGCCGGTGCGATCCCGGCGACGAACGGCATGGTGCCGTTGCCGTCCGTGCTCATGATCACGCTGCCCGTCGCCGTGCCGTGTCCCGGGTTGCCTTCCTCGAGCGGGTCGATCGCGTCGGCCCTGCGCAGCACGAAGTCGTGGCTCTCGGCGATCCGCAGCCGCGGCGGCGAATCCCAGATCTCGGCGTGCCGTGTGTACCCCGTGTCGGGATGTCCCACGACGATGCCTTCGCCGCGCGCGCGACCGGCCGGCGTGGGCGGCGTGAGCGCCCAGGCCTCCCTGACGCGGCACAGATCGAGGCTCCAGTCGTGGCGGCCCGCGCACGGCAGCGGTGCCTCGTCACGCGATCCCCGTGGGACGGCTTGCGCCGTCGGAAAGTCCTCCGCCAGTTCCAGCGGCGGCTCGATGCCGGGCTGGACGACGGCTGGCTCGGCGTCGGCGACGTCGCGATGGGCCTCGAGCTGGCGCGCGAGCGTCCACGCGCGCGCCAGCGGTACGGCCCGACCGGAGGCCGGCGCGATGCGGTAGTCACGTGCGCCGGGACCGAGCGGCGTCACGACCCACGTGCCCGGAAGGGTCTCCGCGACGGCAGCCTCCGCGATGGCGCGCGCCCTGTCGTTGTCGCGCTCCGACGGCGCCGCGTATGCGAGAAGCCCGTCGCAGCGCGCCTCGAACGCGCTGGCGTCAGCGAGCTGGAACGG
Source organism: Acidobacteriota bacterium (assembly GCA_044508265.1). Taxonomy (GTDB): domain Bacteria; phylum Acidobacteriota; class Vicinamibacteria; order Vicinamibacterales; family Vicinamibacteraceae; genus JAEZDP01. The sequence continues at coordinate 11,535 of JBIQIB010000100.1, forward strand.
CCGCGCCGACGACTGCGGTGCCGCTGGCGGCGAGCGGCGGCGCACGGTGCGTGAGGGCATCGAGTCGCTCCTGAAGGGTGGGCGAGCGCAGGGACATCACCGTGAACGTTCATCCGGGCCGACGTCGAACAGCGCCGCCGCGTCGAACGGGCACGAGACGGAGCGGAGCGGTCGAGCCGGTGTCATGCCTCGCGTTCGGAATCAGGTATCGGGCCGTTGTCCCAGGTAACTCCCCAGTCCACAGGCTTCCGTGAACGAGGTGTCGGCATGATGCGTCGCGTCGGATCGGGCACGTCGTGGCTGCTGATGGCGGCAGGCGCGGCCAGCGTCTGCGTGGGGATGACGGTGCGTGGCGCTGCAGACGCGCAGGCGCCGGTGCAGCCGCACGACTACGGCACCGAGGACAACTACGGCTACGGCGACTCGCTGACAGACCTCGAGCGCACCGGTCGCGATACCTGGTACTTCTGGACCGGCGGCAATGAGCGCTTCTGGGTGCGCATGGCCGAGATCACCGAGGGGAACGTCGACCTCCTGAACTACGTCGACTCGCGCCGCCACGGGCGGCGCTTCCGGGAGCTCGGCGCCATCACGCAGCCTGGATGCGAGCCGGCGACCGGCCCCGATCAGTACGGCCTCTGGCTCGACACGTGCACGCAGCCGCCACTGCCGGAGGCCTTCGGTGAGCCCGCGGGCATCGTCGGGCTGCGCAGGTTCCCCAATCCGGACTTCGACCCCGCGCGCTGGGACGCCGAGGAGTACCGGCGCAACCCGGGCGACGTGCAGCCGCCCTACCGCATCGGGATGGCGTGCGGCTTCTGCCACGTCGGCTTCAACCCGCTGAACCCGCCCGTCGATCCGGAGCGGCCACGGTGGAGCGAGCTGGCCGGCGCCATCGGCAACCAGTACTGGGAAGAAGGCAGGCTCTTCAACCTGAAGATGACGCCGCGCGATTTCCGCTGGCATCTCGGCAACCGGCAGCCGCCGGGCACCTCCGACACGTCCCGCTTCGCCACCGATCACATCCACAACCCGAGCAACATCAACGCCGTCTTCTCGCTGGGCACGCGGCCGACGGCACTCGAACGGATGGCGGACGGCACCGACAGAGCCGTTCACCACATCCTGAAGGACGGCGCGGATTCCATAGGCGTCGCCGGCGCCTCGCTGCGCGTGTACGTGAACATCGGCATGTGCAGCGACATCTGGCTGTCGGTCATCGACCCGGTGGCCGGCCTCACCCCGCAGCAGCCGTTCGACATGGAACGCGCCCGCCGGGAATGTGCCGACTGGAACGCGACCGAGGCCAGGATGGAGGCCGCCGAGGCGTTCCTGAAGACGCTCGACCCGATGCGCCTCGAGGATGCGCCTGGCGGCGAGGCGTACCTCGGCGATCCGCCCGAGCAGGTCGCACGGGGCGGGCAGGTCTTCGCCGGCGCCTGCGCGCGTTGTCACTCGAGCAAGCAGCCACCGCCGTCGCTGACCGACGACGCGGCGCGGGACGCCTGGTTCAAGGACGCGGTGCAGCGACAGGACTTCCTCGACGACAACTTCCTCTCGGACGACCGCCGCTACCCGGTGACCGAGCTCGGCACCAACGTCGCCCGCTCGATGGCCACCAACGCCGGCAGCGGCCAGGTGTGGGAACAGTTCTCGTCCGAGACGTACAAGGCGCTGCCGGACGTCGGCGTCGTGCGGGGGCTGTACAACCCGAGCAAGCCCGACAAGCCGCTCGAGATCGACATTCCGAACGGCGGCGCCGGCTACTACCGCACGCCCTCGCTCATCTCGATGTGGGCCACCGCGCCCTACCTGCACAACAACGCGCTCGGCACCTTCGTGAAGGATCCCTCCGTCGCGGGACGCATGACGGCGTTCACCGACGCCGTCGAGAAGCTGCTGTGGCCGGAGAAGCGTCTCGGCGTGCAATCGATCATCACGACGAGCGTGCCGAGCGAGCTCCACGTCACGGGGCGTGACCGGCCGGTGCAGATCCCCGCGGGCACGCCGGTGGACCTCATCGCGCGCGTCGACCCCAGGCGGCTGCCGCGCATCGTCCGCAACCGGGTGGTGCTCAACCTGCTCTCCGACGACGCGCTGTTCCGTGGGTTCCTGCGCAACAACGTCGCGCCGGACTTCGTGCTCGACCGGGGACACACCTTCGGCGCCGACCTCAGCGACGACGACAAGCGTGCGCTCATCGCGTACCTGAAGAGGCTGTGATGGCCGATACGCTCTTCGAGCCGCTGGCCTTCCGGTCGCTGACGATCAAGAACCGCATCCTGCGATCGAACGTCTCGGGCCGCTTCGACAACTACGACGGGTCGGGCACCCAGGCACGCATCAACTGGGAGACGAAGTTCGCGCGCGGCGGCGTCGGCGCCATCGTCTCGTCCTTCGTGCCGGTCACGATCCAGGGCCGCATCGTCCCGAACTACGCCACGATCGACCGTGACGAGCGCGTGCCGTTCTGGCGGGCGCTGGGCGAGGCCGTGCACGCGCACGACTGCCGCTTCATCCTGCAGCTGTCGCATGCGGGGCGTCAGCGCGACATCCCCGGCATCGAGTACACGCACGCGCTGAGTTCCACCGACCGCGACGAGCCGATTCACGGCTTTCCGTGCGTGGCCATGACGCGGCCCCAGATCGCCGAGACCATTGCGGCGTTTGCCGCGGGCGCGCGGCGGGCGCGTCAGGCCGGCCTCGACGGCGTGGAACTGCACGCGGCCAACGGCTACCTGTTCACGCAGTTCCTGAGCAGCGCCATCAACGACAGGCAGGACGACTACGGCGGACCGCTCGAGCAGCGCGCGCGCTTCCTGCTGGACGTGGTCGCCGCGATCCGGGCCGAGGTCGGCGCCGACTTCCACCTGCAGGTCAAGATCAGCGCGGAAGACCACAACGACGCGATTGACGATGACGAAGCGCCGGGGAACTCGCTGGCCGAGACCGTGCAGGTGTGCCGCTGGCTCGACGCCGCCGGCGTGGACGCCATCCACGTCTCGACGGGCAGCTTCTTCCCGCATCCGCGGAACCCTCCCGGCGGGTTGCCGATCGACGAGCTGATCAAGACGTACGACCAGCTGCTCTCGAGCGGCGGGCTGGCGCTGCGCAACTACCTGTTCTATCGGAACCGACTGACGCGCGCGGTCGTCGAGAAGCGCTGGCGCGAGGGCGGAGGCGACCGCATCGAAGGCATCAACCTGCCGGCCGCGAAGGCCATCAAAGAAGCCGTCTCGGTGCCGGTGCTCTGCACGGGCGGCTTCCAGACGGCCGCCATCATCCGCGAGGCGATCGTGCAGGGCTTCTGCGATGCCGTGACCATCGCGCGGCCGCTGATCGCGAACAACGATCTCGTGCTGCAGTTCGCGTCGGGCATCGGCCGTCCGCCGCGGCCGTGCACGTATTGCAACAAGTGCCTGGTCAACGCCGTGGAGAACCCGCTCGGCTGCTACGAGGAGGCGCGGTACCCGTCGCGCGAGGCGATGGTGGCCGAGATCATGTCGGTGTTCACGCCGGCGCCATTCCAGTAGCACGAACCGACG
>JBIQIB010000101.1:0-14905 GCA_044508265.1 Acidobacteriota bacterium
GACGCGCGATCACACGGAGCGCGGGCTGCGGATGTTCGGGGCGACCGTCGAGGTCGATGGCACGACCGCCAGCATCACCGGCCCGCAGCGTCTCACGGGCGGCCAGTTCGCCGTGCCGGGCGACGTCTCGTCCGCGGCCTTCTGGGCGTGCGCCGCCGCGGCGCTGTCCGGGTCGTTCGTCGAACTGCCGGACGTGGGGCTGAACCCGTCGCGGACGGCCATCTTCGACGTGCTCCGGCGCATGGGGGCCGACGTGGACATCGCGATCGCCGATCCATCGGCCCATGAGCCCGTCGGACGCGTGCGCGTGCGGCATGGCGCGCTTCGGCCGCTCGAGCTCACGCCCGCAGAGGTGCCGGCGCTCATCGACGAACTGCCCGTGCTGGCCGCGCTCGCGACGCACGGCGGCGACCTGCGCGTGACCGGCGCCGGCGAGCTGCGCGCCAAGGAGAGCGACCGCATCACGGCGCTGGTGGACGGCCTGCGCGCGCTCGGCGCGGATGCCGACGAACTGCCGGACGGCTTCCACGTGCGCGGCTCGCGCCGCCTGCTCGGCGGCGAAGTGGACGCCTGTGACGATCACCGGCTGGCGATGGCGTTTGCCGTGGCCGCGCTCGGCGCCAGTGACGCGAGCGTCATCCACGGAGCCGATGCCGTGGACGTCTCCTACCCCGGCTTCTTCGACGTGCTGACGGCCCTCGCGCGCTGATGCCCCCACGCGACGACAAGATCTACCTCGTCGGCTTCATGGGCTCGGGCAAGACCACCCTCGCGCGCGCCCTCGGGCGCCGCCTCGGCTGGCGCGTCGTGGACATCGACGACGAGATCGAGGCGCGCGAGCGCCAGACCGTGTCCGACATCTTCGCGACGTACGGCGAGCCGTACTTCCGGCAGATCGAACGCGAGGTGCTGCTCCAGCTGCTGCCCGAGCGCCACGTGGTGGTCGCCACAGGCGGCGGGACGTTCGTCCACCCCGACAACCGCGCCGACATCCGCCGCGACGGCATCTCGGTGTGGCTCGACGTGCCGCTCGGCCGTCTCATCGACCGCGTCCCCTCGGACGGCCGCCGTCCTCTGGCCGCGAACCGCGACGCCTTCACGCAGCTGTTCCACGAGCGGCGCCTGGTGTATCAGCAGGCCGACATCCACCTCGACGCGGACGACCATCCCGTGGACGCGCTCGTCGAACGCCTCCTCGACCGCCTGGGGTGGTGATCGTCCGGGGTCAGGTCTCCGAATTGAACGTTCGTGGGGTCAGGTCTCGACACGAAGACGTGGCAGAATCTGCACACCGTTCATTTCGTCTACGCCCGACGTTAAGCCAGACACCAGCCCGTGCGTTACCTCGTCCTCAGCGACATCCACGGCAACCTCCCGGCCCTGACGGCAGTCCTCGCCGCCAGCCCGCCGTCGACGTATGACCGCGTCCTCGTGCTCGGCGACCTCGTGGGCTATGGCGCCGACCCCGGCCCCGTAATCGACCGCGTCCGCGCGCTCGCGCCGCACGTCGTCGTGCGCGGCAATCACGACAAGGCCGTGTGCGGCTTGATGCCGGTCGACACGTTCAACTCGCACGCGCGTGACGCCGCGCTGTGGAGCGCGACGCAGCTCACGCCCGCGCAGCTCGCCTACCTGCGTGACCTCCCCGCCGGCCCGCTGCTCGTCGACGACGGGATCGAGATCTGGCACGGCGCGCCCTCCGACGAGGATCAGTACCTGGTCTGGATCGACGACATCCGCGACGCGGCCGCACGCGGCCGCCGCCCGCTCTGCCTCTTCGGCCACACGCACGTGCAGGGGGCGTACGGCTCCGGCGAAGGGCGTCCGCTGCTCACCTCCGGCGAAGGCTGGCAGCGGACGACGCTGCAGGTGCACCCGCAGGACCAGTGGCTCATCAACCCGGGATCGGTAGGACAGCCTCGCGACGGCGACCCTCGCGCCGCCTACGCGATCGTCGACACGGGCGCGCAGGTGGTGGAGCTCTATCGGCAGGTGTACGACATCGCCGAGGCGCAGCGGCGCATCCGGGCCGCGCGACTGCCCGACCTGCTGGCGACGCGCCTGGGTGAAGGACGGTAGCCGCCGGCCTACCGGCGACGGCGGCGGCTGTTGGCCGCGTCAGCAGCGGCGCGTGTGCCGAGGATCCAGCCGATGATGATCCCCACGATCAGCACGGCGGGGATGAAGATGAAGTGCCCGGCGGTCACGACGTCCCGGTCCGGCCCTGCGCCCGCGCTGCAGACGCCGAGCGAACCTCCTCCAGCTCACGCCGAACGACCTCCAGCCGACGCCACAGCGTCCACACGTATCCGAGGAGCAGTACCAGCGCGATCGTGTAGGCCGCGACGAGGAACGGCGCTGCCGGCAGACGATCCTCCGGGGGCAGCTCGTCGAGCGGCACGTACTCGTCCTGCGCGGCGGTCGTCTCCTGCATGGCGGGCGCGGACGCTGCTCCCGGCAGGCCAGGCGCCCCCGGCACCGCGAGCGCCGCCGGCACGGCGGGCATCATCGCCAGCACGACGCCGCCGCGCGGCAACACGCGGGCCGTCCCGGCCACGTCCGGGGCCAGGCCCGTGAGAACACCGGCCAGTGCGAGCGCCGCAGCCACCAGGCCGTGTCGGCACGCCATCAGCCGTCGATGCGCACGCGTGATCGTTGCAGCCACCATCCCGTCACCCTTCATCAGCCAGCAGATCGTCGAGCGCGTCCTGCTGTTCGGCCAGCCGCACGCGCGTCCCGAGGAGCGCCACAAACAGCAGCAGGAATGCCGCCAGGCACCACCAGAACACCAGGCGCATCTCCGGCCCCAGCGTCGGCACCACGGTCGTCTTCGGATGGAGCGTCCGCCAGACGTTCACCGACCAGTAGACGAACGGCACGTTCACCATGCCGAACACCGCGACGCCCGCGGCCAGCCGCTCGCTGCCCGGCCCGCCGAACCGCCGGAGCAGCGTGTAGCCGACGAACATCAGCCACAGGACGAGCGACGAGGTCAGCCGCGCGTCCCACTGCCACCACACGCCCCAGGCCTTGCGCGCCCAGAGCGGTCCGGTGATGAGCACGATCATGCCGAGCAGCACGACCAGTTCCGCGGCGGCCTCGGCCACGCGATCGCTCGAGGCGCGGCCCTTCATCAGGAACCGGATGCTCGCGATGCCGCACACGAACGTCGCGAGGAACATGCTCAGCGCCGCGGGCACGTGGAAGTAGAAGATCTTCTGCACGAGGCCCATGGTCGCCTCGTACGGCGCCTGGGCGATGAGCCAGGGCGCCAGGGCGAACATCACGCCGGCGGCTGCCGTGGCCCAGGGAACACTGCGGACGAGCATGTCACTCACCTCGCGCCGCACGCGGCGCGGCGTCGGTCATCAGGGCATCGAAGGTCCAGAGCGACAGCGTGACGAACACCGCGCCAAAGCATAACAGGAGGGCCAGCCACATGCTGACCTGCCCGGGGACATAGGGATCGGCCAGCGCCGCGGCAGTGCCGCGGACGCCGCCGATCATCACGGGGACGGTCATCGGGTACAGCAGGATGGGCAGCAGCACGTCACGCGTCCGGGTTCGCGAGAGCATCGCCGCAAACAGGGTGCCGACGGCGGCGTATCCCGCGGTCCCCGCCAGCACCAGCGGCACGACATGCCCGGCACGCGGCACCAGCGGCATCTGGAAGAACACCGCGACGAGCGGCAGCAAAACGACGTCGACGGCGAGCAGCAGGCACAGCAGCGCGAGCCACTTGCCGAGGTACACGCCGGCGCGCGGCGCCGGCGACTGCAGCACGGCGGCGAGCGTGCCCGCCGCGCGCTCGCGCTCGAACGTGCGCGCCATGGCGAGCGTGCCGGCGAACGTCATCGAGACCCACAGCACCGCTGGACCGACGTTCTCTGCCGCGCGGCCATCCTCGACCAGTCCGAACGAGAACACCAGGACGCACGCCACGGCAAAGAACAGCGTCGTCAACACGCCCTCGCGGCGCCGCCACTCGACACGCAGGTCCTTCGCCAGCACGGCGATCGCGGCGCGAAGGATCGCGCCCACGTCGTCGCCAGCCTCCTCTCGCGATTCGAGGCGCGCGGCGCTGTCGGCCTGCCCCACCTGCTCGGCTCCTGCGTCGATCGGCGCAGGTTCCTCGTGTGACGTAAGCGCAAACTTACCGCCAGACGCAGGGGCCGCTTCGGCCTGGTACGCCGTCCGCAGGTCCTGTCCTGCAGGCAGCTCGTGCAGCCGGCCCTCACGCAGCAGCCAGGCGCGATCCAGCAGGGTGGAGACGATGTCGAGGTCGTGCGTGGCGAGGATCACCAGGGTGCCTGCCGCCGCCAGTGCGCGGAGGCGGCCCGTCAGGTGCGCCACGCTCTCGACGTCGAGCCCGGTGAACGGCTCGTCGAGCAGCAGGACGTCGGGCTCGTGCAGCAGGACGCGCTCGAACGCGAGGCGTTGACGCATGCCTCGCGAGAATCGCTCCACGAAGTCGTCGCCGCGCGCGTCGAGACGCGCCTGGCCGAGTGCGCGTGAGGCGCGTTCGTCGATCCCGGCCATGCCCGCGAGCACGGCAAAAAGCCGGAGGTTCTCGCGCGCCGTCAGCTCGCCGTACAGCTGCGGCTCGTGCTCGAGGACGCCAAGCGCGTGGCGCACGCGTTGTGGCGGCCGCGCCTGCCCGTCGATCAGATACTGGACGGTCCCGCGGCTCGCCTCGAGCTGCCCGGCCAGGATGCGCAGCAGCGTCGACTTGCCTGCGCCGTTCGGTCCGAGCAACCCGACGATCTCGCCTGCCCGCGCGTCCGCGGTGACGTCGGCCAGGACGCGGCGCCTGTCGAACACGCAGCCGACGCGGCGTACGGACAGGGTCGCCATCGACGCCTCACGCCGGGCGCGCGACGCCGGCCCGCCCCGCGGCACGCTCGCGCTCGGCGTCGAGCAGCACGTACACGCCCTCGAGTTCCTGCATCAGCACGCCACGCCGTTGCACGTCCGCGGCACTCACGTTCGCCTGTTCGTCGATGCGGCGCACGTCCGAGAGCAGACGCAGCCGCCGCGCCTCGAGCGCTGCCACGCGGCGCGCCGGGTCCACCGGCCGCGCGAGGACGAGCCACGCGCCGGCCAGGACGACAAGCCCCGCCAGACCCAGCGCCGTGTAGCGCGGCCAGCGCGGGTGGTACGGAAGCCCCTCGAGCGCGATGGTCAGTTCGTCGCCCGCGTTGAGGCCCTGACCTGTGGCCGTCCAGTACGTGCGCCCTTCGACCTGCGCGACGCGCGACTGCTCGAGGGCAGGCGCCACCACCGTCGTGTCGCCAATCAGCCGCGCGATCACGTTGGTCTGGATCATCGGCAGCGGCAGCACGATGCCGAACGTCGCCGTCGGTCCGTCGTATGCCAGACGGTAGGCCACCTGCGCCATCGTGCGTCCCGGCGGGAACGGCCCGGCGACCACGAGCTTGCGTTCGAACACGCGCGCCTGCGACGTGGATCCTTCGAGCAACGTGACGGTGCGCGCGTCGTCCGGCAGGGCGAACTCGATCGGCGCGCCGACGTCCACGGGCTGCGACGCGACGTTCGCAATCTCGAAGACGTGGAAGACCTCGAGCGCGCCGTCGATGACCTCGACGATGGTCCGTGTCTGCGAGCCGAGCACCACGCGCCCGGGGACGGCTGGCTGCGTTGGTGCAGCAGCGGCGGTCGAACCAGCGTCGTCGGCCTCGGCGGCAGGGGCCTGTTCATCACCCGGCGAGGCGCCCGACGCATCGAGACCCACGGCCAGAATCAGGCGGATGCCGCCCGCCGCCGGCATCGTGAACGCCTGCGACTGCACGCGCTCCGAGCCGTCGACGACGGTGGCCTGCACCGTGGCACCCGCGGCGACGCCGCTGAAGATCGCGCGGCCCTCCTCGTCGGTCGGGGCCGACTGCGAGCGTCCGCCCGCGTCCAGCGTCACCGTGACGTCCGTCACGTTGTTGGCGAGGCTCTCGCGCACGACGCGCACGGAGACCGTACCATCCGGCAACTGCGGCGACGGCAGCGGCGTCCCGGACATTTGCCGGATGTCGGGGAACTGCGCGGCTGCCGGCCACGCCAGCAACCACACGACGACGAGAAGCATCGGCAGGGACGGTCCTCCGGGCCGTCCGTCCGTGGTGCGGAGAGCAGGTCTCAGCCGGACGGCTCGGAGAGCCGTCCCTACCAGCAGGGGCAAGGCATTCACAGGCGGTCTCCGCACTGCTTGCAGAACCGCGCGTCGGCGTCGTTGGTCGTGCCGCAGGCGCTGCAGACCGCGCTGCCCTGCGGCTGCGGCGCTCGCTCGGCGCCATCCTTCGCAGACCTGGCTGCGCGGCGGCCCCTCGGACCGCCGGCGATCTCCGATGCCGGCAGCGCCTCCAGATCGGCCGCCACGCGGGCACGCAGTCCCTGCTGCGCCATCTCGATGCGCTGCATCAGCCCCATCGCGCGGTCGCGGAGCCGCGCCGACATCTCCTCGAAGTCGGCATCGGCGACCTTGCCCATCGCGCGGTCGAACTCCAGTTCCTTGATGGAACGCAGCACGAGACGCTTCTCGCGCTCGAGGGCGACGAGCGCACGTTCGCCGCGCCGGCTGTCGCCGACGATCCGCTCGGGGACGACGAGCGGCAGGAGCGTGCGGTGGACGGCAACGGCGACGAGCGCCGCCGCCAGGCACGCCAGGCTGACGACGATGAGCTGCTCGGGCCGCGTGTAGGTGGTCTCGCGCCAGACCAGGACGGTTGCGGCGGCGAAGCCGAGGACGGTGAAGAGCTGCCAGACGCGAAAACCGCTGGAGGCGTCAGTCGAGGTCACGCAACTCCTCGTCCAGCCGAGCCTGCAGCGCCTGCGCGTCCGCTTCGGGAATCGCGGCGTCCGTTCCCGTCAGGACGTCCCCCGTGGCAGGCCCCGTCTCGGGAGCCTGACCGTCCGCGTCCGCGTCGTCGTGCGTCCGGCGCGACCAGCGCAGCGCGAGCGCTCCGGCGAACACCGCGCCGAACAGCCCGAGCGCATACGGCACGGCCCAGGCGAGCCGGTTGAAGCCTTGATCGAGCGGCATCGCCAGCGGCTCCTGGCTGCCGTACTTCTCGATGTAATAGGCGTACACCTGCTCGCGCGTCATGCCCTGCTCGACCAGCCCGGCGAGCTCGGTCCGCATCTGCGCCGCCATGCCGCACGTGCATTCGCCGATGCGCTTGCGCCCGCACGTGCCGCACATGCAGATGATCTCGGTCTGCAGCTCGCGCTCCAGCGCCGAGGACGGCGCCCGCAGGACGAGCCCGGGCGTCTCGACGTGCTGCGCGTGGGCATGGCTTCCGCCGAGCAGCAGGCCCGCCACGAGCAGCAGCGACGTCGTCGCGGCGCGCGACGGGACGGTCGCCGTGGCGGACGCGAAGGCGCGCTCGGGCAGCAGCGCGACGATCGACCCCAGTGCGAGGAGGCCGAAGCCGGCCCAGATCCAGTTCACGAGCGGGTTGACCACCACGTGGAACGTGGCCGACTGCTGCTGCACGTCGAAGCCCGCGAGCACGATGTACAGGTCTTCGGCGAAGCTGCGGCGGATGGCGACCTCGGTGGTCGGCTCTTCGGCCCGCTTGGCGTAGAACCAGCGGGCGGGCGTCATCACGCCGACCTCCTCCCCGCGGTCGAACACCGTCATGTGCGCCGTGACCATCTGCTTCTGCCCGTCGTCGGTCAGGCGAATCGCGTCGTGGCGTACCGAGAAGTTGCCGACCTCCACGGTGTCGCCCGGCTTCATCAGCACCTGCGCGTCCTGCTTGAACCCCTCGCCGGCGAAGCCGAGGAACATCACCACGATGCCGAGATGGACCAGGTACCCGCCGTAGCGGCGCTGGTTGCGCGCGACGAGCCCGATGGCGGCCGTGACGAGATCGGATCCCGACACGCCCTGCCGCACGCGGGCGCCGCGCACGAACTCCTGCACCATCGTCGCGGTGACGAAGGCCGAGAGCGCGAAGCAGATGCCCGACGACCAGACGCGCACGCCGAGCGCGACGAGCGCGACCGAGACGACGACAGCCGTGAGCACCGGCCAGAGGAACTGATACCGCAGGTTGGCGACGGTCGACTTGCGCCACGCCAGCAGCGGCCCGATGCCTGTCAGCGCCAGCAGCGCCAGGCCAATCGGCAGCATCCACTTGTTGAAGAACGGCGGTCCCACGGTGAGCCGCTCGCCGGTGAGCGACTCGCTGAGCGTCGGGAACATCGTTGCGAAGAGGACGAAGACGGCCGAGAAGAGGAGGATCCAGTTGTTGGCCAGGAAGGCGGCCTCGCGCGACAGCCACGAGTCGAGCTCGTGCCGTCCGCGCAGGAGCGGCAGCCTGTAGAGCACCATGCCGAAGCTCACGGTCAGCAGCGCGACCATGAACACGGTGAACATCATGGCGAGCTCGGGATCCTCGCCAAAGGCGTGCACCGACTGCACGACACCCGACCGGGTCATGAACGTTCCGAAGATGGTCAGGAAGAACGTGAGGATCACGAGCGTCATGTTCCAGACGCGCAGCATGCCGCGCCGCTCCTGGACCATCACCGAGTGGAGAAACGCCGTGCCGGTGAACCACGGCAGCAGGCCCGCGTTCTCGACCGGGTCCCAGCCCCAGTAGCCGCCCCACCCGAGCTCCTCGTACGCCCAGATCATGCCGAGGGTCAGGCCGAGCGACAGGAACAGCCAGCTGACCATCGTCCAGCGCCTGACGGCGCGCAGCCAGGAGTCGTCGAGATACCCGGTGAAGAGCGCTGCCATGGCAAACGCGTACGGGATGGTCATCCCGACGAAGCCGATGTACAGCGACGGCGGGTGGATCACCATGTACGCGTTCTGGAGGAGCGGGTTCAGGCCCTGCCCGTCCGGCGGCGTGTCGGCGAGATACGTCTCGAACGGGTTGTTGTGGATGACCATGAGGAACAGGAAGAACATCTGCACCACGGCCACCACGGCGACCACGTAGGGGATCAGCTCACGGTGCGACTCGCGCGAGTTGCGGACGGCGAGCGCGCCGAACCCCGACAGCAGGAACACCCAGAAGAGGATCGATCCGTCGAGGCCGCCCCAGTACGCCGTGATCTTGAACAGCAGCGGCTGGATGGCGTCCGAGTACCTGTCCACGTACCGGATGTGGAAGGCGTCGGTGACGAACGCGTAGACGATGACGGCGCTCGCCAGCGTGACCAGCGCGGCGACCAGGTAGAAGGCGCCGATGCCGCTCTCGACGAGACGCGTCGACCGGCGCCGGGCGCCGACGACAGAGGCCGTGGCCGCGTACGCTGCGACGACGAACGCGGACAGCAGGAGAAACGTGCCGAGCGCTGACATGGGGGCGGATGCCTCCGGCTATGGGGATGAGGCGGCGCCGGGTGCGCTTGCCGCGGTACCGCTCGGCATGCTGCTGCCCGGGCTTGAGGGCTCGTACTTGGACGGACACTTCGCCATCACGCCGTCGGGCTCCACGACGAGACCGTCGGCGCCGAGCGTGCCCTTGACCACCACCTCCGACCCGTTCTTGAACGTGTCGGGGACGATGCCTGTGTAGCTGGCCGTCACCACGTGCCCGTTGTGGCTGATCTCGAAGCGGTAGTCGAGCGAGTCGGGCCGCCGCCGGATGTTCGAGGCATGCCCATGCACCTGGAGGCGTTTGCCGTACCAGTCACCGGGCGAGACCATCACCTCGTCCACGTGCTTGTAGTACTGCGTGTTCTCCGACAGGCTCGAGTACAGCAGGCCGCCAAACGCCACGGACAGGACGGCCGTCGTCAGGCCGATTTTCAGCAGGTTCGATCGCATGGTCGTGCAGAGCTCAGGCGCGAAGGACCGGCAGAAGCGCCTGGTCCAGCATATGCCGGGCGCCCTCCCAACGTCTACCGTGGACGGGCCGTGAAGGCCGCGAGCCGGCGCACCACCAGCTCGACCGGCAGCCCGACGACGTTGGTGTACGACCCGTCGATCCGCGGGATGAAGCGCGACGCGAGCCCCTGGATGGCGTAGGCCCCCGCCTTGTCGCGCGGCTCGCCGCTCGCCACGTACCAGGCGATGTCGGCGTCGCTCAGCGGCGACATCCAGACCCGGGTCGTCGCCACGTCGGCGACGAGGTGCGTTCCCTGCCTGAGGGCGATGCCGGTGACGACCTCGTGGGACCGCCCCGCCAGGCGCCGCAGCATGTCCGCCGCTTCGGCGTCGTCGGCAGGCTTGCCGAGCGGGACGCCGTCGAGCACGACCAGCGTGTCGGCGGCGAGGACGATGGCCTCCGGCGTCGCCTCGACCGCCCGAGCCTTGTCCTCGGCCAGCCGCCGCACCGCGACGTCCGGCGCTTCGCCGGCGGCGAGGCGCTCGTCGACGTCCGCCGGCCGGACCTCGAAGGTGAACCCGGCGGCCCGGAGGAGTTCCGCGCGCCTCGGCGACTGCGACGCCAGGACGAGGGACAGGGCGGGAACGTTGGGGTCAGGTCTCGAAAACGGCACGTCGTGGGGTCAGGTCTCGAAAAGAGGCACTCGCGGGGTCAGGTCTCGCCACAGCGACGCGGCACAAACTGCCACCCCGTCTGCCGCCCGGGCGTCCCATGGCCACAGAGGGTACACTGCGCTCATGGTGCCGCTACAGCACGTCGTCCCGAACGCGGTCATCCGCCTGCTCGCGTCGCAGCCGCACAGCGCCGGCAAGGTCGAGGCGGCGTGGCGGCTGAGCGTCGGCGGCGGCCTCGCCCGTCTCAGCCGGGCCGGACACGACGCCGACGGCGTGCTGCTCGTGGACGTCGCGGATCCGCACGTCGTACGCGCGCTCGACGCCCATCGGCCGATGATCGAGCAGCGCCTGCGCGCCATCCTCGGGACGCGCGTCCGGACGTTTCGCGTGACGGGCCTCGCCCCGACGCCACGTCCTTCGGCCTGACACCGCATGGTCATGACCTCGCTGCCGGACGACCGCCGCCCCGTCATCCTCTCCGCCGCGCGCCTGCCCACGGGGCGCTTCCTCGGCGCGCTCAAGGACCTGACGGCCACCCAGCTGGGCGCCCTCGCCGTCCGCGCCGCCGTCGAGCGCTCCGGGCTCCGGGCCGACGACATCGACGAGTGCATCATGGGCAACGTCGTCGCTGCCGGACAGGGCCAGAACCCCGCGCGCCAGGCCGCACTGCACGGCGGCCTCCCGCCGGAGGTCGCGGCCCTCACCATCAACAAGGTGTGCGGGTCGGGGCTCAAGGCCGTCATGCTCGCGGCGCAGGGCATCATCGCCGGCGATGTGCAGGCGGTCGTGGCAGGCGGCATGGAGTCGATGAGCCAGTGCCCCTACCTGCTCCCACGGGTGCGTGAAGGCTTACGCATGGGACACGGGACGGTCATCGACAGCATGGTTCACGACGGCCTCTGGTGCGCCTTCGAGGACTGGCACATGGGGTGCACGGGCGACGCCGTGGCCGAGCGCTACGACGTCTCGCGCGCCGAGCAGGACGCCTACGCCGCGGAAAGCCATGCGCGCGCGGCCCGCGCCACGCGCGCCGGCGCCTTCGCCCGCGAGATCGTCCCCGTCGACGTGCCGCAGCGGAAGGGCCCGCCCGTCACGGTCTCGCAGGACGAACCCATCCGCGAGGACACGACACCGGAGACGCTGGCGCGCCTGAAGCCGGCATTCGCCGCGGACGGAACAGTCACCGCCGGCAACGCGCCCGGCGTCAACGACGGCGCGGCCGCTCTCGTCGTCACGTCGCAGGCGCTCGCCGACGCCCGCGGCGTGCCCGTACGCGCCCGCATCGTCGCGCAGGCGACCAGCGGCCTGGAGCCGCGCTGGGTGATGATGACGCCGGTGCCGGCCATCAGGAAGGTGGCCGAGAAAGCCGGGTGGACGCTCGACGCCGTCGACCTCTTCGAGATCAACGAAGCCTTCGCGGTGCAGGCGGTCGCGGTAACCCGGGAGCTCGGCCTCTCTCCCGAGCGCGTCAACATCCACGGCGGCGCTGTCGCGCTGGGACATCCCATCGGCGCCAGCGGCGCCCGCATCCTCACCACGCTGCTCCACGCGCTGGAGCGCACCGGCGGACGACGCGGCATCGCGGCGCTCTGCCTCGGCGGCGGCAACGGCGTGGCCCTGGCCATCGAGCGGTAGCCTGTAGCGCATGCACGAGACGATCGGAGTCATCGGCGCTGGCACGATGGGCAGCGGGATCGCGCAGGTGTTCGCGCAGCACGGCTGCGAGGTGCAGCTCGTCGACGTCGAGTCCGCCGCGCTGACGCGCGCGCGCGACGCCATCGCGCGCAGCCTGGGCAGGTTCGTCGAGAAGCAGGTGCTTACCCATGACACACGCGACGCCACGCTGTCGCGCCTGCACCTGTCCACGACGCTCGACGCGCTCGGCGGCGCGTCGCTGGTGGTCGAGGCCGTCGCCGAGCAGCGTGCGCTGAAGCGCGAGCTCTTCGCGCGGCTCGACGCGCTGCTGCCGCCGGACGCGCTCCTGGCGTCGAACACGTCGTCGATCTCGATCACCGAGCTTGCCGCCGCGACCACGCGTGCCGACCGCGTGTTCGGCATGCACTTCATGAACCCGGTGCCGCTGATGGCACTCGTCGAGTTGATCCGCGGCCAGGCGACGAGCGAGGCGACGATGGCCGCGGGCCGCGCCTGGTGCGATCGGCTCGGCAAGACGGCCGTCGAGGCGAGCGACTACCCGGGCTTCATCGCGAACCGCGTGCTGATGCCCATGATCAACGAGGCGGCGTTTGCCCTGATGGAGGGCGTGGGCGACGCGACGGCAATCGACACGGTCATGACCCTCGGCATGCGGCATCCGATGGGACCGCTGACGCTGGCCGACTTCATCGGGCTCGACGTGTGCGTGGCGATCCTCGACGTCATGCACGAGGGCTTCGGCGATCCGAAGTACCGCGCCTGTCCCCTGCTCCGCCGCATGGTCGCTGCCGGCCACCTCGGTCGCAAGACCGGCCGCGGGTTCTACACGTACGAGTGACGACGGGCGCGGCAGCGTCGCGGCGGCGCCGGGTCAATGACGGCTGTGGGCAATCCGCTCGAGGCGCCAGAACGCGAAGGCGGCAAGCGGCCCGATCCAGAGGATCTCGCGCATCACGGCGGTGAGGTTGTGCGCGAGGAACCCCGAGAGCCAGTAGCGCCGCGAGATCGGCATGAAGACGTGGTACGGCGACTCGTAGAACTCCCACGAGAACGGCCAGAGCGCCATGATGCCGATGGGCGGCGTCGTGTCGTTGCCGAGCCAGTCGAGCAGGATGTGCGACGCGTACGCGAGGCTCGCCGCCACCGCCCAGCGCCAGCGGCCCGTGATCACCCGCGCGATGACCAGGACGATGGCGACGGCGCCGACGCTGTGTGTGTAGGTCGAGTGGGTGCCGAACAGCAGGTCGAGGTCGGGCAGCGTGCCGACCAGCGCAAACGGCAGCACGGCGAGCATCGCCGTGTCGATGGGCCGGCGCGCAGCCGGCGGATCAATCGAGCGGACGAGCGCACGCGGGCCCGCCGCCATGACGCCTATGGCGATACCTGCCAACGCATGTCCCAACGGGCTCGGCACGGCGAGACATTAGCAATCCCGCCACACCGGAGCAAACCGGGCCATGCGGAATCTGCGACGTCCGGACCGGGATGGCGAAAGTCACCTCATGCAGCAACATGCGCGTCTTCAGTGGCTTAGCCGACCCGAAAGCTGCGACTTTCGCTTGACGCGAACCTGGCACATGCCTAGAATACGAAAGCTGGCGTGACCGCACTGCCGCGCCACTCATCCAGGAGACCTCTGCATGGCCGTCGATGACATCAAGGAACGCGTTCGGGCAATTGAGATGGCCGTCGGCCAGATCGAGAAGCAGTTCGGCAAGGGCTCGATCATGCGGCTCGGACAGAAGGAGGCCGTCGGCATCCCGAGCATCTCGACCGGCGCGACGAGCCTCGACTATGCCCTTGGCGTCGGCGGCGTGCCGCGCGGCCGGGTCGTCGAAATCTACGGGCCGGAGTCTTCGGGCAAGACCACGCTGGCGCTGCAGGTGATTGCCGAGGCGCAGCGGCAGGGCGGGATGGCGGCGTTCGTCGATGCCGAGCACGCGCTCGACGCCACGTACGCGCAGAAGCTCGGCGTGAACCTCGACGACCTGCTGGTCTCGCAGCCCGACAACGGCGAGCAGGCCCTCGAGATCGTCGAGGTGCTCGTCCGCTCCGGCAGCGTCGACGTCGTCGTCGTCGACTCGGTGGCCGCGCTGGTGCCGCGCGCCGAGATCGAGGGCGAGATGGGCGAGGCGCAGGTGGGCCTGCAGGCGCGCCTCATGTCGCAGGCGCTGCGCAAGCTGACCGGTGTCGTGGCGAAGAGCAAGACCTGCCTCGTGTTCATCAACCAGCTGCGCGAGAAGATCGGCGTGATGTTCGGCAACCCCGAGACGACGACCGGCGGGCGTGCGCTGAAGTTCTACGCGTCGGTGCGGCTCGACATCCGCCGGATCGGCGCAATCAAGGACGGCGACAGGGTGATCGGCGGCCGGACGCGTGTGAAGGTCGTCAAGAACAAGGTGGCGCCGCCGTTCCGCGAGGCGGAGTTCGACATCATGTACGGCGAAGGGATCTCGCGTGAGGGCGACCTGCTCGACCTCGGCGTCGATCGGCGGATCATCGACAAGAGCGGCACGTGGTTCTCGTACAACGGCGAGCGACTGGGCCAGGGGCGCGAGAACAGCAAGCAGTTCCTGCGCGACAACCCGGAGATCTACAGGCAGATCGACGAGCAGGTGCGCAAGGAACTGGGCCTCGTCGCGGCGCCGGCCGCCGCGGCGGCGGAGCCGGTCGCACCCTGAGTGGTAGGGACGGCTCTCCGAGCCGTCCTTGCTCCGCTCTCTGAGCCGTCCTTGTTCCCCTCTCCGAGCCGTCCTCACGCCGCCCTCGGAGCGGTCC
>JBIQIB010000249.1:0-1999 GCA_044508265.1 Acidobacteriota bacterium
ACACGCTCCGGCTGGTTCTCGTCCTGTTCGTCACCTCCGCCGTCATGCTCGGCGCGCAGCCGACCGAGCCTGGCCGCCGCACCGTGATCCACGCGGGGCGGCTGATCGACGGGCTCACCGACTCCCTGCGCACGCAGGTCACCGTCACCGTACAGGGCGATCGCATCGTCGCCGTCACCGACGGCTACGTCGTCGCGGCGCCTGGCGATGACGTGGTTGACCTCCGGCACGCGACGCTGATGCCGGGGCTCATGGACATGCACGTCCATCTCTCGGGCCAGCAGTCGGGCGCGGCGGGCTACGCCGAGCGTTTCTATCTCAATCCCGCCGACGTGGCGCTGCGGGCGACGACCTACGCGCAGCGCACGCTGGCCGCGGGGTTCACGACGGTGCGTGACTGCGGCGCCGGTGAGAAGCTCAACATCGCGCTGCGCGATGCGGTGGCGAAGGGCTGGATCGACGGCCCGCGCATCATCGCCGCGGGCAGCGTGACGACGACGGGCGGCCATGGCGACGGCACGAACGGCCTCGCCAGCGAGCTGCAGCAGCTGCTCGAGCCGAAGATGTCGATCGGCACCGCCAACGGGCCCGACGAGATGCGGCGCGTGGTGCGCCAGCGATACAAGGACGGCGCCGACTTCATCAAGATCGCGGCGACGGGCGGCGTGCTTAGCCTCGCGAAGAGCGGCGACGCGCCGCTGTTCACCGAGGACGAACTGGCCACCATCGTCGCCACGGCCCGTGACTACGGCATGACGGTCGCCGCGCACGCGCACGGCGCGGAGGGCATGCTGCGGGCCGTCCGCGCGGGGGTGCACTCCATCGAGCATGGCACGCACATGACCGACGAGGTGATGGCCGCCATGCGCGAGCGGGGCACGTGGTACGTGCCGACGATCTCCGCCGGCCGCTTCGTCGCGGAGAAGTCGAAGGTGGACGGCTACTTCCCCGAGGTGGTGCGCCCCAAGGCGGCGACCATCGGGCCGCTCATCCAGCAGACGTTCGCGAAGGCGTACAAGGCCGGCGTCCGGATCGCGTTCGGTACCGATCAGGGCGTGGCGCCGCACGGCGACAACGGCCTCGAGTTCGGCTACATGGTCGAAGCCGGCATGCCGCCGATGGAGGCCATCAAGGCCGCGACCATCGAGAGCGCGCGGCTGCTCGGCATGGAGGATCAGCTCGGCACGGTGGACGCCGGCAAGCTCGCGGACCTCGTCGCCGTCGAGGGCGACCCGATTGCCGACATCAGGCAGATGACGCGCATCGCCTTCGTGATGAAGGGCGGGCGCGTGTACGACCGCCAGGCGCGGTGACGTCCGCGGCCTCCGGCGTCGCTGCGTGAGGGGGCGCGTCAGCCCTGCCGGTCTTCCGGGTCTTCGTCGAAGTAATCCAGCTTGTGCACCGGCATGACCACGGACGACAGCACGTTGAGCAGGTGCGCGACGACGCGCTTGAGGTACCGGTAGGCCAGCGCACGCGCCACGGCCTGTGGTGCCGTGTCGGTGCCCGTGACGAGCATCGACACGCGCTGGTCGAAGGTCTGGAGGAACGTGGTGGACGGGGCGATCAGGCTGCGGGCATCGGCCTCGTCGTGTGAGAGGAACGCCCTGCCCACGCGTTCGATGTGCGTCTCGACACCGGCAGCCAGCTCGCGCCAGTGGGCGGCGTCCTCCAGTTGCCCGAAGCGGGCGCCGTCGCGCGCGAGGTCCAGCAGGTTCTTCGAATAGTCGCCCACCCGCTCCACGTCCTTGACGATCGACATGTAGATGAGCAGGCCCGGCGTGTCGAGCTGAGGGCGGACGGTGGCGTGCACCACGAGCGCCCGGCGGATCTCGCGCTCGAGGCTGTTCACCTTGTGATCAAGCTCGCGGATCTCGGTGTTCACGTCGGCCGCGGCCACGTCGCCGAGCAGCGCCGACATCGCCAGCGCGAATTCGCGGCGGTCGTGCGCGAACATCTCGCGCACGAGCGACTCCACGCGCTCCATGGTGCTGCTGTC
>JBIQIB010000250.1:0-1999 GCA_044508265.1 Acidobacteriota bacterium
GGCATCAGCGGCATCGTCAGCGTGGGCTACGCCTGGTAGCCCACGGGATCGCTGCGTTGCACGAGATCACACGCGTCAGTCATCCATTACGCTACAGGCGGCTCCACGTCCGCCGCGTGGACCCGCTCACGCCTCGCATGCGCCGGCTCCAGCTCGCCGGCGCAGACCTCGAGGGCTTCACGAGCGCGGCCTTCGACGACCACGTGAAGGTGTTCGTCCCGAACGCCGACGGACGGCTGCCGGAGCCGGTCGTCGGCGAGCGGGGCCTGAGCTTTCCGGGCCACGAGGGGCCGCCGCCGGGCCGCGACTTCACGGTGCGCGCCTACGACGCGCGCGAAGGCGTGCTGACGCTCGACATGGGCGTCCACGGGCCGGGCCCCGCCAGCCGCTGGGCGGCGGGTGCCGGTGTCGGGTCCACGCTCGGCATCGCCGGGCCGCGCGGCTCGAGCGTGATCTCCGACACCTTCGACTGGTACCTGCTCATCGGCGACGACACGGCGCTTCCCGCCATCGCCCGCGCGCTGGAGACGCTCGCGCCGCATCGTCGCGTCATCGTCATCGCCGAGGTGGATTCGGCTGACGACCGGCAGCCGTTGCCGGATCGGGAGGACGCGGACGTCCTGTGGGTCTACCGGACGGACGGAACGGGCGACCTGCTGACCGCCGTCAGCGAGCTCACGCTGCCCGAAGGCCATGGATTCGCCTGGGCCGCAGGTGAAGCGGCGCAGGCGCGCGCCGTGCGCCGGGCGCTCATCGACGGCCATCGCATCGACCCCCGGTGGCTCAAGGCCTCGGCGTACTGGCGCCGGGGTGCCCAGGGCCGGCACGAGGTCCTCACGGACGAGTAAGCGGCCGCTGTGCTCGATGCGGCGCCGGTACACGTCGGCGCGCCGGGGTGGTACCGTCAGGTGGTGCGTCACGCGCGGTAGCGCGCGTGGCCGGCGCGACCATTCCGCAGCAGGGAGAGATCACGTTGTCGAACCATCGCTCGCTCGGCGGCAGCGGTCTGACGACCCCGCCGCTGATCCTCGGAGGTAACGTCTTCGGCTGGACGGCCGACGAGGCGGCGTCACACCGTGTCCTCGACGCCTTCGTCGCGGCCGGCGGGCTGATGGTAGACACCGCCGACAGCTACTCGACCTGGGTTCCCGGCAATCAGGGCGGTGAGTCGGAGTCGATCATCGGCGCGTGGCTGGCGAACCGCGGCCGCCGCGACGACGTCCTGATCGCCACGAAAGTGGGCGGCGCCGTGGGCGGCACGAAGGGCCTGGCGCCCGCGCGCATCGCGGCCTCCGTCGAGGCGTCGCTGAAACGCCTGCGCACCGACTACGTCGACCTGTACTTCGCGCACTACGACGATCCCGACACGCCGTTCGAGGACACCCTGGAGGCCTTCGACCGGCTGGTGCGTGCGGGCAAGGTGCGCGCGCTCGGCGCCTCGAATCACGACGCGGCACGGCTCGAGCAGGCGCTCGACACCAGCGCCGCCCGTGGCTTCGCCAGCTACACGGTGCTCCAGCCGCAGTACAACCTGCTCGAGCGCGACAGCTTCGAGGGACCGCTCCAGGATCTCTGCCTCGCCCGCAACCTTGCGGCCGTCCCGTACTACGGCCTGGCCTCGGGTTTCCTCACCGGCAAGTACCGCAGCCGCGGTGATCTCGCGGGGCGGGCGCGTGGCGGCTCCGCTGAGAAGTACCTGAACGAGTACGGTCTCGGCGTGCTGGCCGCGCTCGACGCGGTGGCGGGTGAGGCCGGCGCGACGCAGGCGCAGGTAGCGCTGGCCTGGCTGGCGCATCAGCCTGGCGTGGCTGCGCCCATCGCCAGTGCGACGAGCGTCGAGCAGGTGGAAGAGCTCGCAGGCGCCATGCGGCTCACGCTGACGACGGAGCAGCTGGCTTCGCTCGATGCGGCCAGCAGGCCGGCAACGCACTAGGGCGCTGTCGGAGCGGCCATGTCGCGGCGTCGTCCTCCAGCGCCTGCCGGACGCGCGCCATGCAGT
>JBIQIB010000102.1:0-11289 GCA_044508265.1 Acidobacteriota bacterium
AAGCGCGGAGAGAGGAGCTTGCCTGGCCGAAGCTCGCGCAAAGCGCGAGCGTAGGCTGGAGGCGCCGCCCGGATTCGAACCGGGGATGGAGGTTTTGCAGACCTCTGCCTTACCACTTGGCGACGGCGCCAGACTGTGCGCGGGGGACGCTCGGAACAGGCTGGAACAGGAAGTTGGAGCGGGAAACGGGATTCGAACCCGCGACTTCGACCTTGGCAAGGTCGCACTCTACCACTGAGTTATTCCCGCTCGTCCGAGCGCCTTTGCAGTCACGGAGTGTAGCACACAGGCCCGCGCTCCACGCAAGAGCCTGAGGTGGTCACGACCCGGCCTTCAACCCCAGTACTCCGCCCACGATGAGCAGGATGCACGCCAGCCGCCAGGCCGTCCGCGGCTCGCCGAAGAGTGCCATCCCGAGGACGGCGGTGCCGGCCGCGCCGATGCCCGTCCAGACGGCATAGGCCGTGCCGATGGGCAGCTCCCTGGCGGCGATGGCAAGGAACCACATGCTGAGACCGAGGAGCGCCAACGTGACGATCGACGCCACCGGCCGCGTGAGTCCCTCGCTGTACTTGAGGCCGACGGCCCAGCCGACCTCGAGCAGTCCGGCCACCATCAGGTAGGCCCACGCCTGCGTCATCATCACTCCGCGTCGAAGGCATGCCGGTACACGCGAATGTCCGGCGCGCCCCCATCCTGCCAGATGATCGCCACGACGTCGAACCGGCACGGAAGGTGGTGCAGGCGAGCCTCCGCGATGAACGCCTCGGCGAGGCGTGCCAGTCGGCGGCGCTTGCGCCAGTGCACGGCATCGGCGGGCTGCCCGAACGTGACACCGCGACGCGCCTTCACCTCCACGAAGACCAGGGCGTCGCCGTCACGCGCGACGATGTCGAGCTCGCCGAAGCGGGTACGGTATCGCCGCGCGAGCACGACGTAGCCGCGCGCGGTGAGCGCCTCGACAGCGAGCTGCTCGCCGTCGAGCCCGAGCCGCTGGCGCGGGTCGGAGGGCGGGACGATCGGCGCCGCGGCGGGATCGTGCATGCCCTGCGGACTGCATCACGCGTGCCAGGGAGGCCATCCAGGCTCCCGTCGTGCGGCCCACGAAAAGGGCGACGCGCCTGGGGGAAGCACGCAGATGCTGCAACAGGCCGTACGCGGCCGATGGCAGCATCTGCAATCCAGGCGCTACGCCGAGGCCGTCAGCGGGGGCTGGACGCGTCCCTCGAACTGCCGGAACATGCCGCGGAAGTACCGCAGCACGCGCACGCCATCGCACGTCTCGATGCCGAGTTCGGCGAAGCAGTAGCCGTCGAACCGCATCTCCTGCAGCAGTTCGATCAGCCTCGCCCACGGGTACTCCTCCACGTAGAGGTCGCGCATGTGCACCTGGCCGATGCGGTCCTTCAACCTGGCGAAGTTCACCTCGAGCCCGCCGTCGAGGAGGTCGGTCGGGTTCGAGTTCCAGCAGATCCACACGCCGGGATGACGGTTGGCGTACTCCAGCATCTTCACGACGCGGGGAATGCGCTGCGTCTCGGCGCCGTGCACTTCGACCTGGATACGGACGCCCGCGTCCACCGCCGCCCTGCCGCACTCTTCGAGGGCGCGCCCGATCTGCTCCAGGGTGCGCTCCTCGGGCACGTCCTTCGGCAGGCCATTGGGCCGCACCTTGATGCTCGGGCAGCCGAGGTCGTGCGCAAGCTGGCACCACTGCTTCGTCTCCTCGATGTTGCGGCGCAGGACGGCAGGGTCGGTGGCGTGGTACTCGCACGTGGTGCCGAGGCCGCCGATCGCGATGCTCGACGCCTCGAACTGCTCGCGCACGGCCTTGCGCTGCGCGGGGGTCAACGACAACTCGACGCCGTGCGCATGCGTCGTGCGCAGTTCCACGGCGTCCATGCCGACGTCGGTGAGGTTCCTGATGATCGTCGGGACGTCCCAGTCCTTGGCGACGTTGTAGGTGACGGCTCCGAGCTTGAGCGCGTGGCGCGGCTGCGTCGCCGCCTGCGCCGGCGCGCCGGCAACGGCAGGCGTCGCGCCAAGGGTGGACAGGGCCGGCACGGCGAGGCCGGCGGCGAGGAAGTCACGGCGGGAGGTGCTCACGGGAACGGTCCTTTCTTTCGCGGAAGCCTTCGGGATGCCGAGACGATACCGCATCTTTCGCGCGAGGCGTCGGATACACTACCGCGCACACCATGCTCGTTCGACAGTGTGCCCTCCTCCTCGTGGCGGCGTCGCCGCTCCTCGTGGCCTCCGCATGCTCGTCTCCGCACTCGACGGCCGATCACGCGTGGACCGCGCACGGCGGCGACCGCGGCCATGGCCAGTACTCGCCCGCCGCGCAGATCACTCCTGACAACGTCGGGCGGCTCCAGGTCGCCTGGACCTACCGCACCGGCGACGCGCGCGCCGACAATCGTTCGCAGATCCAGTGCAACCCGATCGTGATCGACGGCGTGCTGTACGGCACGTCCGCGCAGCTGAAGGTGTTCGCGCTCGATGCCGCTACAGGAGCGGAGCGCTGGGTGTTCGATCCCTATGAGGGCGAACCGCCGCAGGAGAACGTCCACGTGAACCGCGGCGTCACGTACTGGACCGACGGCACGAACGCCCGCATCTTCTCGAGTGCCGGCCAGTGGCTCTACGCGCTCGACGCGTCGACAGGCCAGCGACTCGCCTCGTTCGGCACCGACGGGCGTGTCGACCTGAAGCAGGGGCTCGGACGTGACGTGACCGAACGCCGCGTGGTCTCGACGACGCCGGGCACGATCTACCAGGACCTGCTGATCGTGACGACGAGCCTCGGCGAAGGCCCGGCGCCGGTCGCCCCGGGCCACGTGCGCGCGTACGACGTGCGCACCGGCGAACAGCGCTGGATCTTCCACACCATCCCGCAGCCCGGCGAACCGGGCCACGAGACCTGGCCGCCCGACGCATGGCAGCGGGCCGGCGGCGCCAACACCTGGGCGGGCGTGAGCGTGGACGACGAACGGGGCCTCGTCTTCGTGCCGACGGGTTCGGCGGCATTCGACTTCTGGGGCGGCAACCGCCTCGGCGCGAACCTCTACGCGAACTCGCTCGTCGCGCTGCGCGCGGGCACGGGCGAGTACGTGTGGCACTTCCAGTTCGTGCACCACGACGTGTGGGACCGCGACCTCCCCGCCGCCCCGGTGCTCGGCCGGATCACCGTGGACGGACGCCCCGTGGACATCGTCTCGCAGGCCACGAAAATGGGCACGGTGTTCGTCTTCGAGCGTGAGACCGGCCGTCCGATCTTCCCGATCGAGGAGCGGGAGGTGCCGCGTTCGACGTTGAAGGGCGAGGAGACGTGGCCGACGCAGCCCTTCCCCACGCGGCCGGCGCCGTTCACCCGGCAGGTCTTCACGCCCGACATGGTGACGGACGTCTCGCCCGAGGCGCACGCCGAGATCAGCCAGCGCATCGCGGGCGCACGCATGGGCCATCAGTGGCAGCCGCCCAGCGTCGAAGGCACGGTGATTTTCCCGGGCTTCGACGGCGGCGCCGAATGGGGCGGCTCGTCGTTCGATCCGTCAACGGGCTGGCTCTACATCAACGGCAACGAGATGCCCTGGCTCACGCACATGGTGGAGATCGACTGGTCCGCCGAGACGACGGCCGCGGCGCGCGGGCGGCGGACGTACCAGCTCAATTGCGCCACGTGCCACGGCATCGACCGTCGCGGCGACGCGCAGCGGATCTTCCCTTCCCTCGTCGGCGTGGCCGATCGCCACACCCGCGACGACGTCGCCGGGTTCATCGCACACGGCAAGGGCACGATGCCTGCCAATCCCGCGCTCAGCGAGCAGGAGCGCCAGGACCTGGTCGCCTTCCTCTTCGGCGACGCCCCCGCGCCGGCAGCGGCCGTGTCGGACGCGGAGCGATCCCCCGTCGACACGCCGTACGCGTTCGGCGGGTACACGCGGCTGCTCGACAAGGACGGCTACCCCGGCGTCACCCCGCCCTGGGGCACGCTGAACGCCATCGACCTCGCGAAGGGCGAGATCGTCTGGCAGGTGCCGCTCGGCGAGTTCGAAGCGCTGACCGCGAGCGGCATTCCGCAGACCGGGACCGAGAACTACGGGGGGCCCGTCGCCACTGACGGCGGCCTCGTCTTCATCGGCGCCTCGCAGGACGAGAAGTTCCGCGCGTTCGACAAGCGCACGGGCGACGTGCTGTGGGAGACCACGCTGCCGGCCGGCGGGTACGCCACGCCGGCCGTCTACACCGTGAACGGCCGCCAGTTCGTCGTCATCGCCGCCGGCGGCGGAAAGATGGGCACCAAGTCCGGCGACACATACGTCGCCTTTGCCTTACCTGAATCATGACAGCCACGTCCCACGCCCCCTCGCTCGCCAGGCTCCACGCGCTCGACGTCTTTCGCGGGGTGACCATCGCCGCGATGCTGCTCGTGAACAAGCAGGGCAGCTCACGTGACGGCTACGAGGTGCTGCAGCACGTGCCCTGGCATGGCGCGACGCCCACCGACTGGATCTTCCCCTTCTTCCTGTTCATCGTCGGCGTGGCGCTGCCCTTCTCGATCGCCAGCCGCCGGCGCCGCGGCGAGAGCGACGCCAGCATCCTGCGGCACGCGCTGATCCGCGCGGCCATCCTGTTCGTGCTGGGCATGTTCGAGAAGAACTTCCCCTTCACGACGGTAGACATCGAGACAGTGCGCATTCCCGGCGTCCTGCAGCGTATCGCGTTCTGCTACGTGGCCGCCGTGGTGCTCCTGCTGAAGACGACGGCGCGGACACAGGGGATCGTGGCGGCCGTCCTGCTCGTGGGCTACTGGATCCTCCTCACGTTCGTGCCCGTGCCGGGTCTTGGCGTGGTGCCGCTGACGCTCGAGGAAGCGCCGCGCAACTGGGCCGCGTGGCTCGACCAGCTGACCATGGGGCGGCACCTGGGCTACGGCAACTACACGTGGGACGCCAACGGGCTCCTGTCGTCGTTCCCCTCGATCGTCTCGACCCTGTTCGGCGTCTTCACGGCCAACCTCCTGATCGGTAGGGACGGCTCACCGAGCCGTCCGGAAACCGGCAGGGACGGCTCACCGAGCCGTCTCACCACCTCCGTCACGCGCGTCGCCATCGTCGGCGCCGCCGTCGCCCTCGCGGGCTGGCTCTGGGGCGGCCTGCCGCCCATGCATGGCCTGGCCATACTGGGCGAGCCGACGTTCACGTCGCCGGTCTTCTTCCCCATCAACAAGATGATGTGGACCAGCTCCTACGTGCTGTGGACGTCGGGGCTGGCGATGGCGATTCTCGCTGCGTGCGTCTGGGCGGTGGACCTGCGCGCGCACGCCGGACGGACATCCCCCGCGCCGACGTGGGCCATGCCCTTCACCTGGCTCGGCGTGAACGCGCTGTTCGTGTACATCGCGTCCACGATCGTCTGGAAGTGCCTGGCCCTCATCCCGGCGGGCGAGGCAGGCTCCGTCCTCGGATGGGCCTATCGCCACGTCTTCGCCGCGGCGCTGCCGTCGGCGGCGCTGGCGTCACTCGTGATGTCGCTGGCGTACCTGGCCGTGTGGTTCGGGATCGCGGCGGTGATGTATCAGCGGAAGGTGTTCGTCAAGCTGTAATCCTGACACTCACCGCTTACCGGTTGGCGGCCGAGCGTTCGCCGCTTGCCGGCGCCCGGCGGCCTAGCGGTGCCTGACCTCTACCGCGCCGATCGCCTCGTCCAGAATCCGGAGGGCGATGTCGGCCTGGTCGCGCGTGAGGACGAGCGGCGGGGACAGGCGCACCACGTTCCGGCCCGCGCCGAGCACGAGCAGGCCACGCTGGAACGCTTCCTGGATGACCTCGTCGCGCTCGGTGGTGGCACGCTCTTTCGTCTGGCGGTCCCTGACGAGCTCGATGCCGATCATCAGCCCCATGCCGCGCACGTCCCCGACCATCGGCTGCTTCCGCTGCAGGTCGCGCAGGCCTTCCAGCAGGTGCGCGCCGACGGTGGCGGCGTTGGCGGTGAGCGCGTCGCGCAGCAACTGGATGGTGGTGACCGCTGCCGCGCACGCAACCGGATTGCCGCCGAACGTGCTGGCGTGCGAGCCGGGAGGCCAGTCCATGATGCCGGCCCGCGCCGTCGCCGCGCCGAGCGGCAGGCCTGACGCGATCCCCTTGGCCATGGTGATGACGTCGGGCTGGACGCCGAAGTGCTCGACCGCGAACATGCGGCCCGTGCGTCCCATGCCTGACTGCACCTCGTCCATCACCAGGAGGATGCCGTAACGGTCGGCCAGCGCGCGCAGCCGCTGGTGGAACTGGGCGGGCGGCACCAGATACCCGCCTTCGCCCTGGATGGGCTCGACGACGATCGCCGCCACTTCGTCGGGCGAGACGAGTTGCACGAACGTGCGCTCCTCGAGGAACTCGAGGCACTCGGCCTCACAGGACTCCGGGGACCGCCCTGCCGGACAGCGATAGCAGTCGGCAAAGGGCACGTGGAAGACGCCGGGCGCCGTCGTCGGGCCGAAGCCACGGCGCTGGACCGCGCGGCTCGCCGTCAGCGAGAGTGCGCCCATTGTCCGGCCGTGGAACCCGCCGTAGAACGCGATGAGGAACGGACGGCGCGAGTGGTGGCGCGCGAGCTTGATCGCGGCCTCGTTCGCTTCGGCGCCGGAGTTGCCGAAGAACGTCTGGCTCGGCCCGCGCATCGGCACGACGTCCGACAGCGTTTCGGCCAGCTGCACCTGCGGCTCGTAGTAGAAATCCGTGCCGGACATGTGCAGGTAGCGCTCTGCCTGCGCCGCGATGGACGCCACGACCGCAGGGTGCGCGTGTCCGGTGGACACCGTCGCGATGCCTGCGGCGCAATCGAGGAAGCAGTTGCCGTCCACGTCCTCGACCACGGCGCCCTGCCCGCGTGCGATGACCAGCGGATACGCGCGCGTGCAGGAGGGCGACACGACGACGCGGTCGCGCGCGATGATCTCGGAGGCTTTCGGGCCGGGGAGTGGAGTCCGCAGGACCGGCCCGGACGGCAGGTCGGGCGTGGCCGGTGCAGACTCGTCAGCCATTACTTCCGCTTCCAGATGGTCCCGGTGGGTGAATCCTCGAGCACGATGCCGGCGGCGTCGAGCTCGGCGCGCAGGCGGTCGGCCTCGGCGAACTCGCGCATGCGCCTGGCTTCGGCGCGCGCTGCGATCCTGGCTTCGATCTCGGCGACGGGCAGCGGCGGCGCCGCTTCCTCCGCCCGGCGAAGGGTGAGCACGCCGAGCACGCGGTCGGCCTCCTCGAACACGTCGAGCGTCGCGCGCGCCTCGGCGGCGCCGAGCCGGCCGGCGTCGATCGCGGCGTTCGTATCCCTGACCAGCTCGAACAGCGCGCCCAGCGCCCCGGGCACGTTGACGTCGGACAGCAGGTGCTCGCGCACGGCGTCTCGCGCCTCCTGCAGGCGCGACGGCCAGGCCGGATCGCCCGGGCCGTCCTGCTCCACGCGCCCGAGCCGGCCGACGCAGTCGAACAGCCGCTTCACCGCCTCTTCCGCCTGCTGCAGCGTGGCCCACGAGAAGCGCAGCTGCTTGCGGTAGTGCACCGAGAGCAGCAGGTACCGCAGCGCCGACGCGCGGTAACCCTGATCGAGGATGTCGCGCACGGTGTACACGTTGCCCACCGACTTGGACATCTTCTCGTCGTCCATCAGCAGGTGCTCGACGTGGAACCAGAAGCGCGAGAACTGCTGGCCCGTGGCGCCCTCGGCCTGCGCGATCTCGTTCTCGTGGTGCGGGAAGACGAGGTCGATGCCGCCGCAGTGGATGTCGATGGGCGGGCCGCCGAGCAGCCGGAGCGCCATGGCGGAGCATTCGATGTGCCAGCCGGGACGTCCCGGGCCGACGCCCAGGTCCCACGACGGCTCGTCCGGCCTGGAGGACTTCCACAGGACGAAGTCGCGTGCGTCCTCCTTGTCGTACTTGTCGGAGTCGACGCGTGCGCCAGCCTGAATCCCCGAGTGATCGAGCCGCGCCAGCTGCCCGTACTGCGGCAGCGTGCCGATCTTGAAGTAGATGGAGCCGTCGCTCGTGTAGGTGTGGCCTCGCGCTTCGAGGGCGGCCACCATGTCGACCATCGCCTGCAGGTTCTCGGGATCGGTCGCCCGCGGGCTCTCCTCGGGCGGCTCGAGGCCGAGGGCCGCGGCGTCCTCACGGAAGGCGGCGATGTACCTGTCGGTGTACTCGCGCAGCGGCACGCCGGCCTTGCGGGCCTCGGCGATGGTCTTGTCGTCCACGTCGGTGAAGTTGGTCACCTGCCGGACGTCGAAGCCCGCCACGTGGCGCAGCGTGCGCCGCAGGAGATCCACCGCGATGAACGTGCGGAAGTTGCCGATGTGACCGCGGGCATACACGGTCAGGCCGCACGAGTACATGCGTACCAGGCGGTCCTGCGCGGGCGCGAACGGTTCTTCACGGCGGCTGAGAGTGTTGTAGAGACGCATGCAGACTCAGGAGGCACGTGCGGGCGTCGCCCGCAGGGAATCGCGGCCGCGTCGCGGCCGGGTCAGTCGCGCAGGCAGCGCACGTCGCAGCGGGCGTCGGCACCGTCCTGCACGCAGTCGACCTCGTCGGCCGTGCGCGACAGCGCGGCCTCGACGACGGAAACGGCCGCGGCCGCATCGTCCGCACCGGCCGTCCAGTGCAGCGACCCGACCCAGTGGGTCGCCTCGGACGACAACGTCACCGTCAGGTGTCCATCCGGGGCGGACGGCTGCGACAGGCACGCCGCGATGCCGGCCTCCACGGCGTCGGTGAAGCGTTGCGCGCCGGGACCGACGGGCGCGTCGTCAGGGGCACCCGAAGCCCTCCCTCGCACGACGCGCGCCGCCAGCGCGACGATTGTCGCGGCAAACACCGCATCGGCCGTGCACGTCACCGACAGGGGCAAGGACGGCACGTCCGCCGCTCGCAGTGTCATACGCGGCCGATTCTATAGTGAAATGCGGTCGAACACCGACCGGGCCTGTGCCACATCGGCCTCGATCTGCGCGGCCAGCGCCTCGGGCGACGGGAACGTCTGCTCGTCGCGCAGACGCTGGACGAACGCCAGCCGCACGCGCGCCCCGTACAGATCCGGCTGGACGTCCAGCAGGTGGGTCTCGACGGTCAGCCGCCCCTCGCCGCCGAACGTCGGACGGACGCCGATGTTGGTGACCGCCGCGTGGATGCGCTCGTCCACGGTCAACGTGGTCGCATAGACGCCATTGGGCGGCAGCAGCTCGTTCTCGACGTCCAGGTTCGCCGTCGGCCGGCCGAGGCTGCGGCCGCGCGCGGCGCCCGGCACCACGCTGCCGTCGATGTAGTAGTGATGGCCCAGCAGCGCGCCGGCTTCGTCGACCCGGCCCTCGGCGATCAGCCGCCGGATGCGCGTGCTCGAGACGACGAAGTCCTTGTAGCGTACCGGGTCGATCTTCTCGGCGCGGAACCCGTGCACCATGCCGAGCTCGCGCAGCAGCGAGAAGTTGCCGGTTCTATCGCGTCCGAACAGGAAATTGCCGCCGACCCAGACCTCCGCGGCGCCGAGCCACTCGACGAGCACGCGGCGCACGAAGGTGTCGGGGTCGAGCTGCGAGAGCGCGGCGTCGAACCGCACCAGCGCCACCCCGTGGATGCCGGCGCGGCCGAGCGCCTCGATCCGCTGTGCGGGGGTCATCAGCAGCGGCGGCGCCTTGTCGGGGCGCAGCACCCGCGGCGGGTGCGGGTCGAAGGTCATGACGATCGGCGTCCCCTGCCGCTCGCGCGCCTGGCGGTTGACCCGCTCGATGATCTTCTGGTGCCCGCGGTGCAGGCCGTCGAAGTTGCCGAGCGCGACGACGGGATAGGGCCATCCCCTCGGGGGCGGATCGTCCGGGTACCGGATGACGTCCACACGAAGCCGGGCGCCGTGTCGCAGTTCGCTCATGATGACGCGGCGGGCAGGTCCACCGTCTGGCCATCATAAGCCAGCGCCATGGCAGCCGGCAGCCGCGCGCAGGTGGCCGCGTGCGGGAGATCGTGCGAGATGTGCGTGAACAGCGCCTGTCCCGGACGCAGTGCCTGCGCCGTCTCGACAGCCTCACCGAGCGAGAAGTGCGTGGGGTGCGGGCGCTCGCGCAGCGCTCCGAGCACGAGCAGGTCGAGTCCCTCGAGCAACGGCAGCGATGCGTCCGGCAGGTGGCTGCAGTCGGTCAGGTAGGCGAAGCCGCCGACGCGGAACCCGAGGATGGACCGGCGGCCGTGCAGAATCGGCACCGGCTGCCAGGTGGCGTCGCCGACGCGGAACGGGCCGGTGATCTCGTGCGGCACGAGCCGCGGGACGCCTCCCCCCAGTTCCGGCGGCGAGTCGAACGCGTAGCCGAAGATCCGTCGCAGATCGGCGAGCGTGGGGGCGTCGGCATGGACCGGCAGCGGGCCGCCGCGCAGGTGGTTGAACCGCCGCAGTTCGTCGAGCCCGAAGATGTGGTCGGCGTGGCTGTGGGTGAACACGACGGCGTCCACTCGCTCGACGCCGAACGCGAGGGCCTGGCTCCTGAGGTCAGTGGCCGTATCCACGAGGACCCGCGTGCCGTCGTCCTGCTCGACGAGCACCGACGGACGGAAGCGGCGATCGCGAGGGTCGTCCGAGGTACAGACGGCGCAGTGACAGCCGATGACCGGCACGCCGTGGGAGGTACCCGACCCGAGAAAGGTGACCTTCACGGGCCGCTGGTCAGGGCGTCACGAGACGCGACCCGCCGTCTTTCTTCCTGGCGGCTTCGATGTACTTCAGGCGCAGCTCCGCGAGCGCCTGCTCGAGGAACTGGCGCTCCTCCGGACTCAGGTTGCCCTTCGTGCGCTCCTGGAGCATCGAGAGAACGTCGATCGCGTGGCCGGCCGACGTCAGGTTGACGCTGCGCAGTCCCGTGACCGGGTCTGCCTGATCCCCCAGATACACAGCGGCCGCCATGACCAGCCCGGAGATGTACGCCAGGAAGGTGACGGGTGATGGCGCTTCCGACATGCTGGGCATCCTAGCACGCCCCCTGGCTGGGCCCCTGTAATCCAACATCATGGATTCCAGTGATCACAGGATCCAGATATTCGTCCCCAATGCCAGAACCTCGGCTAATGGAATGATGAATATCCCGCCTGCTCTTCTCCATTTCGTCACCAACACGGCAATGGCACCTGCCTTGCTGCTGCGTTGTCGGAGCTCTGACCACACCACTTGGTCACAAGCTCACCTCGAGGGTTCTTGTTTGGAGGGATGGACATGAGAGTCGTGCAGCTGTTGGTGAGGGCCGTGCTGCCGG
>JBIQIB010000102.1:11389-14720 GCA_044508265.1 Acidobacteriota bacterium
TTTGGAGGGATGGACATGAGAGTCGTGCAGCTGTTGGTGAGGGCCGTGCTGCCGGTGTTAGTGGCGTCACTCGTCGGCGTGCCGGCCGTGGCGCAGGAGACGACGGGCGCCATTACCGGCGTCGTCCGCGATTCGGGTGGCGCCGTGCTGCCGGGTGCCACCGTTGAGGTCACTGGCCCGGTGGGGACGGTGGCCACGGTCAGCGACGGAGAGGGCGTCTACAGGTTCCCCCGACTGCCGTCGGGCCGCTACTCGGTCAAGGCCAGCCTCGACGGGTTCGTCGACGGCACGGGTGAGGTCGACCTGACGGTCGGCACGACGCAGACCGTCGACTTCGCGCTGCGCGTGGGCGGCGTGACCGAGACGATCACCGTCACGGCCGAGTCGCCGGTGATCGACATCACGTCGAACGCGACCAACACGAACATCTCGCGCGAGCGGATCGAGTTCGTCCCGCGCGGGCGCGACTTCAGCGACGTGGTCTCGCAGGCTGCGGGCGCGTTCGAGGAATCGCAGGCCGGCGGTACCTCCATCGACGGCTCGTCCGGCTCCGAGAACCGCTTCGTCATCGACGGCATCGACACCACCGATCCGCAGGTCGGCACGAGTGCCGTGCCGCTGCGCGCCGACTTCCTCGAAGAGATCCAGGTCAAGTCGGCCGGCTACGCGGCCGAGTTCGGCGGCTCGACGGGCGGCGTGATCAACGTCGTCACCAAGAGCGGCAGCAACGCGTGGCGCGGGGGCGCCCTCATCGAGGTGCAGCAGCGCAAGTGGGGCGGCGACGAACGTCCGATCCTGGTCGACTCGCTGACCGAGAACACGTTCGAGTACCTCAGCCCGCCGAAGGACGACGAGACGCGCATCGACCCGGGCTTCTACCTGGGCGGGCCGATCTGGCGCAATCACCTGTGGTTCTGGGGCTCGTACCAGCCCGGCATCCGCGACGTCGAGCGGACGGTGCACTTCCAGGACGGCACGACCAACACGTTCCAGCAGGATCAGCGCATCAACTACGGGACCGGCAACGTCACGGGCAACCTCGCCTCGAAGGTGCTGTTCCGCGTCGGCGCGAACTACTCGCCGTACACCACGGAGCGGTCGCTGCCCGGCAAGTCGGGACGGACGACGCTGACGAGCACCGAGGACTACCTGCGCGGCACCGAGGGCGAACGCAACACCTGGTCAGGCTCGGTGGATTACGTGCCGTCGCAGCGCATGGTGTTTTCGGCGCGGTTTGGCCACTTCCTGACCGACCTGCACTCGCTCAACGTCAACTTCCCCGGCCTCATCCACAACATCTCGACGACCAGCACGCCGGCGGGCGTCGCGGCTATCCCCGAGCCGTATCATCGGCCGTCAGGGTTCACGTCCGACGTGCTGATCACCGATGCTACGGAGTTCGACGAGTACGTGCGCGACTATGTCGGCGCCGACGCGACGTTCTTCCTGAGCGGCTTCGGCGAGCACTCGTTGAAGGTGGGTTACCAGACCGAGAAGATTGCCAACGACGTGCAGAGCGGCTACAACGCCGACCGCATCATCTACTACGCCGGCCGCCCGTACGCGACGACGACCGGCGAGTCGGTGATCGGCGAGTACGGCCACTTCCGGCTGCTGAACATCTCGACGCTCGGCGCCGTCGAGAGCCGCAACGAGGCGCTGTTCATCCAGGACACGTGGCAGGTGGCCAACCGCCTGACGCTGAACATCGGCCTCCGCGCGGAGCACGAGCGCATCCCGAACTTCGGCACGAGCGGCGTCAAGAACCCGATCGAGTTCGACTGGGATCAGAAGATCGCCCCGCGCCTCGGCTTCGCCTATGACGTCCTTGGCGACCAGCGCTGGAAGGCCTACGGCTCGTACGGCCGCTACTACGACGTCATGAAGTACGAGATGCCGCGCGGCTCGTTCGGCGGCGACAAGTGGGTCGACTACTACTACACCTGGGACAACCCCAACTGGCAGCTCAACGCGGCCGGATGCGGCGTGGGCTCGAACACCATCGCCGAGCGCCCGACCTGCGGCGCGGGCACGCTGATCGAGGTCGTCGACCGGCGCTTCAACTCGGCCGAGGCGCTCGACGAGACGGTCGAGCCCAACCTCAAGCCGATGCAGTCGGACGAGTTCCAGTTCGGCGTGGACCACCAGCTGACCGATCGCGTCGCCGTCGGCGCGCGGTTCGTCTACAAGCACCTCATCCGCGCCATCGAGGACGTCGGCATCGTCGTCCCCGGCGTCGGCGAGGTGTACTACATCGCCAACCCCGGCGAGGGCATCACCCAGACGCTCAACGACCCCAGCGTGCCGGCGTTCCCGAAGGCGAAGCGCGACTACACCGCGTTCGAGCTGAGCCTGAACCGCCGCTTCGCGGACAACTGGGCGCTGTATGCCAACTACACGTTCTCGCGCCTGTACGGCAACTACTCGGGCCTCGCGAGCTCGGACGAGGACGGCCGCACGTCGCCGAACGTCAACCGCTTCTTCGATCACATCGAGAACACGTTCGACCGCAACGGCAACCTGGTGTACGGCCCGCTGGGCACCGAGCGGCCGCACCAGGTCAAGGCGCAGCTGATGTACCGGCTGCCCAGCAACACGACCCTGTCGCTGAATCAGTTCCTCGGCAGCGGGATTCCGTTCTCGGAGGAAGGCTCGGTGGGCACGGGGATCCCGTTCTTCCCGTACGGCCGTGGCAACGGCGAGCGCACCGACTTCATGACGCGCAGCGACCTCGGGATCTTCCAGGACTTCAGGCTCGGCTCCGGCGTCGGCATCCAGCTCGGCGCGACCATCCTGAACCTGTTCGACCAGGATGCCGTCACGCGTCGCTACAACGACCGGCTGGCGTCGCCGCTGCCGCTGACGGCCCAGGAGTTCTTCAACACCAGCTGGGACTACGAGAGCCTGCTGGCGGAGAATCCGAACCGGCTCGACGTCAAGTTCAACCAGCCGAACCAGTGGCAGG
Source organism: Acidobacteriota bacterium (assembly GCA_044508265.1). Classification (GTDB taxonomy): domain Bacteria; phylum Acidobacteriota; class Vicinamibacteria; order Vicinamibacterales; family Vicinamibacteraceae; genus JAEZDP01. The sequence continues at coordinate 14,355 of JBIQIB010000102.1, forward strand.
CCCCGCGTGAGATCCGCCTGACGGCGAAGATCACCTTCTAGGCAGTCCGAGACGGGAGCCGTTGCTCCCGTGCGCAGTGAACACTTTGGGGGAGGGTCGCAGCCGCGGCTCTCCCCCGACGTGTCTCCGGGCATGACATGATCGGCACCACATGCCCGATTCCCCCACCACCCGCACCGACGCCCCCGGCTCCACGACGCACACCGCACGCGCGGCAGACGCCTTCGCGCGCCTGGTGGAGATCATGGCGCGGCTGCGCGGCCCCGACGGCTGCCCATGGGATCGCGACCAGACGCTGTCATCCCTCGCGTCGTACGTACTCGAGGAGGCGGCCGAGGTCGTGGACGCCATCGAGCGCGGCGATCT
>JBIQIB010000103.1:0-14700 GCA_044508265.1 Acidobacteriota bacterium
TCGGAGGACGGTTCGGAGGACGGCTCGGAGAGCCGTCCCTACCGTTCGTGTCGGAGGTAGGCCATCAGGTTGACGACCTCCTCATCCGTGAGCTGGTCGAGCAGCCCGGGCGGCATCATGGAAACGGGCGCCGTCTCCCGCGACTGGATGTCGGCGAGCGGCACGACGACGGGCTCCTGGCCGACGACGCGCAGGGTGAGGTGGCGGTCCGTCTCGGCGGCAACCGTACCCGCGTGTGTGCGGCCGTCGCGCGTCGTGACGACGACCATGCGGTATGCGTCCTGCACCTCGCCGCTCGGGTCGAGGACGTTGAAGAGCAGGTAGTCCACGTTCGTGCGGTTCGAGCCGGTCAGGTCCGGACCGAGCTCGCCGCCTTCGCCGTGCAGGCGATGGCAGGGGCCGCACGTCCTGTCGTAGAGCTGGCGGCCCGCGCCGAGATCAGCGGTGCGCATCGCCTCGCCGGTGAGCAGGCGGCGATACCGCGAGTACGCGCGTGCGTCGTTCGCGCTCTCCTCGATGGGGCCCCACACCTCGATGAAGCCGCTGCCGACCACGCGCAGCAGCTGTCGAGCGACGTTCGGCGGCACGTCGCGCTTCGGGATCACGCCCTTCGCTATCGCCTGCGTGAGCTGCCAGCCGTACGCCGGCCGTGACGCCAGCGCGCGGATGGCCTCGGCACGCTCCTCCGCCGTCCACGAGTCGTATCGCGCCAGCAGCGTCTCGCCGAGCGAACGCTCGTCGAACGCCGCCACGGCACGGATGGCTTCCACACGCAGCGCTTCCACGTCGAGCAGGCGAGGCAGCAGCGGTGCGAGGTCGGGACGCTGCTGCGCGGCCAGGCGGCGAAGCGCGCGCCGGCGCTCCGGCGCGGCGGCGGTCTCGGCCTGCGTGAGCTCCAGGTCACGACGCGTGGCCTCCGCGTCGCCGAACATCTGGCTCACCTCGCGCACGGCCTTCGTGACCTCGTCGCCCTGCGACTCCAGCCGGGCGGCCGTCGCCGTCCACGCGTCCGGCGCCTTCACGCCGGTGCGGCCCTCGAGCCCGTCGCGCATTCCGCCGAGCAGGTGACGTGCCGCGGGGCCTGCGTCCTGCAGCGCAGTGACGAGGCCGCCGAGACGATCGGCGTCCACGAGCCGCCGTGCGACGAAACGCGTCACCGTCGGAATGCGGCTGCGCGACGCAAGCGCCAGTGCCCTCTCGGGATCGTCCGCCACGAGCGGCTCGACGCCGAGCCAGATCATCGTGGGCAGGTTGTGATCCTCGGCGTCTTCCTCGTGCGTGACGAGGGCCTCGGCAATAGGCCAGCGCTGCATGGCGGGCAGGCGCTGGAGCGCGGAGGCCAGGTACAGCCGCACGACGGGCGAGTCGTCATCCGCTGCCATTCCGGCGAACCGCGCATGCGTCTCGGGAGAGACCTCGCGTCCTTCCGCCAGCAACTGGATGGCCCACGCGCGGACGTACGGATCGGCATCGTGCGTGGCCGCGCGCAGCGCGTCAGGCGTCCAGCCGCCCGTCACGTGCAGTGCCCACATCGCCCGGAGGCGCCAGTCCGGCTGCGACCTGTCGTCGAACAACGTCCGCAGCGCCGCGTGCGTACCGGCCTCGAGCCGCCCCGCTGTCGCACGCATCTGCAGCTGGAGCCGCGCGCGCCGCGCATGCCACTCGCTGCGCCGCGTCTGCATCGCGACGAGCTCGGCATCGCGAAGGGTCGCGACGTCGGCATCGCGGCCGGGCCACGACTCGGCGGCCGAACGCTCCGGTGCGACGCGGAAGATACGGCCCGTCTCCTTGTGCAGCACGTCCTGGCCGCAGATGTCGGCGTCGTGCCAGTCGAGCACGTAGAGCGCGCCGTCTGGCCCGATCTCGAGGCTGAAGCCCACAAACTGCGCGTTGTTGGCGAGCAGGAAGTCGTCGCCATGGGATGCCGTGAACCCCGAGCCCTTCCGCTCCAGCACGTCGGACAGCACCGCGTGCTCGTGGATGTTGGCCATGAAGATGCGGCCGTGGTGCTCCGGCGGGAACGCATCCGACAGGTACACGCGCGCGCCGCCGTGCGCCGATCGGTGCCGGTGGTCCGCGATCGTGGTGAGATCCTTGTAGACGTACGGGTTGAAGTGCTGCCCGCCCTGGCGGTGATAGATGCCGCCCGGCACCACGTGCCAGAGGTGCGGGATGACGCACGCGCTGATCAGCAGCTGCCCCTTCGCGTCGTAGTCGATCCCCCAGGGATTGCTGAAGCCGTGCGCCACGACCTCGAACGTGCGGCGCGTCGGATGGTAGCGCCACACGCCGCCGTTGATGTCGACGCCGTCGCCCTCGAGCACGTCCTCCGGGAACGGGTCGCGATGCCTGTAGAGCCGTCCGCCGCCCGCCGGCACACGCACCTTCGACGGCGTGGCGTAGCCCTGCAGGCCGTAGAGCCACCCGTCGGGCCCCCAGTGCAGGCTGTTGAGCGTCTCGTGCCTGTCGCGGATTCCCCACCCGGTGAGCAGCACCTCGATGTCGGCCTCGTCGGCCTTGTCGTCACGATCGCGATCAGGGATGAAGAGCAGGTTGGGCGGCGCGCCGACGAACACGCCATCGAAGCCGACGGCGAGCGCCGCCGGGAACGCCAGGCCTTCCATGAACACCGTGCGCGTGTCGGCGATGCCATCGTCATCCGTGTCTTCGAGGATGAGGATGCGGCTGTCGCCGGCGTTCGAGAAGCCGTGGCCGCGCGACTCGTAGTCGCGGTTCTCGGCCACCCACAGCCGGCCGCGGTCGTCCCACGTGAAGGCCATCGGCTGCGTGATCATCGGCTCGGCGGCCCAGACGTCCACCGTGAACCCGTCCATGGTGGTCATCTGTGCGGCGGCACGCTCGGGGGTGAGGAACTCCGCCTCGCGTCCCTCGCGCTGCGCGATGGCCCACAGCACCGACGTGGACCGCACGCCGCTGTATGCCATCCACTCGTTGGTCATCGCCACGTCGTCGAGCGTGCCCGTGTAGACGATGAAGCGGTGGCGGATCACTTCGCTGTCGCCCGCGGCGATCGTCCAGTCGGCCTCGCGCGACCGCGCCGGGCCCACGCCGAGCTGCGAGTCCACGCGCCAGTGCTGCGGATAGCCGCCGTTGTCCGGGTGATCGAAGATCGCGATGTGGGCAAGGTCGTCGCGGCCCTCCACCTGCATGCCCACGTCCACCCACATGGCGCGCTGCCCCTCGGCGCGCTCGTTGCGCTGGCGGGCCGCGTTGACGACCTCGCCGCGGATGCCTTCGCGCCACGGCATCCGCAGGAAGAGCCCGCCGTAGTCGTACCTGCCGATGGTGACGTCCGTGTGCGCCGTGCCCGTCCATTCGAGGTCCAGCACATAGCGGCCGCCCGCCTCGCGCATGGACCACTGCTGCCGTTCGGTAAGCACCGGGTCACCGGACTCGCCCAGCAGCTCGTACGTCGTCTGCCATCGCACGACGGGTCCGGCCTCGTCCACGGCCTCGAGACCAGTACGCCGCCAGAAGCCGGCGCCGGGGTTGTGGAAGTAGTCGCGGCCGTTGAGGCGCGTGAAGCCCCAGTAGAGTCCCGTCTGGTGCAGGTGATGTCCGGGCCGGTCCTCGGTCAGCACACCGCGCCCGTCCGGCGCGACGATGGGATGCAGGTACGGACGATGCTCGGGACGGGCGTGCTGTGTGACGACGGGCGTGCCGTCCTGCGCCCGCAGCACGCGCAGCAGCCCCGCCGCCTCGTCGATCTCGAGGCGCAGCGGCACGTCGGCGCCCGTGTCAGGCGCCTGGGCGCGCGGCGACGTGCACGCCGTCGTGAGGGCCAGCGCCACGAAGGCGCACGACGGTGCGCGCAGCCGGCATCGGAACGTCATCGATTCCCTCCGCTCTCCTGGATGGGCGAAGGGTACTACAGGGGAATGCCGGGAGGGCGGTGTCAGTCGAGGCGCACGAGCCCGCGTCGCGTCGCGACCTTGACGGCTTCGGTGCGGCTGCTGACCGACAGTTTCTCGAACAGGTGCCCGACGTGCGTCTTCACCGTGCGCTCGGTGATCTGCAGCTGCTGGGCGATCTCCTTGTTGGATCTGCCGTCGGCCATCAGCCGCAGCGTGACGAGCTCGCGCGGCGTCAGCTGCACGCGCGCGACACGCTCGGCGAGCTTCGCCGCCGCGGCCGGCGCGAGGTAGGTGCGGCCGGCGAGCACGGCACGGATGCACGACACCAGGTCCTCGGCGGTGATGTCCTTGAGGATGTATGCCTTGGCGCCCGCCTTCAGCGCCAGGGCGATGTCCTCGTCGGCGTCGTAGGTCGTCAGGATGATGATGCGGGCCGCGGGGTCGATCTTGCGGATGCGGCGGACCGTCTCGACGCCCTCCATCCCCGGCATTCGAAGGTCGAGCACGGTGACGTCCGGGCGGTACTCCTGGAACGCGGCGACCGCCTCCTCGCCGTTGCCCGCCTCTGCGACGACTGTCAGGCCGGGCTCCTGGTTGACGATGTTGGCCACGCCGGTGCGCAGCAGGGCGTGGTCGTCGGCGAGCAGGACACGGGCGGGCTGCGGCGCCCCTTGCGGCGCCGCGTCGTCAGCTCGCCACATCGGCAAGCGCTGTCGGCGTCAGGGCCGCTCCCCTGGGCCGCCATGCAAGCACGACTTCCGTGCCGCGCCTGGCGGCGGTCACGATGGTCAGCGAAGCGCCTATGTTGTCGGCGCGCTCCTGCATGCTCGTGAGGCCGAAGCCGTCGCCGGTACGAACCCTCGGCATGCCGCGTCCGTCGTCGCGCACCGACACGCGCAGGCCGCCGGTCGAAAGCTCCGATGCCTGCAGCGTGATGCGCCGCGCGCGGGCATGGCGCACCGCGTTGTGCAGCGCTTCGGTGACCACGCTGACGATCTCGCGCATGACGTCCGCGTCCACGTCGGGCAGCTCGCCGAGCTCGAGGTCGATGGGGACGTCGCTGGCGCGGCCCACCAGGCCCGCGACCCGACGCAGCGCCGCGAGGGCCGTCTCGCCGTCGCCCGTTCCCGGTCGCAGCGCGCCTACCGACCGCCGCGCCTCGATCATGTGCGTGCGCGCGAGTTCGACGGCCGTGTCGAGCGTGGCCGACACCTCGGACGGCAGTGCGGTCGCCTGGCGCTGGGCTGCCTGCAGCTGCATCAGGATGGCGGCAAATCCCTGGGCGAGAGAGTCGTGGATGTCGCGGGCCAGGCGGTTGCGTTCCTCGAGCACGGCCTTGCGGCGCTCCTCGAGCAGGTGCTGTTCGGCGAGCCGGCTCTGATAGAGCGCAAGCGTCGCCTGGCGCGCGCTCGCTTCCAGCAGTGCCACCCGCCACGAGCACTCGCAGGCGCCGTCGTCACGACTCGACAGCGCGAACCAGCCCAGCGTACGCGTCCCGAGGACGAGCGGCGCGATCGCCACCGCGCGCACGCCTTCGCGCTGGTTGAACGCCTGCACCGACGGCGGCAGGCGCGGATCGTCCCCCGTGTACTGGATGGTCTCGCGCCATCCCGGCGCATACCCGAACAGATGGGCGGACATGCTGCTGCGGGGCAGGGACATCTGCGTCCAGTCCGGCGAGTCGGCCATGTACATGCGGTGGTCGACGTAGGCCATCCACAGGTCGCAGCCGCGTCCGTCCTCGTCGAGCAGCCACACGCCGCACGCGTGACTGCCGCACTCCTCGACGAGCGCGCGCGTGAAGACCTTGAAGAAGCCGGCGATGTCCGGCTCGCTGACGAGCAGGTCGAGCGCGAGCTCCACAGCGTTGCTCTGCACCTTCGCGAGGCACTCCGCGCGCTGCCGCGAGAGGAACTCGTCGCGGACACGTGCACGCAGGCTCTTCACCTCGTCAGCGAGGTCGGCGACGGTGTGTCCCCGGCGATGTCGAGCGAGCGGGTGACGCGTGCGTCGAGCCGCAGGTGCCTGAATCGTCCCGGTCTGAGCTGCCATAGCCCCCGATTATCGGTCACATGAGCGGTTCGTGCATCGGTCGAAAGTCGGAGATCGCGATCGCCCCCATGTCGGAGGCGAAACCGGCACGCGCGCAGGAGCCCGGGATCGCGCATCAGTCCAATTGCGGGACGCCCTGCGACGCGTGAACATTCACCGGTGGTCGCAGTCGATTCCGTCGCGGCCCGTACGACTCAATCACGTGGACCGACGCGCTCCCCAGCGTCGAGGCATCAGCCAACAGACAGCACGTCATTGACGCCCATTCCAGGAGCCCGCACTCATGTTCGTCGCCACTTCGTCACCCCGCCGTCCCATCTCGCGTGAAGCGCCGCGCCGGCAGACACGCTGGCTGCGTGGCCGCTGGCGCATGGGGCTGCTCAGCGTCATCGCCGCCCTGCCGCCCGCGTGCGCGCAGACGTCCGCGCAGCCGGCTCCCCCGGCGGCGCCCTCGGTCGTCGTCGCGCACGCGATCGAGCGCGAGGTCGTGGAATGGGATGAGTTCACCGGCCACATCGAGCCGGTGCGCTCGGTGGACGTCCGCCCGCGCGTGTCGGGCTACGTCGAACGCGTCTCGTTCACCGAAGGCAGCCTCGTACGCGCAGGCCAGGAGCTCTTCCGTATCGACGCACGGCCGTTCCAGGCCGAGGTGGATCGCCTCCGCGCGGAAGTCGCCCGCGCTCGCGTGGCCGTCGAGCAGGCAGACGTCGAGCGCCAGCGCGCCGAGCGGCTGCGCGAGCACGACGCCATCGCCATCGAGGCCTACGAGAGCCGCGTCGCGCTGGCACGCGAAGGCCAGGCCGCGCTCGCGGCGGCGGAAGCCGCGCTGCGGGCGGCCGAACTGCAGCTCGAGTTCACACGCGTCACGGCCCCCATCGCGGGGCGCGTGAGCCGCGCCGTCGTCACCGAGGGCAACCTCGTGTCGTCGGGCCCCGGCGACGCGACGCTGCTGACGACCGTCGTCTCGGTCGACCCGGTGTACGCGTACTTCCGGGCCGACGAGCGCATCCTCCTGCGCTATCTCGACGCGGGCGGGGCTGACGGCGGCCGCGGTCCCGCGCGTCAGCAGCTGACGACGCGGCCCATACAGATGGCCATCGCCAGCGACGAGGGCTACCCGCGCGAGGGGCGCCTCGACTTCTTCGACAACCAGCTCAGCGCCGACACCGGAAGCATCGTCGGTCGCGCGGTGTTCGACAACCCGGACGGCGATCTCGTCCCCGGCCTGTTCGTGCGGCTGCGAATCGCCGGCGCGCGCGCGCAGTCGCGGGTGCTCATCCGTGACGAGGCGGTCGGGACGGATCTCGACAAGTCGTTCGTGTACGTCGTCGGGCCGGACGACACGGTCGCGTATCGCACCGTCGCGCTGGGCCCGGTCGTGGACGGCCTGCGTGTGGTGCGCGACGGCCTCGAGCCTGGGGAGCGCGTGGTGGTGTCGGGCCTGCAGCGTGTGCGGCCCGGAGTCGGCGTGACGCCGGAGCTCGTGGCCATGGACAGGACGGACACGCCGGCATCGTCCGTCACCGAGGAATGAGGTTGCCGTGAGACTCGCCCACTTCTTCATCGAACGGCCGATCTTCGCCGCCGTCGTCTCGCTGCTCATCGTCATCGGCGGCGGGCTGGCGGTGTGGCGACTGCCGGTCACCGAGTATCCCGAGGTTGCGCCGCCCACCGTCGTCGTGCGGGCGGTGTACCCGGGCGCAAACCCGCGTGTCATCGCCGACACGGTGGCCTCGCCGCTCGAGCAGCAGCTCAACGGCGTGGACGGCATGCTGTACATGTCGTCGCAGGCAACGGCCGACGGCGTGATGACGCTCACCGTCACGTTCGCGCTCGGTACCGACCTCGACAATGCGCAGGTGCAGGTGCAGAACCGCGTCAGCCAGGCCCTGCCGCGGCTGCCGGCCGTCGTGCAGCGCATCGGCGTCACGACCGAGAAGGCCTCGCCAGACTTCGTGATGGTCGTGCACATCGTCTCGCCGGACGAGCGGTACGACCAGCTGTACCTGTCGAACTTCGCGTACCTGCGGCTGCGCGACGAGATCCGGCGCGTGGGGGGCGTCGGCGACGCCGTGGTGTTCGGCGCCGGCGAGTACAGCATGCGGGTGTGGCTCGACCCCGACAAGCTCGCCGCCCGGCGCCTCACGGCGACAGACGTCGTCTCGGCCATCCGTGAGCAGAACGTGCAGGTGGCGGCCGGAGTGCTCGGCGCCCCACCCGCGCCGCTCGACACGGCCTTCCAGCTCTCGATCAACGCCCGGGGTCGGCTCAGCGAGCCGGAGGAGTTTGCCGACGTCGTCGTGCGCGCGACGCCGGACGGCGACGTGACGCGCGTGCGCGACGTGGGGCGTGTCGAGCTCGGCGCCTCCAGCTACGCGCTGCGCAGCCTGCTCGACAACCGGCCCGCGGCGGCCATCGGCGTGTTCCAGCGTCCGGGCTCGAACGCCATCGAGACGGCCAACGAGGTGCGCGCCACGATGGAACGCCTCAAGGCGTCGTTCCCCGAGGGCATCGACTACCGCATCGCCTATGACCCGACGCTGTTCGTGCGCGAGTCGATCCGGTCGGTCGTCCGCACGCTGCTCGAGGCAACCGTGCTCGTCGTGCTCGTGGTGATGGTCTTCCTCCAGACCTGGCGCGCGACGGTCATCCCGCTGCTCGCGGTGCCCGTGTCGATCGTCGGCACGTTCGCCGTGATGCTCGCGGCGGGCTTCTCGCTCAACACGCTGTCGCTGTTCGGGCTGGTCCTGGCCATAGGCATCGTCGTGGACGACGCGATCGTCGTCGTGGAGAACGTGGAGCGGCACATCGAGATGGGAGAAGACCCGATGACCGCCACGCGTCGGGCGATGGACGAGGTCTCCGGCCCAATCATCGCCATCGGCGCGGTGCTTGCCGCCGTCTTCGTCCCGACGGCGTTCATCAGCGGCCTCACCGGGCAGTTCTACCAGCAGTTTGCGCTGACGATCGTCATCGCGACGCTGATCTCGGCGTTCAACTCGCTGTCGCTCAGTCCGGCGCTGGCCTCGCGCCTGCTGCGCTCGCCCCACGAGCCGAAGGACCGGCTGCAGCGGATCGCCGACCGGCTGTTCGGGTGGTTCTTCCGCTGGTTCAACAGGGTGTTCGGCCGGGCCTCGGACATGTACGGCCGGGGCGTGGCACGCGTGCTGCGGGTGTCCGCCGTCGCGATGGTGCTGTACGTCGCGCTCAACGGCGTCACCGTCGCGGGCTTTGCCGCGGTGCCGCGCGGGTTCATCCCCGAGCAGGACAAGGACTACCTGATCGCGTTCGCGCAGCTGCCCGACGCGTCGACGCTCGATCGCACCGACGCGGTCATCCGCGAGATGTCGTCGCTCGCGCTCGAGCAGCCTGGCGTGGCCCACACGATCGCGTTCCCGGGGCTGTCCATCAACGGCTTCGTCAACGCATCCAACGCCGGCATCGTGTTCGTGACGCTCGATCCGTCGGACGAGCGAAGCGGCAAGGGGCTCGCCGCGGCCGACATCGTCGGGGCACTGAACGCCAGGTTCGCTGCCATCGATGAGGCGTTCGTGGCGATCTTTCCGCCGCCGCCGGTGATGGGCCTCAGCACGACGGGCGGCTTCAAGCTGTACGTCCAGGATCGTGGAGGCAGCGGGTTCGAGGCGCTGTACGAGGAGGTGCAGGGCGCGGTGGGCGAAGGCTGGACGACGCCGTCGCTGGCCGGCCTGTTCTCGAGCTTCCAGGTGAACGTGCCGCAGATCGACGCCGACGTCGACCGCGAGCGCGCCAAGACGTACGGCGTGCCGCTCACCGACGTCTTCGACACGCTGCAGGTGTACCTGGGGTCGCTGTACGTGAACGACTTCAACCGGTTCGGCCGGACGTACCAGGTGAACGTGCAGGCCGAGGCCGACTTCCGCCTCACGCCTGAGCAGATACGGCGCCTCGAGACGCGCAACGCGCGCGGCGAGATGGTGCCGCTCGGATCGCTGGTCTCGGTCGAGCGCAGTCACGGCCCCGATCAGGTGATGCACTACAACGGCTACCCGGCCGCCGAGATCAACGGCGGCCCGGCACCCGGGTTCAGCTCGGGGCAGGCACAGGCCGCGATGGCCGACATCCTGGAGCGTCGCCTGCCCGGCGGGATGACCTACGAGTGGACCGAGCTCGCCTACCAGGAGAAGCTCGCGGGCAACACGATGATCTTCGTGTTCCCGCTGTGCGTCCTGCTCGTCTACGTCGCGCTGGCGGCGCAGTACGAGAGCTGGTCGCTGCCGCTGGCGATCATCCTCATCGTGCCGATGACGCTGCTCTCGGCGATGGCCGGCGTGTGGCTCACCGGCGGTGTCAACGACGTCTTCACGCAGATCAGCTTCCTGGTGCTGGCCGGTCTCGCGTGCAAGAACGCGATCCTCATCGTCGAGTTCGCCAAGCAGCGCGAGGACGCCGGCATCGGCACCGTCGAGGCGGCGCTCGAGGCCTGCCGCGTGCGGCTGCGCCCGGTGCTGATGACGTCGGTGACGTTCCTGATGGCCGTGGTGCCGCTCATCCTCTCGTCGGGGGCGGGCTTCGAGCTGCGGCAGACGATGGGCATTGCGGTCTTTGCCGGCATGTTCGGCGTGACGGCGTTCGGCCTCTTCCTCACGCCCCTGTTCTACGTGCTCGTGCAGGGTGCGTCGGCGTGGGCGTCGCGGCGGAGCACGCGTGGGGCCCGTGTCGACCTGCCGCCGTCGGACGCGGCAACTCCGGAGGGTGCATGATGCTGCGACGATTCATTGCTGCGGTGCTGGGGTCGCTGGCGCTCGCCGGCTGCGCGAGCCGTGTCCCCTATAAGGCGCCTGAACCGGCGCCGTACACCGCGCCGGCCGTGGACGGCGTGACGCTGTCGGACGACGAGTTCGACGCCGCGTGGTGGCGCCAGTTCGAGGATCCGGTGCTCGACACGCTGGTCGAGGAGGCCATCGCGGCCAACCACGACATCCGCCTCGCGCTGACGCGTGTCGCACAGGCACGTGCGGTGTTCGACGACGTCGAACGCGATCGCTATCCCGTCGTCACGACGAGCGCCAGCGCGGACCGGCGCAGCCAGGCCATCCCCGGCTTCAGCGAGGGGCCGGTGGATATCTCGAGTTATCAGGCCGGCTTCGATGCCACATGGGAGATCGACCTGTTCGGCAGGGTGCGGTCAGCCGTCGAGGCGGCCGCCGCCACGGCCGAGGGCGAGCAGGAGATGCTCGCCGCCGTACGCGTGCGCGTGGTGGCCGACGTCGCGCGCGAGTATTTCGAGCTGCGCGGGCTGCAGCAGCAGCTCGACGTCGCGGAGCGCAACCTCGTGAACGTCCGTGACACGCTGCGGCTGACGCAGGTGCGACGCGACGCGGGGTTCGGCGAGACGCAGGATGTCGCCAGCGCCGCGGCGCGGGTGGCGGCCATCGAGGCGAGCATCCCGCCCATCCAGACGGCGATGGCAGCGCGGCGGCATCGGCTCGCCGTGCTCACTGGTCAGCGTCCGGGAGACCTCGACGCGCAGCTGCAGCCGCGGCCGTATCCCGAGCTGAAGACGACGCTGGCGCTGGGCGACCCGGCGGCCCTGTTCGAACGCCGTCCCGACGTGCGAGCCGCGGAGAGACGCCTGGCGGCGGCAACGGCCCGCCAGGGCGTCGCGGCCGCTGAGCTGTATCCGCGCGTGACGCTGACGGGGTTCCTCGGCTTCCTCGCGGGACGCGGCACGACGTTCGGCAGCGCCGACTCGCGTGCGTGGGCCGTGACGCCGGCGCTCGGGTGGGCGGCGTTCGATCTCGGCAGCGCTCGCGCCCGGCTGCGCGGCGCGACTGCGGCGACGGAGGAAGCGCTGGTCGGCTTCGAGCAGACGGTGCTCGCGGCGCTCGAGGAAGCGCAGAACGCGCTCGTCTCGTACGCCGAGCACCAGGAGCGACTCGTGCACCTGCGCGAGCAGGCGCGCGAGAGCACTCGCGCGGCAGACATCGCGCGCCTCCGCTATCGCGAGGGCGTCAGCGACTTCCTGAGCCTGCTCGACGCCGAGCGTGCACAGCTGCAGGCCGAAGACGCCGTCGCCTCCGCAGAGGCCGAAGCCTTCACGCGGGTGGCCGCCATCTACAAGGCGTTCGGCGGGGTGTGATCAGCGGTTGACGGCCTGCATGCCAGCCTCGGGATAGCGAGTGCCGGCAGCCGCGTCGGGCGGCGCTATCGCATCGAGCTCCGCAAGTTCGGCTGCGGTGAGGGTGATGGCTGCCGCGGCGGCGTTCTCCTCGAGCCGCTTGATGCTGCGCGTGCCCGGGATGGCCATCACGTGCTCGCCGCGCGAGAGCACCCACGCGAGCGCGAGCTGCGGCGCCGTGCAGCCACGCGCGGCGGCCATCGCCTCGATGGCGCGCACCAGCTCCAGGTTCTTCGCGAAGTTCTCGCCCTGGAAGCGCGGGTTGTGGCGCCGCCAGTCGTCGGGCGCCAGGTCCTCAGGGCTCTTGATGGCGCCGGTCAGGAAGCCGCGACCGAGCGGGCTGTATGCGACGAAGGTGATCCCGAGCTCGCGGCACAGGCCGAGCAGCTCCGCCTCAGGGTCGCGGGTCCACAGCGAAAGCTCCGTCTGAAGCGCGGTAATCGGATGGACGGCGTGTGCGCGGCGAATCGTCTCGGGCGCCGCCTCCGACAGGCCCAGGAAGCGCACCTTGCCGGCAGCGACGAGTTCGGCCATCGCGCCGACCGTGTCCTCGATTGGCACGTTCGGGTCGACGCGATGCTGGTAGTAGAGGTCGATGGTGTCGACGCCGAGCCGCTCCAGGCTCGCGTCGCACGCGGCGCGGACGTACTCCGGGGTGCCGTTCACACCGAGGTACTGGCCCTGCGGTGCGCGAACGTTTCCGAACTTCGTCGCGAGGACGACGCGATCGCGCCGGTCCGCGATGGCCCGCCCGACGAGCCGTTCGTTGCGGCCCACGCCGTACATGTCGGCCGTGTCGAGAAACGTGACGCCGATATCGATGGCGCGGTGGATCACCGCCGTGGACTGCTCGTCGTCTGCGGGACCGTAGAAGTCGGACATGCCCATGCAGCCGAGGCCGATGGGCGAGACGCGGACTCCCGTGGTGCCGAGCTCTCGAAGTGTCATCCGACGATGGTAACGCCGCTCCAAGCTCTACCGAGGTGAAAGGCCCACGCCGCCGACAGGCTCCAGCTCGGTGCGGTTGCTGAAACCGGCGATGAGCGGCCGGGCCTTGCCAATCGCTTCCTGCACGGCAGGCAGCGACAGCGACGCCTTGTGGCTTTCCGCGTTGTCCCAGACTTCGCTGATCCAGATGCCGTCCGGGTCGCCTGCGTCACGCGAGACGACATAGCTGAGGCAGCCGGGCATTCCGGTGGTGCCTTCCAGCAGGACGGCAATGAGGGCGTCGCGCTGCCCCGGGACTGACGTGATCTTTCCGATGAGTCCGTACATGCGGCTCCGTTCCTGGATGACATTCCGGCGCGCAGCGGCAGCCGCCGGCAAAAGGCCGCCGGCCGTTGCCAGCGCCGGGAGTCCGGCGATGAAGGTGCGGCGGCTTGCGCGCATCACACGAAAGCGTACGTCAATCCGGAACGCTGGTCAGGAGAGCGGCAGCAATGCGCGCAGCCGGCGATCGCGCAGCCAGAGCCCGAGCCAGAGCAGCACCGCGACGTACACGGGGAAGAGCACGTGGGTGAAGAGCGGGTTCTCGACGCGCACGTGCGTCGCGATGGCGCCACCCAGATAGCCCGTCCAGAGGATGGCGCCGAGGACGGCCGTCCGCGGCACGAGATACACGACGAGGCACACGACCTGAATGACGCCGAGCACGGGGATGACGTGCGCCGGGTAGCCCAGCTCCAGCGTCACCTTCACGGCTTCCGGGATGACCAGCAGCTTCATCGCGGCGTCGACGATGAGAAAGAGGACCGCCAGGCCGCTCGCGACGCGTCCGAGCCAGCGGGCGCGGAAGGAAGCGGGCGCGGCGGCGCCAGGGAAAGTCGCGGCACGTTCGACCATGGCGTGAGGCTCCCGAGGCCGGTTGCCCGGGCGTCCATTCGCCCGCTGCATCGGCCTGCTGTGTCGTTGTCGCTCGGCGGCGGCCGCAATCGACAGGGCGCCTCCGGATGGCGCGTCCTGCGCCTTCACCGGGGGCGGGGCGTGCGAGGTGAGGCATCATGGGCAGGCCGTGGACATCGCCCAGGCCATCGTGACGCTGTTCATCATCATGGACCCGATCGGGAACATCCCCTTGTTCCTGTCGGTACTGAAGTCCGTGGCGCCGGAGCGGCGGCGGCGGGTGCTCGTGCGCGAGATTGCCATCGCGTACGTCGTCCTGCTGGTGTTCCTGCTCATCGGCAATCACCTGCTGACGTTTCTCGGCCTGAGCCGGGAGACGATCGGCATCGCGGGCGGCATCGTGCTCTTCCTGATCGCGGTACGGATGATCTTCCCGGACGAGCGTGGGTACGTCGGCGACCCGCTGCTCGGCGAGCCGCTGGTGTTTCCACTGGCGGTGCCGCTGTTTGCCGGGCCGTCCACGCTGGCCGCGGTGCTGCTGCTGCAGAGCTCCGCCGTCGGCCAGACGCTGCCGCTGCTGATTGCCGTCACGGTGGCGTGGGCGATCAGCGGCGTCATCCTCCTGTCGTCAACCGTCGTCTATCGGCTGCTGCGCGAGCGGGGGCTGATTGCCGTCGAGCGCCTGATGGGGATGCTGCTGGTGATGGTGGCCGTGCAGATGTTCATGGACGGCGCCAGGTCGTACCTGAATCGCTAGGGTAGGGACGGCTC
>JBIQIB010000104.1:0-4630 GCA_044508265.1 Acidobacteriota bacterium
GCAGGCGTCGCTTCAATGGGGTGTACATGGCAGGAGCCTCGGAAGGGCCGGGGCGCAATTTCTGCAGACGGACCGGCCAAATTATGAGAACGTGTCGCAAGGTGCGGACGCAGCGCGAGTCTATATGCGACCCAACCGGTCGTCAATATAAAAGAATGCCGACCCCATCGGTCGGCTTAATGCTATAGTGCTCAACTGCAGGGGGTTACGCGAGTCTGCGTGACACTCCACCAAACTGATGGGACTTCTCATTCTCTACCGGCGGCCGCCGCTGCCGTTCGGCCACCCCCGGTCGTCGTGAGCGTCGCCGAAACTCCCGCTGGACCCGCGGTCCGCCACGTGGCGGCCGTGGATGCCTATCAGGCCATCGTCAGACGCCGCATCGGGCTGCTGGCGGCGCTGTCGCTGGCTGTCGTGTGCGCGCTCGTCCTGGACGTCGCCACGGGCCCGTCGAACCTGCCCCTGCGCGACACGCTCCAGCTCCTGCTGCAACGGAGCGCGGCCGACACCGCCTCGGCCGTCATCGTGTGGGAAGTACGCCTGCCGCAGGCGCTGATGGCGCTGTGCGTCGGCGCCGCGCTGGCGCTGGCCGGCACCGAGATGCAGACCAGCCTGAACAACCCGCTGGCCAGCCCGTTCACGCTGGGCATGTCGTCGGCCGCCATCCTCGGCGCCGCGCTGGCCATCGTCCTCGAGATTTCGCTGCCGGGCGTGCCGACGCACTGGGTCATTCCGGCCAACGCGTTCGCGTTCGCGCTGATTGCCGTGTTCCTGCTGCAGGCCGCGGCCGTGCGGCAACGCGGCGGCGCCGAGACGCTCGTCCTCCTCGGCATCGCGCTCTACTTCACGTTCAACGCGCTGGTGGCCATCACCCAGTTCCTCGCCAGCGAGCAGGCCCTCCAGCAGCTGGTGTTCTGGACGATGGGCAGCCTCGGCCGCGCGTCGTGGACGGAGGTCCGGCTGCTGGCCGTCGTGCTGGTACTCGTCGCGCCGTGGTCGTGGCGGGCGTCATGGCGCCTGACGGCCCTTCGGCTCGGCGACGAGCGCGCGAGGAGCCTGGCGGTGGACGTGCGGCGCGTCCGCACGTGGGCGCTGCTGCGCGTGAGCGTGCTCACCGCCACCGCCGTCTCGTTCGTCGGCACCATCGCCTTCGTCGGCCTCGTCGGGCCGCACATCGGGCGGCTGCTCATCGGCGAGGACCATCGCTTCCTGCTGCCGGCCAGCGCCCTGGCCGGCGCGCTCATCCTGTCGCTCGCCTCGACGGCGAGCAAGACGATCGTCACCGGCGCCGTCGTGCCGATCGGCCTCGTGACGGCGCTCATCGGCGTGCCGTTCTTCGTCTGGCTCGTCTGGAGGCGCGAGGCGTTGTGATGATTGCGCTCGACGTCAATGCCCTCAGCGTGGCCTACGGCCGCCGCCGCGTCCTCGAGTCGGTGGACCTGCCGGCGATGCGTGCCGGCGAGGTGACGGCGCTGGTGGGGCCGAACGGCGCCGGCAAGTCCACGGTGCTGCGGGCGCTGGGCCGGCTCGTGGCTGCCGCGGGCACGGCCCGCTTCGGCGACCGCGATCTTCTGCAGGTGCCTGCACGCGAGCACGCCGACATGGTGGCGTACATGCCGCAGGTACTGCCGCAGGGCGTACGGCTGTCGGTCTTCGAAGCCGTCTTGAGTGCGGCCCATGCGTCGTCGGGCAAATGGACGGTCGGCACGGACGAGGCACGGGAGGTCGTGGCCCTGCTCGATCGCGTCGGACTCACGGCCGATCCGCACCGGCTGCTCGACGAGCTCTCGGGCGGCGAGCGGCAGCTCGCGAGCTTCGCGCAGTCGCTCGTCCGCAACCCGCCGATCCTGCTGCTCGACGAGCCCACGAGCGCGCTCGACCTCGCGCATCAGGTCACGGTGATGAGCCTCATCCGCGAGCTGGCGCGCGAAGGACACCTGGTGATGGTCGTGCTGCACGACCTGAACCTCGCCGTCCGCTGGGCCGATCGCGTCGTCGCGCTGCGCGAAGGCAAGGTGGTGGCCTCGGGGCCGCCGAGCACGGCCCTCACGCCCGACGTGCTGGCGGCGACATATGGCGTACGCGCACGCGTGGAGCGCTGTTCGCAAGGCGAGCCGCACGTGCTGGTGGACGGACTGGTGCAGCACCGCGACATGGAGCTCGTGCCATGACTGAACAGGTCGGGATCGTCGGCACGTCCAGCATGACCGTGCAGGGACCGCACGGCCGCGCCTACCGGGTGCTGCTGGGCGAGCCCCAGGGCGCCGGGCCGCGCGAAGGCTTCCCGCTGGTGTGCGTGCTCGACGCCGATCGCCTGTTCGCGCTGACCCTCGACGCGATCCGCTTCCGGAGCGGACGCCCGGATGCCACGGGCATCGGTCCCGCTGTCGTCGTAGGCGTCGCGCCGGCCGGGAGCGGCGAGGACGCCCGGCGTGTGCGACGGCTCGACTTCACGCCCGAGGGCACCGAGGCAGCCGTGAGGCAGGACGACGTGGCGCCGGCGCGCGGAGCACAGGCCCAGGGGGCCGAGTTGTTTCGGCAGTTCCTGGAGGACGTCGTGGTGCCGGCCGCGGCACGCCGGTACCCGGTGGACGTGCGGCATGTCGTCCTGCTCGGCCATTCGCTCGCCGGCCTCTTCGCCCTGGCGACGCTCGCCGCGCCGGTCAGCACGTTCACCGGCTTCGTGGCGATCAGTCCGTCGCTGTGGTCTGCGCCGTCGCTGGTCGCGGCGCTGCCGCGGCTCCTGAGGCAGCGCATTGGGCGAACCGCCCGCGTCGCCATTTCGGTGGGCGAGTACGAGCAGCGCCAGGCGCCCTGGCAACCGTCGGGCACCATGACCGACGACGCGCTGGCGCGGCGTGACGCACGCCGCATGGTGGACCACGTGCACGCGCTTGGCGAGTCGCTGCGCGGCATTCCATCGCTCGGCGTGGACGTGCACGAGTTCGAAGGCGAGGACCACGCCTCGGTCGTCCTGCCATCGCTGGCGCGGAGCCTCCGTCTGGTGCTGCCGCCGGCGTGCCACACGCTGATGCCACTCACTTCCGCGCCGGCGACGTCCGGCGCCATCACGGCCTGATCGATGTCGATGCCCCGCCCGTTCCACCGTTCGTGTCGCGTCCGCGGCGCCGTGCTCGCGACGCTCGCGCTGGCGCTGTGGGGCGGCGTGGCCGCATCAGCCGGTGCGGCGGTCACCGTGAAGGACCTGCGTAACCGGACGGTGACGCTTCCGGCTCCGGCGACCCGCCTGGCCATCGACGACGGACGGTTCCTCGTGGCGCTCGCGCTCATCCACGACGACCCGGTGTCGGTGGTTGCGGCGTGGCCGCGCGACGTGAACCGGCTCGGCCAGGCCACCTACGATCGGCTCCTCGCGAAGTCGCCCCGCCTCGCCGGGCTGCCGCAGGTGGCGAGTTCGGCCAGCACCTTCTCCCTGGAGCTGGTGCTCGCGGCAAGGCCTGACGTCGCGGTCTTCTCGCTGGGCCGCGGACCCGACGATGCGCAGGTGGCGCTGCTCGAGCGCGCCGGCATCCCCGTCGTGTTCGTGGACTTCTTCGTCCAGCCGTTCGAGCACGCGGAACGCAGCGTATCGGTACTCGGGGCGCTCGTCGGGCGCGAGAAGCGCGCCACCGAGTTCATCGCGTTCCGGCGCGAGCGTCTGCAGGCCATCCAGAGCCGCGTCGCCGCGTCGAGCGCGCCGCGTCCGCGCGTGTTCCTGGAGGCGCACGCGGGCATGTCGGCCGACTGCTGCAACTCGCCCGGCAAGGGCAACGTCGGCGACTACATCGAGTTCGTCGGCGGCCACAACATCGGCGCCGACGTGCTGCCCGGCCCGTCCGGGAGGCTCAACGTCGAGTACATCCTGTCGCGGGATCCAGCCGTATACATCCTGACCGGCGGGCCCCATCTCGAGAAGACGGGCGGCCTCGTCGTCGGCACGGGGTACACGACGGGGCGCGCGAGGCGCTCGCTCGTCGCGATGTCGCAGCGTCCGGTGCTCTCGCGCCTGCGCGCGGTGCGCGAGGGACGCGTTCACGGGCTCGCACATCAGCTGCTGAACTCGCCGCTCGACCTGCCGGCCATCGAGGCGCTCGCGCGCTGGATACGTCCCGACCTGTTCGGCTCGCTCGACCCGGCGGCCACGGTGCGCACGCTCAACGAGCGGTTTCTGGCCGTGCCGCTCGAAGGCGATCACTGGGTGTCATTGAAGTAGGCCACATCAAATGAACTGTTCCTCCATGCAAGGAGTTCACATGCGTCCCACCCGTTCCTTCGGTAGGTGCCGGCTGCTCTGCGGCGCGCTCGCCGCGGCTCTCTGCATCGCCATGGCGCCGGCATCTGCCCAGACGGCCGTCGCCGGCCCGGAGGTCGTCGCGACGAAGAAGGTCGCGCCAGGCCTCTACGAGCTCACCGTCAGCGCGTCCACCGGCGAGGTGTACGTCGCCAGCGTCGGACGGCGCAACGACGAGTCGTCGAAGCCGGCCATCCACGTGCTCGACCCGAAGACCCTCGAGACGACGCGCACGATCGACGTCTCGTCGGCGGCGGCATTCGGCATCGCGCTGAACGACAGGACGCAGACGCTCTACACGAGCAACACGCGTGACGGCTCGGCGTCGGCCATCGACGC
>JBIQIB010000104.1:4730-5897 GCA_044508265.1 Acidobacteriota bacterium
CCGTGACACCCGCAATGGCCCCTGTGTTCGACCGGGTGACTCCCCCGCCCGTTTCCGGCACGTCGCCGCTGATGCTCCTGACGTCGGGCGATGCGACGCTGTGCGCCCACGGCGCCAGCAGCGGCGTCGCCCGTGACGTGCAGCAGGCGCTGCGCCTGCTGGCACGCACCCGCGCGCGCAGCGGCTCGCCACGCCTCGTACTTGGTGCGTTGCCGTTCGACAGGGAAGCGCCCGCGCACCTGTACGTGCCGGCGTCGGTCACGCACGGCGCGCCATCGCGCGACAGGACACGAGCGGGCGGCCTGCCGCGTGCGCTCCGGGTGGACGAGCAGCCCACGCGCGCCGACTACGAACGCAGCGTGGCGGCGGTGGTCGCACAGCTCGCCTCCTCGCCGGATGTGCTGCAGAAGGTGGTGCTGGCGCGCTGCCTCGTGGTGCAGACGGAAGGTCCCATCGACCCGCGTGCCATCGTGGCACGGCTGCGACGGGATCCGTCCGTGACGACGTTCTGCCTGACGCTCCCCGACGCTGACGGGGGCGCCCGCGCGCTCGTGGGCGCCACACCCGAGTTGCTGCTGCGGCGTCGAGGCGACTCCGTGATCTCGGCGCCCCTCGCGGGTTCCGCCCGCCGCTCGCCCGACGCTGCCATCGACCGCAGCGCCGCCGAACGGCTGCGCGCGTCAGCCAAGGACGCCCGCGAGCACGCCTCCGTCGTCGAGTGGATCGGCGACACGCTGGCTCCGTGGTGCGCGCAGCTCGACGTGCCGAAGGCGCCGTCGCTCGTCTCGACGCAGACGATGTGGCATCTCGGCACCACGATCTCGGCACGGCTGCGTCGTGGTGCGCCGTCGTCGCTGGAGCTGGCCGACATGCTGCGCGGGACGCCGGCCGTGTGCGGGTGCCCCGAAGCACCGGCGCGCGCTGCCATCCGGCGCGCGGAGTCGTTCGACCGCGGCTTCTTCGCCGGCACGATCGGCTGGTGCGACGTGGACGGCGACGGCGACTGGATGGTGACCATCCGCTGCGCCGACGTCTCGGGCTGCACCGCCCGCCTCTACGCCGGTGCCGGCATCGTCGAAGGGTCGGTCCCTGCCGCGGAGGCCGACGAGACGGCCGCCAAGTTCGAGGCGCTGCTTCAGGCGCTCGGCATCACGACGAGCCACGCCG
>JBIQIB010000104.1:5997-12341 GCA_044508265.1 Acidobacteriota bacterium
TTCTTCGCGGCGACGTTCGGCGCGTTCGTCGGCGGCTTCGTGCCCGTCTTCACGCTCCCGGCCCACCGCGAGACGGAGCTGACGCACTTTGCGCGCGTCGCCAGGGCCCGGGCGATCGTCACGGCAGGCAGGATTGGAGCGGTCGATCACGTCGCGCTCGCGCGCCGCGTGCAGGAGTCGGCGCCGGAGCTTGCGCACGTGTTTGCCGCGGGCGTCGAGGCTGACGTCGAGGGGGTGGTCTCGTTGGAGTCGCTCTACGAGCTGCCCGCCGCACCGGCCGCTGACGTCACCTCCTCCGACGTGGCGCTCATGCAGCTGTCAGGCGGCAGCACGGGTCTGTCGAAGCTCATCCCGCGCACGCACGACGACTACATCTACTCGTTCCGCCGGAGCAACGAGATCTGCGCGATTACAGCGGACTCGGTGTATCTCGCGGTGCTGCCCGTTGCCCACAACTTCACGATGAGCTCCCCCGGCACGTTCGGCACGCTGTATGCCGGCGGGCGCGTCGTACTGAGCCCGTCGCCCAGCCCTGACGACGCCTTCCCGCTGATCGAGAGCGAGCGCGTGACGATCACCGCCGTCGTCCCGCCACTGGCGCTCGCCTGGATGGAGGGACATCGCAGGCGGCCCGTGCAGGCGCCGTCGTGGCAGGTGCTGCAGGTGGGCGGCGCGAAGCTGACACCGGAGGTCGCGCGACGCATCGAGCCAGAGCTCGGCGTCCGCCTTCAGCAGGTGTTCGGGATGGCCGAGGGACTCGTGAACTACACCGAGCTCGACGCGCCGGACGACATCCGCGTCGGAACCCAGGGCCGGCCGATGTCCGACGCCGACGAAGTGCTCATCGTCGACGACGACGGGAAGCCCGTGCCGGCCGGCGTGCCCGGTCACCTGCTGACGCGCGGACCGTACACCATCCGTGGCTATCACGACGACGAGGCCGCCAACACCAGGTCGTTCACGCCCGATGGCTACTACAGGACGGGCGACGTCGTCTCGCGCGACGAGAACGGCTACCTGACGGTGCACGGCCGCGCGACCGATCACATCAATCGCGGCGGCGAGAAAGTCTCGGCAGAAGAGATCGAGGATCACCTGCTCGCGCATCCGGACGTGCACGATGCCGCCGTGGTGGCCATCCCCGACCGCTTCCTCGGCGAGCGGGCATGCGCGTTCATCGTTCCGCGCGGAGAGGCGCCAAAGGCGACGGCCCTGAAGGCGTGGCTGCGCACGCGCGGGATCGCGGCGTTCAAGGTGCCCGACCAGATCCGCTTCGTGGACGCGTTCCCCGAGACGGGCGTGGGCAAGACGAGCCGCAGGGCCCTCCGCGCACACCTTCGGGACGTCGCGCAGGGTGACGGAGAATAGTTGCGTGGCGCTGCCGTCCATCCAGTCGTACGAACTGCCGACGGAGCACGACATCCCGCGGCCGCGTGTGGGCTGGCGGCTGGATCCGTCGCGTGCGGCGCTGCTCGTGCACGACATGCAGGGCTACTTCGTCCGCGCGTTCCCTGCCGATGCGCCGCCGATGCCGGCCGTGCTGCGGCACGTGGCCTCGCTCGTCGAGGCCGCCAGGGCCCGGGGCGTGCCGGTGTACTACACGGCGCAGCCGGGACGCCAGCCGCGGGAGCGGCGCGGGCTGCAGGCGGACATGTGGGGCACCGGCATGTCCGACGACACGGCCGACCGCGACGTCGTCGCGGCCGTGGCGCCGGCGCCGTCCGACGTCGTGCTGACCAAGTGGCGCTACAGCGCGTTCCTGCAGTCGGACTTCGAGGATCGGCTGCGGGCGCAGCGGCGTGACCAGCTGATCGTGGCCGGCGTCTTCGCGCACATCGGGTGCCTGCTGACGGCCGCCGACGCGTTCATGCGCGACATCGAGCCGTTCGTGGCCGCCGATGCGATGGCCGACTTCACACGCGATCACCACGATCGCGCGCTGGCGTACGTGGCGGGGTGCTGCGGCGTGCCGCTGGGCACCTCGACAATCCTCGCTTCCCTGAGCTGAGTCATGACCACTGCTGACCTGCTGGCACGCATGCGTGCCGACCTTGCGACGTTACTGGAGATTCCCCAGGACGAGATCGGCGACGACGACTTCCTGCCGGACCTCGGCCTCGACTCGATGCGCCTCATGGACCTGGTGCAGCGATGGCAGGACGAGGGCTGGAACGTGAACTTCGGCGTGCTGGCCGAGCGTCCCCAGCTGTCGCACTGGCACGCCCTGCGCGTGGCGGACTCCGGCGGCCGCACGAGCCCATGACCGATACCACGGGCCACCAGGCCGCGAACGCCGAGGTGGCGGTGCCGGCACCGCGGGCGCTGACCGAGGCGCAGGCCGCGATGTGGTTCGCGCAGCGACTGGCGCCTGACAGCCCCGTCTTCAACACGGCGCAATACGTGGATCTGCGCGGCCCGCTCGACAGAGAAGCCTTCGCGCAGGCGGTGAACCGCGCCGTCGGCGAGGCAGAGAGCCTGGCCCTGCAGGTCGTGGACGATCCCGGCGGCCCGCTCGGCGTCGTGGTCCCGCGCCTGGCGCCACCACTGCGGATCGTGGACCTGCGCGAGAGCGCCGATCCATCGGCCGAGGCGCAGCGGCAGATGCACCTCGATCACAGCACCGCCGTGGACCCGGCCACGATGCCGCTCGCTGCGGAGGTGCTGTTCGTGCTGGCCGACGATCACCACGTGTGGTACCAGCGCATCCATCACCTCGCCATCGACGGCTACGGCACGGCGATGCTGACCGAGCGCGTGTGCGACCTGTACGCACAGGCCGTGGGCGGCACCGAACCCCGCACGCAGCCGTTCGGCGCGCTCGCCGGCGTGTTCGACGCCGACGCCGAGTACCTGGCGTCGCCGCGCGCCGAGACCGACAGGGCGTACTGGCACGAGCAGCTGCACGACGCGCCGCCGGTCCAGGGCCTCGGGACCGGTACGCCGACGACGGCCGGGTGGTACCGGCAGCATCGCGTGGACCTGCCCGACGAAGCCCGCGACGCGCTCGCCGCGCTGGCCGCGCGTGCGCGGGTACAGTGGCCCGACGTGCTCGCCGCGTTCGTTGCGGCTTACGTGTCGCGCCTGTCAGGCACCGACGACGTGACCATCGGCCTGGCCCACATGGCGCGCATGGGAACGCCCGCGGCGCGGGTGCCCGCGATGGTGATGAACATCCTGCCCGTGCGGCTTCGGGTGGACGACCAGGCGCCGCTGCCGGAGTGGTTGTCGGGCGTCGCGGCGGCCATCCGCCAGGCGCGGCGGCACAGCCGCTATCGCGCCGAGCGGCTGCGGCGCGAGCTCGGACGCCTGGGCGGCGACAAGCGCCTCTACGGCGTGCTGGTGAACGTGCTGCCGTTCGACCAGCCGCTGCAACTGCCCGGTCTGACCGCGACAGTTCACGAGTTGGCCACGGGACCCGTGGACGACCTCCACGTGACGGCGCGTGCCGACGCACGGCTGTCGCAGCTCCGCCTCGAGATCGACGCCAACCCGCTGCTGTACACGGCAGAGGAACTCGACGCGCACGCCGCGCGCCTTGCGGCATGGCTGACCAGCGCGGCCCGCGCAGCGGCACTCGCAGACGTGCCGACCGTCACCAGCACCGAACGCGAGCAGCTGCTGGTGGCGTTCAACGACACGCGGCACGAGGTGCCGGAGGTCACGCTCGCGGCGCTGCTCGACGACATGTACCGGACGCACGCCGCACGGCCCGCCCTCATGGACGCTGGCCGGACGTTCGACTACGCGGCGCTCGACCGTGCGACGTCCCGCCTGATGACCGCGCTGCACGACAGGGGCGTGCGGCGCGGTGGCGTCGTCGCCGTGGCGCTGCCGCGATCGGCGGAGCTCGTGGTGGCGCTGCACGCCATTGTGCGGATGGGCGCCGCGTACCTGCCGCTCGACCTCGATCACCCGGGGGAGCGAATCCGGCGCATCCTCTCGTCCG
Source organism: Acidobacteriota bacterium (assembly GCA_044508265.1). Taxonomy (GTDB): domain Bacteria; phylum Acidobacteriota; class Vicinamibacteria; order Vicinamibacterales; family Vicinamibacteraceae; genus JAEZDP01. The sequence continues at coordinate 9,944 of JBIQIB010000104.1, forward strand.
CGCAGCCTGCCCTCGTCATCACCGGCGAGGCGTTCACGCCGGACGGCTACGTGACGCTCCGCATCAGCGAGGTGGACCTGTGGGCACCGCCGCACGGGGCCGACAGGGACGCACCCGGCGAGCGGCCGGGCCTCGACGACGCGGCCTACGTGATCTACACGTCGGGCTCGACCGGCGAGCCGAAGGGCGTGGTGGTGGAGCACCGCGCCATCGTGAACCGCCTGCTGTGGATGCGCGAGGCGTATCACGTGCAGCCTTCAGACCGCATCGTCCAGAAGACGCCGGCCACGTTCGACGTGTCGGTGTGGGAGTTCTTCCTGCCGGCTCTGGCCGGGACGCCGCTCGTCGTCGCCGGCCCGGGCGTGCACCGCGACCCGGCAGCGCTCCGCGACCTGTTCCGCGAGAGCGGCGCGACGATCGCGCACTTCGTGCCGTCGATGCTGGCCGAGTACCTCGAGGAGCCCGGTGCGGGCGACGTGCCGCTGCGCGCCGTCATCTGCAGCGGCGAGGCCCTGCCCGCGAGCCTCCGCGACCGCTTTCACGCGACGCTGACGGCGGAACTGCACAACCTCTACGGCCCGACGGAGGCGGCCGTGGACGTGACGGCGTGGGATGCGTCACGCCACGACGACTCGGCCCCGGTGCCGATCGGCAGGCCCGTGTGGAACACGCGGCTCTATGTGCTCGACGCGAAGGATCGGCTCGTGCCCGTCGGCGTCCCCGGCGAGCTGTGCCTCGCCGGCGTGCAGCTGGCACGCGGCTACCTCGGACGTCCCGATCTGACGGCCGACAGCTTCGTGCCCGACCCGTTCGTCGCGGGCGAACGGATGTACCGCACCGGTGACATCGCACGCTGGCGGCCCGACGGCGCGGTCGAGTACCTGGGGCGGTCCGACCATCAGGTGAAGATTCGCGGACAGCGGATCGAACTCGGCGAGATCGACGCCGTCATCGCGGCCCACCTGCCCGTCGTGCGGAACGAGACCATCGTGCGCGAGGACCACCCGGGCGACCGGCGTCTCGTGACGTACGTACAGACGCGCGACGCGGAGGCGCCCGACGTCGCGGCGTGGCGCGCGGTGCTCGCCGAGCGGCTTCCCGCAGCCATGGTCCCGTGGACGTTCGTCGCGATGGACACGTGGCCGACGACGGCCAACGGCAAGCTCGATCGCGCGAGCCTCCCGAAGCCCGTCGTGCCGACGTCCGCAAGCGGCGCGGCGCTGAGTTCGCTGGAGCGCGACGTCGCCGGGTGCGTGGCGCAGGTCGTCCACGTGGATGTCGGCGTCCTGTCGCCGGAGGACGACTTCTTCGCGCTCGGCGGCGACTCGCTGGGCGCGGCGGAGCTGACGCGGCTCCTGCGCGACACGTTCGACGTCGCCATGGACCTCGGGGCCGTGTTCACGCAACCGACGATCGCCGGCCTCGCACGATGGGTCGAGGCGACCCGTGCAGACGCCGCGCAGGACGCCGACAGACAGTCGCTGCACCCGCTCATCCAGCTGCGTGCCGGCCAGCCGGGGCAGACGCCGCTGGTGTGCGTGCATCCCGCCGGAGGGCTCGCGTGGTGCTACCACGGCATCGTGCGTCGCCTCTCGCCGGGGTGGCCGGTGCTGGGCGTCCAGGCACGCGCGCTCGACGCGGGCACGAAGCCGCCCGCGAGCCTCGACGACCTGGCCGACGACTACGTGGCGCTGGTCACGTCGGCCGCCGGCGACGGGCCGATGCACCTGCTCGGCTGGTCGATTGGCGGCATCATCGCCCAGGCCATGGCGGCGCGCCTCGAAGCGGCCGGCCGTGAGGTGGGGGTGCTCGCCGTGCTCGACGCCTACCCGAGCGACAGGTGGCGGGGAATGGACGACCCCGACGAGAGCGCGGCGCTGCGCGCGCTGCTGCTGATGGCTGGAGAAGACCCGCAGGTCATCGACGGAGCGCTGATGCGCGAACCCGTCATCGCGCGGCTGCGCGCGGGCCGTCACCCTCTCGGCCTGCTCCCTGACGACACGCTGACGGGCATCGTCAGAGTCGTCGAGCACAACAACAGGCTCGTGCGCCGTCACGAGCACACGCCCTGCCGCGCGCCGATGCTCCACTTCACGGCCACGCTCGAGCATCTCGTGGACGGCGCGAGTCCCGACGAATGGCGCCCCTACGTGGGCGCGCTCGACGTGATCCCCGTATCGGCCATCCACGCGCACATGACCGGGCCCCAGGTGGCGCCGCTCGTGGCTGCCGCGCTCGAGGATCGGATGCGGCGATGACGGTGCCCGCGCGTCCGCGCTTCGCCGGCGACGACGTGGCCTTCGTGACAGGCGGCGCCAGCGGCATCGGCTACGCCGTGGTCCGGCAGCTGCTCGGCCAGGGCGTGCCCGTCGCCGTCCTGGACCATCACGTCGGCGAC
>JBIQIB010000104.1:12441-14685 GCA_044508265.1 Acidobacteriota bacterium
ATCCGCTGCAACGTCGTCGCGCCGGGCTCGACGCGCACGCCCATGCAGGAGGCCATGTGGGCGCAGGGCAGCAGCGCCGAGGCGGTGCTGCGGGGCAATCTCGACACGTTCCGCACGGGCATTCCGCTCGGGCGGCTCGCCGAGCCCGTCGATGTCGCCGAGGTCGTCGTGTTCCTGCTGTCTGATGCCGCCCGCCACGTGACGATGGCGGAGTGGTACGTGGACGGCGGCGCCACGCCGCGCTGACCTTCAACCCACACCTGCCGCCCGGCGCGGTGCGGAGGAGTACGGCCGCTCGAGCAGCCGGCTGCGGACCTCGCCGGCAAGCGCAGCATCGATGGCCGTCCAGGCCAGCGCCGTCGCCCCGTCGAGGACCAGCGCATCGGCGTTCGAACCGACGCAGTGGTCCGCAAACGCCGGCTGGTGATTGACGACGGGGAAGCAGCCAAGGCCGATCATGGGGTGGATCGCGGGGATGACGCGCGACACGTTGCCCATGTCGGTGGACGCCGCCGCGCGCTCGACGGCGGGCCCCGTGTCGACGAAGCGGCGGCCGAGCCCCTCGGCGTTCCGCCTGTAGAGTGACGCCAGGTCGCCGTCGTGGACGACCTCGGCATACGGCCTGTTGCCGCCCTCGATGCGCCACGAGGCGCCGGTGGCGAGGGCGCCTGCCTCGAAGCACCGGAGCACGCGGCCGCGCAGCACTTCCAGCTGTTCGAGCGACGTGGACCGGATCGTGAACCGTGCAGACGTGGCCGCCGGCACGATGTTCGGCATCTCGCCGCCATGCGTGACGATGCCGTGCACGCGGTCGCCCGGCTCGAGGTGCTGCCGCAGCAGCCCGATACCCACCTGCGCCAGCGTCAGGGCATCAGCCGCGTTGATGGCCATCTCCGGGAAGGCCGCGGCATGCGCCGCCCGGCCCGTGTAGTGCACGTCGAACGTCGCGGCGGCGATGAGCGGCGGCAGCAGCACGTCGTGCGGCCCGGGGTGCACCATCATCGCGGCGTGCACGCCGTCGAACGCCCCCCGCTCGAGGAGCAGGTCCTTCCCGCCGGCGTTGCCCACCTCCTCGGCCGGCGTCCCGATCACCCTGACACGGACGCCGATGTCGCCCGCCACGGCCGCCAGGCCAACCGCAGCGCCGACCGAGCTGGCCGCGATGAGGTTGTGCCCGCACGCGTGGCCGATGCCCGGCAGGGCATCGTACTCGGCACACAACCCGATGGTCAGCTCGCCGCTGCCGGCGTCGGCGACGAGCGCCGTCGGCAGGTCGCAGACGGCGCGGGTCACCTCGAAGCCGGCGTCGGCCAGCGCGTCGCCAACCCAGGCCGCGGCCCTGTGCTCTTCGTAGCCGAGCTCCGGCGCGGCGTGGATGCGGCGCGCCAGGTCGTTGAGGCGTGCGGCGTGCGCGGCGATGGCGTCGGCGGCGCGGGTCTTCAGCGACGCGGCATCGGTCACGAACGGCTCTCCACTTCGCATGCGGGCATGGGCCCCATGGTAACCGCCGCAGCGCGCCGACCGCCCTGGCACGTCGTCCCTGAAGTGCCGTTTCGCGCCCGCACGAGGGCCTCCAAACAGACGTCCTGAAGCTCCGCTGCAGAATCGTTTTTCAGCCTTACAGATCGGTAATCCGCCAGTGGTCAGGCAGTCCGCAAGGGGCTCGATCGCAAGCGCCAGGAGATCGCGCCGGCGCGCCTGTCTTCGCGGCGCCTGCGCTTCACCATCGCCGATTTCCTTCGAAATTGCTCCGGTTTTCTGCGGTACGCGGAGTGACGGCTGGCCGTGCGACAGCCTGGCATCGCGCCATGACGGAACGCGTCCGAGGTGGCCGTGCGATTGCACTAAGGGGGGCAGCCACGAGCTCACGGGTGCTACTCACTGACCCTCGGCTCCGGCACTACATCCAAGGAACGACATCATGCTGCTCTCTGCGCCGAACCCGACCTCGCTTCCCGCTTCGCTGACCGTCCTCCTCGCGCCGTCCACCGCGGTGGTCCCGGGGACGTTCTCGGACGTCTCCGTGGATGCGCCCGGCCACGCGCACCTGCTCGCCGGTGTCCAGCGCCTCCGCGCGCGGGCCTACCTCGAGGACGGCGCCATCACGTCCGCCCAGCTGACGTCCGACGGCCGCCACGTTCAGGCCGCCGACGCCCAGAGCTGGCACGTCGTCCAGATTCGCCCGAACGGCGAGGTGGTCGGCGCCGCCCGTTATCACGAGCACGCGCCCGGCACGCCGGTGAC
>JBIQIB010000105.1:0-14546 GCA_044508265.1 Acidobacteriota bacterium
GTCGCGTACGCGCGGGCCGAGGCCGGCGCGGGGAGCCGCGCCTCGAGCAGCATGAAGCGGGCGCGAGTGGAGTGGACGCGGCAGACCTCCGGCGACGTGACGGCCCAGTACTCGTCCAGCCAGGCTTCCATGGCCTGGCGCGTCAGGAGGATCGCGGCGCTGGTGGCCCAGAACGCGCGGTCGTGACGCGTGTCGTCGCACAGGTGCCGGGCGTGCTCGAGCAGCACCGGCGGCGTCATCGAGCGGCCCTGGGTGTGGACTGCTTCCTGATCACGTCGCAGAGCTTGCGCGTGCGCTTCACCAGCTCTTCCGCATTGCCGGTAAAGCGCGCGTGCGTGCCGCCCTGACAGTCGGCCACGATGGCGGCGGCTTCGGCGATGGGCAGCCTGCCGAGCCGCTCGCCGACGTCACCGCGGCGCGACGGCGTGTCGAAAAAGAGGTACGCCAGCAGTTCGACAAGACCCCTGTTGTCGAGGCGCTCCTCGACAACGTCGTGGCCGAGGCCATTGCCCAGCCACCGCCGACGCAGCGCCTCTACCGCCGCTGCCTCGAGTGCCGATCGGCAGAAGCCCGGCACGACCCGCGCGGCCAGCTCTTCCGGCACGCCGTCGGCTTTGACCACGGACGTCGCATTGCTGAGGTGCTGATCCACAGGCCCTTTGGCGTCCCCGACGACCACATGGGAGGCCGCCTTCCGCGTGACCCTGCGCAGGCGGCACGGCAGGCCGAGCACGCGGAACGAGTTCGCCAACCTGTCGTCATGCGTGAAGACGATGACCTGACGTGTCTGACCGACGCGGGCCAGCACCTCGGCCAGCCCGTCCACGCGGGCGGTGTCCATCGCCTGCACCGGGTCGTCCACGATCACGAACCCGAAGGGGCTCTGCGGCAGCTGCACGCGCGGAAGGAACAGGCTCAGCGTCATGGCGTTGAGCTCGCCCTGGCTCATGACGCCAAGCGCCGGGGCCTCGGTGCCGTCGACCTCCACCTTCAGCGTCACCCGCTGGACCTTGCCGTGTCCGGTGAGCTCGATGTCGGTGAGCGCGACATTGCTGTGCCGGCTGATGCAGTTCCAGCAGTCGATGGCTTCGCGCTTGATGGGCGCGAACCGCTCGTCGCGATGACGCACGAGCTCGGCGGCCATCCAGTCGCGGGCGCGCTCCAGGTCGGGGACGACAGCGCGACCCTGCGCTGCGGCTCGGGCCTCGACGATCCAGTCCGCAAGGGAGGTGGCGAATGGACGCCAGACGTCCTGCCGCCGCCGCAGCTCTTCGGCTGCCGATGCCTGGAGCTCGGCGAATGCCGCGCTCAGTCCGGGCCCTTGCTCGGCGACGTACGCGCCGCGAGAGGCATCTTCGGCCGGCTGCGCGGCCAGGCACGCCTGCCAGCGCTCACGGAGCGCGACTGCCGGCGCCCATCCTGCCTCCGCCGCCCGGACGACACTGGCAGGTACGTCACGCGTCAGGACGTCGAGCCTGCGTCGAGCGGCGGCCACCCGCTCCTGCGCGGCCCGCGCGCTGGCCGCCCGCTTCCGCGCGCGCTCCACGGCAGCGGCCGCCGACGCACGCCAGGCATCGTCGAGCGGGCGCGGCTCGCCACAGACGGGGCACGAGTCGAACGTCTGCCGCGACGCACAGTCGAGCGCGAGCTCGAGCAGTCGCGCCACGTCGTCGGCGCGGCCGGATGCATCGTCGCGGGCCGCCGCGAGGGCGTCGACGGCCTGCGCCAGCTCCGTCACCGTTTCGGAGAGCTGCTCGGCCGGCAAGGGCGGCGTGGCCGTGGTGATGGCGAGAAGGTGGCTCGTCTCCTCGGCCCCGGCGCCGTCGGCGGCAAGCGCCGCGAGGGCCTCCAGGTCCGGGTCGCGCTTGCGCAAGAGGGCGGCCGCCTGCGCGAACCGCGCTTCCTCGGGGTGCGCCTCGCCTTCGGCACCTGCCGTCGCGGCCAGCTCGCCCGCGCGACTCTTCGACTCACGGGCCCGCTTCTTCCGGGCGTTGATCGCATCGGCCAGCCGCTGGCGTGCCGCTTCGTACCCTTCGAGCCCAAGGCCGGACAGCAACGCCTGGTAGACGCGCCCCGGCCCGTCCGCGAGCATGTCGCCGAGCTCGTCGTACGACAGGAACGGCCGGTACGACGCAAGGGCGGCGGGCCATGCCGAAGCTTCGAGGTCGACCGCCTGGCCCTGATGGTCAGTGTAGATGGAGCGGCCGCTCTCCAGGTCGTCAGGGTCGGACCACGTCCGCTCCACCGTCGTGCGGCGCTGTCCTTCCTGCACCATGCTGACGACGATGCGCGGCGCGTGCGTGGCGTGCACGTTGCGCCAGCCCTTCGTCCACTCCTTGCTGCCCCTCCCCTCCCAGCGCTCGCTGGTGCCGGTGAAGGCCACCTCGACGGCTTCGGCGAAGCTGCTCTTGCCGGAGCCGTTCCTGCCCGCGATGAGGGTGACGCCCGGACCGACCTCGAGCTGGAGTCTCGCCTGCGGCCCGACGCCCCTGAAGCTGCGAATCTCGATGTCGGAGAGGTAGACGCGGGCGACGGCGCCTTCCGCCTCTGGCTGGGGCCGCGGCGGGAGAGGGCGCGGTGCCGCACCATCGGCGAGTATGCCGTCGAGTACCTCGGCGCTCTCGGCTGCCGCGAGCGCCATCCACACGATCGGATCGCCCTCGAGGCCATCGGCAATCAGACGATCGAGCAAGGCTTCCTGCAGACCGTTCATCATCCGGGCGTCCTCCCGTGCCGTCACCGCTCAATCACTCCTCAGTAGGGGTACAGCCTCGCGACGTCCGCGGCCCCGGCGCCGTGCCGGCGCAGATGTCCGACCGGCCCGGGATCGAGCCGTTCCAGCTCGTCCACGAGCGAGTCCGCCACAGTGTCGCCCGACGCGAGCGCCGCATCCAGGGCGGCGAGCACCTGGTACCGTCGGGCGAGCGGCGCGTGGCCGGCATCGTGCCACAACCGCCAGCGCTGCGGGGCGCCGGCCCAGCGGCACGCCGACCAGCGTACGTGCGCAGGCAGCGATGCGTCCGCGGAGAGCCTGTCGACGACGGCTCTGGCACGAGCGTCGTCAGCAGAGAACAGCAGCCGCCCGCGCGCCCACGCAAGGTCGACGTACGGGCCCCCGTGCTCGCCGAAGCCGCCATGGGTGAGCGCTTCCTCCCTCGCCGCGCCAGCACGCTCGAAGGCTTGCACGTCGCCAAGCGCTGCCGCAAGCCGAAGCCACTCCGAAAGCGGAAAGCTCGCGTCCGCGGGTGCGAACACGGCAAGCGCCGCGCGTGTGAGCCGTTCGTTGTCGGCGAGCGCACGTTCCGCGCGTCCCGTGAGTGCCCACAAGCGACACAGCGCGCCGTGCAGGCGCAGCTGCGGAAGGAACGCCTCGTACGGATCGCCGTGAACTTCATGGCTGGCCAGCGCCTCGACCTCCGTGGCGCCGGGACGGCCGGTGTCCGCGCACTGCTGCACCAGGTGCGAGAGCACCTGCACGCGCACCATGCGAGGACGGCCCCGCAGCCACGCGGCATCGGGCAGCGGCAGGTCGCCCTCGTTGGACTCGTGCCGCGCGGCCACGGCGCGCGCGAACTCGAGCTGATAGCGTTCGTCAGGACCGAGCTCCGTCCAGGTGCGCAGCGCCTGGTCGGCCCCGCGCGCCACGGGCGACCAGTCGATCGCCGCCCCCCTGCCGACGAGCGCCAGGCGGAAGAACCCGGACGTGAGCTCGGCGCGCCGTGCCGGGTCGCTGCCGGCGTCCACCAGCAGCGTCGACAGCCGCGGGCCGAAGACCCGCTCGAGCGCCTCCGCAGCACTTGTCGCGCCGATCACCTCGAGCGTGCCGCCCGCATGCCGCTCCGCCTCGTGCGCCTGATCCGCCGACACGACGACACGCGAGACGCCGGGCGCCAGCGCACGCACCCCCTCGAGCTTCTGTCGCAGACCGTCCACGCCGTGCAGGCGGCCGTACGCATCGATGGCGGCCGACGCGATGACGTCGCCGGGCACGGCGCAGTCGAGCACCGACGAAGCGAGCAGCAGGAAGAACGCCAGGCCGAACGACGGCCCGTCGACGACGGCGTCGCGCTCCTCGAAGCCGGGCGCGTCGATCGAGGTGCGCAGGCGTTGGATGACGGGCATTTCCTGCGTCGCCTCGTGCACGCTGCGCCACAGGACGGGCAGCGAACGCGGCAGCGCGATGCCGGCGCTGCGCCACGACGCACGCGCGTCCGCGCCGAGCACCGTGCTCCTGGCGGCACGATGCGGCGCGAGGTGCAGGTGCCACAAGGTGGTCGTGCGCCCGCGCACGGTAACGGCGGCGACGTGTCCCGGACGCGGCGTGGGCGGGTTGTCCTCGTCGGCGGAGCGCTCCGACTCCAGGCCGAGGATGTCGGCTGGCGGCCAGCACCACGGGCCTGCGGCAAGGGCGGCTTCATCCCGCGCACGCCGCGGAGGCGTCGCCGCCATCAGAGCAACCGGACCTCGTACGCGGGATCGCCCCACCAGGCGCCCGGATCACCGAGCGCCACACGACGCAGCCGCTCGTCGTCCACGGCGACGTTCAGGCTGAGCCTCAGGCTGCGGCCCGCCCTGTCGGTGTCACGCAGCGCCTCGTCCAGGCCGTCGCCTGCTCCCGCCTCGAGCAGCAGCAGCCGCACGCCTTCGAGGTCGTCGCGCCTGTGGCATACCCGCGTCCACGCCGCGCGCGCTTCTGTGGCTTCCGCCGGGAAGACCGCCAGCAGGTGGTCGAGGTCGTGCTCGAGCGCGATCGCGCGCCGTCGCGCGTGCTCTTCGATCGAGGCGAGCGCGCCCGGGTCGAGTCCGCGCGCCCACGATCGGGGGCCAATCGTGGCCGGCGACGCCGACACCCTTCGCAGCAGGGCGTGTGCACCGCCGTCGTCCGGGGTTCCGGCGCTCGAGGCGCCTGGGGCGTGGGAAGAAGGCGCGACGGCGGCCAACCGCGCGATGGCGCCCGCCAGAGCGGTCCGCGTCCACGCGTCCGCGCCGGGCAGCGCTCGTGCGACGGTCGACTGCAGCCATTCATCGGTCATGGGACCTGTCCAGTGATCAAGCGGGGGCGCGGGCCAGGCACTCACCGCCGCCAGCGCCAGCGTGTCGTCTTCCAGAACGCCGAGGACGAGCGGCACGCCCGCGGGCGACTCGACGAGAAAGCGGCCGACCTGCCGGAGCGTCAGGCGCACATAGCCGTCCGCGGCTGCCGGTAGGGGCCTGTCCGGCCGCACGTCGCGGACCCGGACGTCGGTGTCGGCCGCCCATTCGAGCTGCAGGGCGCCTTCGGCGCGGTCGAGCCGCAGGTCGACGCCGATGGCGCGAAGCACGTCGCTGCGCGCGTCCACCAGCGCGTCGCTCGCACCCTCCGCGAGCGGTTGCGCGTCCCGCGCGTTCGTCGCCACCCGGCTCGACAGGACGAACGTCACGTCCGGCTGTGAGATGCCCAGCGCCTGATCGACGTCGGGCGTCGGCAGTTGCAGGTGTTCGACGGGCCCAATCATCTCCGGGGCGAGCCCGAGGGCGGCGAGGTCCCCAGGTGGCAGGATGCTCATGCGAGCTGCCCTCCGCGCGGCACACGTGAAGTCATGTCGTACTCCACGAGACGACGAACGACGTCGTCGAGGTCTGACGGCAGGGGATGGTCCAGGAGCCAGGCGCGGATACGTTCGAGGAACGTGATGCGCGCCCGGCGGTGCTGCTGGTACAGGCGGTTGATCGAGGTCGTGCCCGGCGGCAGGCCGTCACGCGAGAGGATGGCGTCGATCGACGTGGCGTCGCGGGCGAGATCGCGCACGTCGAGTACCGTCTGCCGGAACTTCGCTGGGTCGCGCATCGACCCGGCGACGGCGGGCAGGGCCTCTTCGTAGACCACGTCCGTTGCCTTGCCGAGCAGGTGGAGCCTTTCGGCTTCGAGGATCTCCTCGAGCGCACCCGGGGCGGGAGCACACATCGCGGAAGCGCCGTCAGCGACGATCGGCTCGTTCAGCGGGTCGTTGGCGTCGATGCTCGTCAGGCGGCGGCTGCGGCGGTACAGGTCGCGCTGATAGTTCCTGAGCGCGGTGGCGAGATATCCCTCGGCCTGGGCGTCGGTCCGCAGCGTGTCGAGATGCCCGCGTGGCCCGGTCTGGATGAGGCGCATCAGCACCGTCGCCACCGCGTCGTCTGCGTCGTGGCCCGCCTTCAGGATCGCTGGCGCGCGCGCACGAAGGGCGGCGTACACGCGCTCGCACGCCTGCTCACGTCTCGCGCGGAGATCGGAGGGCAGGCCATCGGGGACCGGGGCGAGCTCCTGCAGGGCCTCGTACAGCGTCATCCGTTCTGTGCCGCGCATTGTACCCGGCAGGAACGCACGACCCCCGGCGCGTCTGACATGTCGTCAGAAGATGCCGAGCCCCAGCTTGGCAGCTTCCGACATCATGTCCTTCGTCCACGGCGGCTCCCACACGACGTCCACATAGGCGTCGGCGACGCCTTCGACGGCCTTCGTCTTGTACTTCACCTCGCTCGGCAGCTGCTGCGCGGCCGGGCACGCGGGCGAGGTCAGCGTCATCGTCACGGTGACGCGGCTCTCGGCATCCGAGACGATGTCGTAGATCAGCCCGAGCTCGTAGATGTTGACCGGGATCTCCGGGTCGTAGACGGTGCTCAGCGCCTCGACGATCATGGGCTTGAGCGCGTCGGTGCGCGCCTGATCCTTCGGGCCGAACCCGGAGTCGGACGCCTGCGCCGGCGGCTCGACCAGCGCGGCGACGTCGAGGCCGTAATCCTGGCCGCCACTGCCGGCGGCGTCACCGCCACCGGCCGCGGGCTCGTCGGCGCGCGGCACGTCGGGGCTGTCCCACACCATCGCCGCGAGCGGGTGTTCCGGATCCGCAGAGGCCGGCGGGGCAGGCGCGGCCTGCTCGTCGTGCTGCCTGTCGTCGTGGGGGGCAGTGGACGTGTCGGGCGCTGACGCATCGGCCGCCGACGCAGGGCGCGCAGTCTGTTTCTTCAGGAACGAGAACACGTCACTCTCCAGGTCACTCGCGTGTCAGCGCGTCCTCCAGGGCGTGCCAGGCCAGGGTCGCGCACTTCACGCGTGACGGATAATCGCGGACGCCCGTCAGCACCGCCAGCTTGCCGAGCTCGTCATCCGGCACGTCGCGCCGGCCGGTGACGGCGTCCTGAAACGCCGCAAACAACGTGTGGACCTCCGACGTCGGCATGCCTCGGACGGCGTCGGTCATCAGCGAGGCCGAGGCCTTCGAGATGGCGCAGCCGCTGCCGGTGAAGGCGATCTCCCCCACGCTGTCCGCGTCGAGCTTCACGTATACCGTCACCCGATCGCCGCACAGCGGGTTATGGCCCACGGCTTCACGCGCGCCCTCCAGCACGCCGAAGTTCCTCGGCCGGCGGTTGTGGTCGAGGATGACTTCCTGATAGAGGTCGCGCAGTTCTGACATGGCAGGCGGGCCGGGCAAAGGGGGATCTGCCGCGGGAACGCCGGGTGCGGTTCGCTCCCGGCGCTCTCCGCGAATCGGGTGTCTACTTGACGGTCAGCGTTCCCGTCATGCCGCCCTGATAGTGCGCAGGGAACGTGCAGATGAACGTGTAGGTGCCGGGCTCCTTCGGCGCCGTGAACGTCACCTCGACGGTCTCGCCGCCGCCGGCCAGGCTGGTCGAGGCGATGATGTCGCCCTTGCGCGCAGCCGGGATGTAGTCGGTCGCCCGGGCCCGCGCCGCGGCCTGCGCGAACGACGCAACGTCGACCTTCGGCTGGAGCAGCACGAAGTTGTGCGCCATGGCGGCCTTGGGCATCATGCTCTTCACCGTCAGCACGACGCGGATGGTCTCGCCCGGCTTGGCCGTCAGCGCCGCGGGCTGGAACTTGAGGGTATCGAGCCCCTGGATCTCGATCGTCCGTGCCGCGCCGGCCTTCTTGGCGGCGGCCTTGGGTTGCGCCTTCGCCTTGGCCTGCGCGAACGAACCCGCCGGCAGCGCCAGCATCGCGGCCACGCCAAGCGCCGCCCACGCCTTAGTCCATCGATTCGACATCACGATCTCCTGTTGAATGTATGCGCTCGAGCCACGGCTCGAGGAGCGGCCGTCGCCGTTCGGTTCATTGTGACGCATTGCGACGGCCGCCGCGAATGTGCGTCACCCGAAGAACGCCTGCACCTTGCGCACCCCCGCGACCAGCGCTTCCACGTCGTCGGGGCTGTTGTAGAGCGCAAAGGACGCGCGCGCCGTCGCGGGGATGCCGAAGCGATCCATGACCGGCTGCGCGCAATGCTGGCCGGTGCGGATGGCAATCCCCTCGCGGTCGAGGACGGTGCCGATGTCGTGCGGGTGCACGCCGTCGATGACGAACGAGACGACACCCGCCCGCTGCGGTGCCTGCCCGACGATCCGGACGCCGGGGATGACCGACAACCCTGCCGTCGCCTGCTCGAGCAGGGCCTGCTCGTGCGCCGCGACGGCGGCCATGTCGAAACGCTGCAGGTAGTCGACGGCGGCGCCGAACCCGACGACGCCGGCGATGTTCGGCGTACCGGCCTCGAAGCGGGCCGGCACCTCGGCATACTCCGTGCGCTCGAACGTGACCGACGCGATCATGTCGCCGCCGCCCATCCAGGGCGGCATCGTCTCGAGCAGCGGGAGGCGTCCGTAGAGGGCGCCGATGCCCGTGGGGCCGTACATCTTGTGCCCGGAGAAGGTGAAGAAGTCGCACCCGAGCGCCTGGACGTCCACCGCCGTGTGCGGGACGCTCTGAGCGCCGTCGACGAGCGTGGCGATGCCGCGCTCGCGCGCCGCCGCCACCATCTCCGCCACAGGGTTGACGGTGCCGAGCGCGTTCGAGACGTGAATGAGCGCGACGAGCCGCGTCCGCGGCCCGAGCAGCTTCATGTAGGCGTCGACGTCCAGCACACCCCGGTCGTCCATCGGGACGACGTCGAGCGCCGCGCCCGTGGCTTCGCAGACCATCTGCCACGGGACGATGTTGGAGTGGTGCTCGAGATGCGACACCACGATGCGGTCGCCCGCCGTGAACCTGGGCCGGGCGTAGCTCCACGCGACGAGGTTGATCGCCTCGGTGCACCCGCGGGTGAAGACGATCTCGCGCGGGTCGCGCGCGCCGATGAAGCGCTGCACCTTCGCGCGCGCCTCGTCGTAGCTGCGCGTGGCCCGTTCGCTGAGCAGGTGCGTCGCGCGGTGGATGTTGGCGTTGGACTCGCTGTAGTAGCGGGCCACCGCGTCGATCACCTCGCGCGGCTTCTGCGTCGTGTTCGCGTTGTCGAGATAGACCAGCGGTTTGCCGTGGACGCGCTGGGCAAGGATCGGGAACCCGGCACGGGCCGACTGGTAGTCGTGCGTCACGCGGGTTCCCGTCTGCATCATTCCCTGATCGGCAGTCGCGCCAGCAGGACCCGCTCGAGCGCGTGGCGGACGGGCTCGATCCTGATCCGGTCGACGATGTCCTCGGCAAAGGCGTGCACCAGCAGGTCGCGGGCGTCCGGCTCGGGGATGCCCCGGGACCGCAGGTAGAACAACGCCTCGTCTGAAAGCTGCCCCACGGTCGCGCCGTGCGTGCACTTCACGTCGTCGGCGTAGATCTCGAGCTGCGGCTTCGTGTTGATCGTCGCGTCGTCTGACAGCAGCAGCACCTGGTTGGTCTGCTTCGCGTCGGTCTTCTGCGCGTCCTGCCTGACGAAGATCTTGCCGTTGAAGACGCCGCGCCCGCGGTCGTCCAGCACGCCCTTGTAGATCTCGAAGCTGTGGCAGCGCGGGCTCGCGTGGTCGATGGCCGTGTGGTTGTCGACCAGGCGATCGCCGTCCACCAGGTAGAGGCCGTTGACGGTGCACTCGATGCGCTCGCCGGCGAGCGTGGCGTTGATGTCGTTGCGCGTGAGCGCGCCGCCGAGCGTGATGTTGTGCGTGGCGACGTCGGCCGTGGTCGCCAGGTGCAGGTGCATGCTGGCGATGTGCTGCGCCGCGACGCTCTCGCGCTGCACCTTGTAGTGATCGACGTGCCCCGCCTCGTCGGCGATGAGCTCGGTCACCGCGTTGACGAAGTACTGACGATCGGCAGGACCGGCGAAGGTCTCGACGACAGGAATCCGCCCGCGGCGGCCGACCACGATGATCGTGCGCGGATACGACGCGCCCGCACCCGTCGAGTAGTAGATGACGTGCACCGGCGTGGTCACCTCGACGTCGGCGTCGACGATGAGCACCGCGCCGTCGGTGTTCCACGCCTCGTTGAGCGCCGTGAAGCCCCGCTGGCGGAACTGGATCGCGCGGCCGAAGTGCGCCTCGAGCCAGGGGTCGCCGGCCTCGAGCAACTCGCTGATCGTCGTCAGGCGCGCGCCCGCCGGCAGCGGACGGAGGTCCGAGAGCGCGGGCGACAGGCGTCCGTCGACGAACACGACCTGCGGTCCCTCGAAGTCATCGAACCGGAAGGGCTCGATGTCGGACGCCGTCACCTCGCCCCCGGCGGCCAGCGGCGGGTTGGCGTCGATGATCGAGGTGACCGGCGTGTAGAGCCATTCCTCGTCGCGCGTGTTCGGCAGGCCCTCCTCGCGATAGCGATCGAGCGCGCGCGTGCGCACGGCCCGTCGCCACGCAGGCTCGGCGCGTCGTGCCTCGACGAACTCGTCGATGCCGGTGAGCAGAACGGACTGCTGCGTATCGATGGTGGTCATGAGTGCTATACCGTGGCCCCCGCGGCGGCAGCTTCGATCCAGCCGTAGCCCTTCTCCTCGAGCTCGAGCGCGAGGTCCTTGCCGCCGCTCCTGGCAATGCGGCCCTCCGCGAGCACGTGCACGAAGTCGGGCACGATGTAGTTCAGGAGGCGCTGGTAGTGCGTCACGACGATGACCGCGCGATCCGGCGAGCGCAGCCCGTTGACGCCGTTGGCGACGATCTTCAGCGCGTCGATGTCGAGGCCGGAGTCGGTCTCGTCGAGGATGCACAGCCGCGGCTGCAGCACCGCCATCTGGAAGATCTCGTTGCGCTTCTTCTCGCCGCCCGAGAAGCCCTCGTTCACCGAGCGCTGCATGAAGCTCGGGTCCATGTCGAGCAGCTGCATCTTCTCCCGAATCAGCTTCGCGAACTCGATGGCGTCGAGCTCCTGCTCCCCGCGGTGCTTGCGAACCGCGTTGAGCGCCGCCTTCAGGAAGTAGCTGTTGTTGACGCCCGGGATCTCCACCGGGTACTGGAAGGCGAGGAACACGCCTGCCGCGGCACGGTCCTCGGGATCCATCTCGAGGAGGTCCTTGCCGTCCAGCGTGACGCTCCCGTCCACCACTTCATAGGACTCGCGGCCGGCCAGCACGCTGGCCAGCGTGCTCTTGCCGGAGCCGTTCGGCCCCATGATGGCGTGCACCTCGCCCGGCTTCACCGTGAGCGTGATGCCTCGCAGGATGTCCTTGTCTTCGATGCGTGCGTGCAGGTTGTTGATCTCGAGCATGATTCAGGCTTCTCGTCCAGGGTCTAGAAACGGGTGGTCAGCCGACGCTGCCTTCCAGGCTGATGCCGAGCAGCTTCTGCGCTTCCACGGCGAACTCCATCGGCAGCTCCCGGAACACGTCCTTGCAGAAGCCGTTGACGATGATGTTGACGGCGTCCTCGGTCGAGAGGCCGCGCTGCCGGCAATAGAAAATCTGGTCCTCGCCGATCTTCGAGGTGGATGCCTCGTGTTCGACGGTCGAGGTGGTGTTCTTCACCTCGATGTACGGGAACGTGTGCGCCCCGCAGCGGTCGCCGATGAGCATCGAGTCGCACTGCGAGTAGTTGCGCGACCCGGCGGCGTTCTTCGAGATCTTCACGAGGCCGCGGTACGTGTTCTGGCCCTGCCCGGCGGAGATCCCCTTGCTGACGATGGTGCTGCGCGTGTTCTTGCCGAGATGCACCATCTTGGTGCCCGTGTCGGCCTGCTGGCGGTTGTTGGTGACCGCCACCGAGTAGAACTCGCCCACCGAGTTGTCGCCCTGCAGGATGCAGCTCGGATACTTCCAGGTGATGGCGGAACCCGTCTCGACCTGCGTCCAGGTGATCGTGGCGTCCTTCATGGCCTTGCCACGCTTGGTGACGAAGTTGAAGATGCCGCCCTTGCCTTCCTTGTCGCCCGGATACCAGTTCTGGACGGTGGAGTACTTCACGGTCGACCCGTCGAGCGCGACGAGCTCGACGACGGCCGCGTGCAGCTGGTTCTCGTCGCGCATCGGCGCCGTGCAGCCTTCGAGGTAGCTGACGTACGCACCCTCGTCGGCCACGATCAGCGTCCGCTCGAACTGCCCCGTTTCCCGCGCATTGATGCGGAAGTAGGTGCTGAGCTCCATCGGGCAGCGCACGCCCTTCGGCACGTACACGAACGAGCCGTCACTGAACACCGCCGAGTTGAGCGCCGCGTAGTAGTTGTCGGTGTAGGGCACCACCGAGCCGATGTACTTCTGCACCAGGTCGGGGTGCTCACGCACGGCCTCGGAAAAGGGACAGAAGATGATGCCGAGCTCGGACAGCTTCTCCTTGAACGTGGTGGCCACAGACACGCTGTCGAACACGGCGTCCACGGCGACGCCGGCAAGCGCCATCTGCTCTTCAATCGGGATGCCGAGCTTGTCGAAGGTGGCGCGTACCTCCGGGTCGACCTCGTCGAGGCTGTTGAGCCTGGGCTTCGCCTTCGGCGCGGAGTAGTAGCTGATGTCCTGGAAGTCGACCGGCGGGTACTCGACGTTCGGCCAGGTCGGGTATGGCATCTTCAGCCAGGCGCGGTAGGCGCGCAGCCGCCATTCCAGCATCCACTCGGGCTCGTCCTTGCGCCGCGAGATCTCGCGGATGACGTCCTCGTTCAGGCCCTTCGGCAGCGTGTCCGACTCGACGTCGGTGACGAAGCCGTACTTGTATTCCTGTGTGGCGAGTTGTTCGATCGTGTCGGTGGCTGTATTCATGGTCGCTCCTCGGGTCGGCTTCAGAGAGCCCCATCCCGTGTCGGACTGCGGCCCCGCGCCAGCGCTCACGTCCGGTCAGCGCTCGCCACGACGGCCCGACGTTCCAATATAGGACTTTGTCGGTCGGAGATCAACCCTTGCAGGCGCTAACCTGCTTGCGCGCAAAGGTTTATCGGCACGATCCTGAGACAGTGTCTCAGGATCGGCGTTCTCAGAGGGTCTTCAGATACTCGAGGAGCGCCAGCTTCTGCGCGTCGGGCAGGTCGCTGCCGTACAGGTGACCGGCGTTGCCGTTGCCCCTGAGGGTGGTGTCGAACCGGACGCCCTGGCTGGCGGCGCCCGCCGAGCTGCTCTCGAAGCCGACACGGTCCCAGTCGTAGACGTCGTACCCCCGATAGAACACGCGCGGCCGCTCCTCGGGGAAGAGCAGGCCCCGCAGATCGGGCACCGACCCGTTGTGCAGGTAGGGCGCCCGCAGCCAGATGCCGTCGAGCGGCATGTTGGCGTAGCCGTCCGTCTTGCGGAAGCGCGAGAACTGCCAGGGCCGGCCGCGGCCGATGGTGTTCATCGCCTCGGCCAGCGCCGGCGTGAACGAGTCCAGGCGCTCCCTGTCGGTGCCGATCTCGTCGATGGGCGTGACGTGTCCGACGCGGTCGCCGCCGAACGAATGGCAGGACGCACACGACGCCTCGTAGACAGCGGCGCCCTCGAGCGCGCGCATCCGGTCGATACGTGCCGCCGGGAACGCTGGCGGACGCAACTGGAGCGTCCACTCGGCGATGCGCGCCATCGACGGCAGGTCGAGCGACTTGGGGGTCGCACCCGCGCCGATGGCCGCGCTCTTGTTCCGCTCCTCGACGGTGTC
This sequence comes from Acidobacteriota bacterium, assembly GCA_044508265.1. Lineage (GTDB taxonomy): Bacteria > Acidobacteriota > Vicinamibacteria > Vicinamibacterales > Vicinamibacteraceae > JAEZDP01. Next base: position 13,789 of record JBIQIB010000105.1, read on the forward strand.
GTTGTTGCCGTCCCAGTGCAGCCAGAGCCCCTGCCGCGCACGCTGGTTCCAGAGCGACGGCAGGTCGGCCGTGCCGACGGTCTCGTCCATCGGGAGGCCGAGCAAACGCTTGTACGGGTTGAACGTGTCCACCCGGCCGGGGCCCTGCGGCGGCCGCTCGTCGAACCACGCGTTCTCGCGCGCTCGCTCGAGGATGCCCGAGCGGGCGGCCCGGACGATGAACAGCCTGAGCGCCATCCGCTCGAAGAACCCGACATCCGGCTGCGTGCGGCGGATGGCGTCAATCATCGCGCCGGTCTCGAACGCCGGGCTCTCCGCGCACGCGGTGAGGAAGCGGGCATACCCCTGCAGGTCCATCTGGTTGGCAGGCATGCCGACGATGACCTGGCGGGGCGCATCCGGCGCGTCACGCAGCGTCCCGACGTGGCACGTGGCGCAGTTGAGGCCCACCCTGTTGCCGCGGCCGGGCCTGTACGAGGTGCCTACCGGACGCCCGTGCGGCGCGCCCTCGTCGATGAACCCGATGCGCTCGTACCCGGCCCCGGGCCTGTCGGGCAGCACGTCGCCGCACACCTCCGGCAGGACGCGCCAGATGCGGTACGGCAGGCCTGTGTTCTCCTCCGCGCCAATCGATCCGTACTTGAAGTGCTCGACGATGTCGGGGAACGACGGACCGTCGTCGCGCGCCGCCGCCCGCAGGCACACGCTGGCGCCCAGCACGACGGCCATGATGGGAAGCCACGATCTCGTCAGGGGAT
>JBIQIB010000010.1:0-33200 GCA_044508265.1 Acidobacteriota bacterium
GGAGGAGGGGAGGAGGAGGGAGGAAGGCAGGAGGAGGAGCGGAGGAAGGAGGAAGGGAGGAGGGCTGTTGCATGATCTTCCGCGTGGTTCGATACCTCCTGCGTGTCGCGTATGACGGGACGGGCTACGTCGGGTGGCAGCGGCAGGCGACGGGCGTGTCGATTCAGCAGCGGCTGGAGGAGGCGGCGGCGCCGCTGTCGCGGGAGCCTGTGACCATCGTCGGCGCCGGGAGGACGGATGCCGGGGTCCACGCTCTCGGGCAGGCGGCGCACGTCGATCTGGCGGACTTTCGGCCGCCGGAGGTCGTGGTGCGCGCGATGAACTCCCGGCTGCCTGGCGACATCCGCGTGCGGGACGCCAGAATCGTGGACGAGAGCGTCCACGCGCGGTTCTCGGCCGTCGGGAAGACGTACAGGTACCGTTGGCTGGTGAGCGCCACCGGGCAGCCGCTGCTGGAACGGCAGGCGTGGCGCGTGCCGCCGGGGCTGGATCTGGAGGCCATGGGCGACGGCGCGCGGCGACTGGTCGGCCGGCACGATTTCGCGGGCTTCCAGTCCACCGGCACCGACATCGCGGACACGGTGCGCGTGATGACCGGGGTGACGCTGCGCGCGCTGCCCGCCGACGGGCCGGAGTCGGCCGGCCTGTCGGACGCCGAGACGCTCGTCGAGCTGCTGATCTCGGGGACAGGCTTTCTGCGGCACATGGTGCGCGCGATGGCGGGCACGTTGACGGAGATCGGGCGCGGGCGGTGGCCGCCCGGTCACATGGACGAACTCCTCGCCCGGCGCGACAGGAGCCTGGCCGGGCCCACGGCGCCTGCCCACGGGCTGACGCTCGTCGAAGTCAGATATCGGTAGGGACGGTTCTCCGAACCGTCCTCTCTGAACGTCCTCTCTGGACGTCCTCTCCGAAATCGTGCTCTCCAAGTGCGCCTTCTCTGATGGCGCGAAGGACGGCGCGAAGGACGGCTCGGAGAGCCGTCCCTACCGACCCGGGCGAGAGCCGGGCTTCACGGCCGGCACGTCACGAAGGTACGCCGGCACCTGATCGGGCTGGAACGTCGGAAAGTCCACCGACGCCAGGGCGACGTACGGCACGCCGATGCCCGCGCCGCCGCCGCGGTCGATGATCGACGCCGCGCCTGCGACCTCCGCGCCCGCCGCGCGCGCCACCGCAATCGTCTCGACGGTGGACTTGCCCGTCGTGACGACGTCCTCCACGATGAGGACCCGCTCGCCAGCCGCCAGCGAGAACCCGCGCCGCAAGGTGAGGCTGCCCTCCTGGCGTTCGGCGAAGATGGCCCGCACACCCAGCGCGCGCCCCACCTCGTGGCCGATGATGAGGCCGCCCATCGCGGGCGAGAGCACCACGTCCACCTCCAGGCCCGCCGCACGCACGGCCTCTCCCAGCGCCTGCCCCAGCCGTTCGGCGTGCCGGGGATGCTGGAGGACCAGCGCACACTGCAGGTAGCCCGTGCTGTGCAGGCCCGACGTGAGGACGAAGTGCCCCTCGAGCAGGGCGCCTGAATCGCGGAACAACTGAAGGACGTCGTCTGGAGACATTCTGATCTGTCTATCGTTTCAGGGTGTTCTCGAAGAGCGAGAGGATGCGCTTGTACTCGTCGGCCCAGCTCGTCTCCTCGACGAAGGCGTGATCCTCGACAGGGTACAGCGCCAGCTCCCAGTTCTCCTTGCGCAGCTCGATGAGCCGCTGCGCGAGGCGGATCGAATCCTGCGCGTGCACGTTCACGTCCACGAGCCCGTGGCAGATGAGCAGCGCGCCCTTCAGCCCCTCGGCAAAGTGGATGGGCGAGCTGCGGCGGTACGCCTCGGCGTCGCCCTGCGGCACGTTGAGGATGTTCGACGTGTAGCCGTGGTTGTAGTGCGCCCAGTCGGTGACTGGACGCAGCGCCGCGCCGGCCGCGAAGACGTCCGGCGTGGTGAACATCGCCATCAGCGTGATGAAGCCGCCGTAGCTCCCGCCGTAGACGCCGATGCGCCTGGCGTCCACGCGATGCTCGGCCACGAGATACTTCGCGCCGTCGACGATGTCGTCGAGATCCTTGCCGCCCATGTGGCGGTAGATGGCCGTGCGCCAGTCGCGGCCATATCCCGCGCTGCCGCGATAGTCCACGTCGAGCACCACGTAGCCGCGCGACGCGAGCAGGTGGTGGAACATGTACTCACGGAAATAGCTCGACCAGTACCGGTGGGCGTTCTGCAGGTAGCCCGCCCCATGCACGAAGATCACGGCAGGACGGCGGGGATGGCGCTTCGCCCCGACCATCTCGGGCGTGTACAGCCGCGCCGGCACCTCGACGCCGTCGCGCGCGGTGAAGCTGACCAGCGTCGGATCGAGCCAGCGTGCCGCCTGCCACCCGGGCGACGGACTGGTCGTCACCTTCGTCGCCTCCGCCCCGGGCTGGTTCGGCATGACGAACACCTCGGGCGGCTGGTTGCCGCGTGACGACACCAGGCCGATCGTGCCGCCGTCGGGCGAGACCTCGCCCGCATGTGCGCCGGGCACGGCCGTGAGCCGCGTGCGCTCGCCACCGGCGACGCCCATCGCGTACAGATGCCGCTCGCCCGGGTGCGCCTCGGTGGTCTGGAGGAAGAAGCGTGTGCGGTCGGCAGAGAGCGCGGCCGCCGTGATCTCCCACGCGCCTGACGTGAGCGCACGGGCATCCGGCTGCGATGCGTCGGCGTCCACCACGTACAGGTGCATCCAGCCGTCCTTCTCGGCGAGGAACCAGTATCTCTGCTCGTCGATCCACCCGGCGGCGGCGTTGCTGCCGAAGCCGCCAATCTCGCGGACCCAGGCGTCGTCGTGCACGTGGTCGAGCACCGCGCCCTTCCCCGTCGCGGGGTCGATGCGCAGCAGCCAGCGGTCCTTGTTGTCGTCGCTGCGGACGGCGGCCACCGCGATGCCGCGCGACCTCGAGAGGTCGGGCATGCTCCAGCGGACGCCACGGGGCTCGTCGCCGTCGGCGGGCACGTCGGCCGTCGCCCAGACCGACGTCCTCTCCTGCAGATCGAGTACAGCCAGCGTGCGCCGGCCCTGCGCGTCGCCGACCTTCGTGCGCACCTCGCGCGGCGTCGTGTACCCCGACTCGGTGACGTACGCCGGCACGTTCGCCGGCCTGGCGCCTTCCGGACGCTCGTTGACCAGCACCCACACGTAGCGGCCGGTCGGATCGAGCTGCATGTCGGCCACCGACTGGCGCGGCGTCAGCTCCAGCCGCGGCACCTCACGCGCCTTGCGTTCGGCTTCATCCTTCTTCCGCTGCTCCGCGCGCTTGCGCACGATCTCCAGCAGGCGGGCTTCCTCTTCTTCGAGGAAGCGCTGGCTGTCGGTCTTCTTCGGCTCGGATTCGGCCGGGCCCGTCTGCGCGAGCTGCACGACGACGCCCGGCGACGCGCCGTCAACCGGGACGATGTACAGGCCGCCATCGCGGACGAAGGTGACGTGCGTATCGTCGCGCGCCCAGCGCGGGTGCGCCTCGTCGCCAGCCGTCCGCGTGACGTCGATCCGCGTCTGTGCGACGGTATCCACCACGACGACGTCGCCTTCGTCCACGCCGACGACACGGCGGTGTGCGGAATCGGGACGACCGTTGACGGGCGGCGCGAGGCGCCGCGCGTCGTCGTCGAGGCGGCGCAGGCCGGAGCCGTCGCGTGCAACGACCCAGGTCGCGTCGTCGTCCTCGTCGCGTAGGCGCCACTCGAAGTAGAGGCGCTCGCCGTCGCCCGACCAGCGGAGGTCGTCCGGCGGGTAACCGACGAGTGACGGACCCCGCATGATGCCGTCGACGGTGAGCGCGACGGGCGCCTCGGTCGGGGCCGTGGCCTGAGGAGCGGCCGCGCCCTGGTCTCCGGCGATGCGTCCACCGGCAAGGCCCAGGAGCACGAGTGACGACAGGAAGACCCGGATGTGCATCGAAAACGGGAACGAAACCGGACGAATCGTCCGTATGCGGACAGTCCGTCCGACCTGTCGAACGGCAGGGCCGGTAGTATACTCTGCCGCCGAACCGCCTTCCCGCTCGTCTCGTCTATAGCTGTGGCCGCGCATCCCCCAACGTCTCCAGCCCGTCATCGGGCGTGAGCCGGGTTGTACTGCCAGCCTTCTTCACGATGGAGTTGACGTCCGTGATTCGATCGGCCTCCCTGATGTTGACGCGTGGCGCCATGGCTGCCTGCCTGGTGATGCCAGCGACCATGGCGCGGGCGCAGGATCCCGCGCCGACGCCTCCCCCGCTTCCCGCGCCGAGCACGCCGCAGTCGCCGATGGCGCCCGACGCGCAGACGCCGCCACTGCCGCCGGCGCCCGAGCCCGAGCCGCTCGTCGCCGCCGACGCACGGCCGCTGACGATCGACGAAGCCGTGGCGATGGCGCTGCAGCAGAACGTCTCGCTGCGGGTCGAGCGCATGAATCCGGCCATCACCGAGCTCGATCTCGCGCAGGCCTACGGCAACTGGCTGCCGTCGCTCACGAGCAGCTTCCGGTACAACAGCTCGAAGCGGCCGCCCTCGTCGTTCCTCGAGACGACCGAGGAAGCGCTGACCAACAAGGGCGTCAACGCGACCGTGGGCATCGAGCAGTTCCTGCCGACGGGCGGCTCGTACAGCTTCGGCTTCCAGGGCCAGCGCAACGAGACGAACAACGAGTTCGCCGCCCTCAATCCCTCGACGCAGGGCAACCTCACGTTCTCGTTCACGCAGCCGCTGCTGCGCAATCGCTCGATCGACAGCACGCGCCAGCAGATCCTCGTCAGCCGCACCAACCTCGCCATCAGCGAGTTCGATCTGCGCAACACGGTGGTCACGACGATCCGTGACGTCAAGAACGCGTACTGGGACCTCGTCGTGGCGCTGTCGAACCTCGCCGTGCAGCGGCAGACGCTCGAGCTGTCGCGGCAGACGCTCGCCGACAACCGCAAGCGCGTCGAGGTGGGCACGATGGCGCCCATCGACATCGTCCAGGCCGAGGCCGAGGTCGCCGGCAACGAAGAAGCGGTGATCCTGGCCGAGCAGACGGTGGCACGCGCGCAGGATCAGCTGCGCGCGCTCATCCTGGATCCCGGGGCCAACGAGTTCTGGTCCACGACGTTCAACCCCACCGACGCACCGGCCCTGTCGCCGACGCCGGTGGACATCGACGCGGCCGTCGGCTTCGCGATGCAGAACCGCCTCGACCTGAAGACGGCGCGCGCACGGCTCGAGAACAACGCGACGCGCATCCGGTACCTCAAGAACCAGGTGTTGCCGCAGCTGTCGGCCAACGTCGACTACGGCCTGGCCGGCCTCGGCGGCACCGTCATCACGCGGCAGCCCGTGGATCCGGACGATCCGTTGGGTGGCGGCGGCGGCGTCACGAGCGAGACCGTCCGCCGCTACAGCCAGGTGCTGCAGGACATCGGCGCCTTCAACTTCCCGACCTGGGCCGTCTCGGTGCAGTTCCGGTATCCGCTCGGGCGCAACGGCGATCGGGTGAACCTCGCGCGCGCGGAGATGTCCAACGACCAGTCGCTGCTGGCGCTCGAGGACACGGAACGCCGGGTGGTGCAGCAGGTGCGTGACCTCGGGCGCCAGGTCAACACCAACCTCCGCCGGGTGGGCTCCACGCAGGCAGCCCGCGCGCTCGCCGAGAAGCGGCTCGAGGCCGAAGAGAAGAAGTTCGGCGTCGGCCTCTCGACGACGTTCAACGTCCTGCAGGCGCAGCGCGACCTCGCGGCCGCGCGCAACAACGAGCAGCGCGCCATCCTCGACTACGTCAAGTCGCTCGTCGACTTCGAGGCCGCGCAGGAGGCGTCAATCGGCGGCGGCGCCGGCGTCTCGGTGGTCACCGGCGGCGACAACGGCCTCTCCGGGGCCGGTGGCACGGGCGGCGGCGCTGGCGCGCAGGGCGGCGGCACCGGCGGCCAGGGTGGCGGCGGCTTCAACCAGGGCGGCGGCGGGCAGTTCCAGCAGTGATCTATCCTTGCGGGCGTGTCGAGGCTGACCGTCACGATCATCGCGAAGGATGAAGCCGACCGCATCGCCGACGCGTTGACGTCCGTCGCCTGGGCCGACGAACGCCTCGTCATCGACGGGGGCAGCACCGACGACACCGTCGCCATAGCGACTCCCCTGGCCACGCGCGTGGAAGTGCGCCCGTGGCCGGGGTACGGCGCCCAGAAGAACGCTGCCGCCGACCTCGCCACGCACGACTGGATCCTCTCGCTCGACGCCGACGAGCGCGTCACGCCGGAGCTCGCCGCGGAGATCCAGCGCGTCCTGGCCGCTCCGGCCGCGGCCGCGTACCGGATGCCACGGATCACCTGGTATCTCGGACGCTGGATCCGCACGACCGACTGGTATCCCGATCGCGCACTCCGCCTGTACGACCGCAGGCACGCGCGCTGGGGCACCGAACCCGTCCACGAGTCGCTGCAGGTGGACGGGCAGATCGCCGACCTCTCGGGCGAGCTCGAACATCGTCCCTACGATGACGTCTCCGACCACCTGGCGCGGATGGACACGTACACGACGCTCGCGGCGCGGCAGATGCACTCACGCGGCCGCGTCGCGGGCGCCACGCAGCTGCTCGGCCACCCGGTGGCCGCGTTCCTCCGCAACTACGTCGCACGAGGCGGCTTCCGTCAGGGCATGACAGGCCTCGTCGTCTCGCTGCTCAACGCGACCTACGTGCTGCTGAAGTTCGTGAAGCTGTACGAACTGCAGGCCGCGGCGCGCGCGCGGGACACGCAGGCGTCCCGCTGACCGGGCCATGCGCACCCTGCACATCGACACGGCCCGCACGTGGCGCGGCGGGCAGAACCAGTGCCTCCTGACGGTCAAGGGTCTGCGCGCGGCGGGACACGAGACCGTGCTCGTGGCGCATCCGCAGGGCGAGTTGCGGCGGCGTGCGCCGCAGGACGAGTGGCTGGTCCCGCTGGCCCCGCGCCTGGAGGTGGATTTCCACGCGGCCTGGAAGCTGGCGCGGCTGGTGCGCACCCTGCGGCCGCGAGTGCTGCACGCGCACGATCCCCATGGCGTGGCGCTGGCTGCGCTGGCCCTCGCCTTCCGTCAGCCGGTGCCGGCCCCGGTACTGGTCGCCTCGCGTCGCGTCGACTTCCGCTTACGGACGAACGCGTTCTCCAGGTACAAGCACCGGCAGGTCCGGCGGTTCATCTGCGCATCGGAGGCCATCCGGCAGATCCTCCTGCACGACGGCTTCGAACCCGATCGCGTCGTCACCGTGCACGAAGGCATCGACCTCGAGCACGTGGCCGAGGCGCCGCCCGTCTCGCTGCACCAGACGTTCTGGCTGCCCCAGGGCGTGCCCGTCATCCTCAACGTGGCGGCACTCGTACCCCACAAGGGCCAGCGGCACCTGATCGACGCGATGGCGCAGGTCATCCGCGCGGTGCCGGAGGCGCGGCTGGTCATCCTGGGTGAGGGCGAACTTCGCCCGTCGCTCGAACGCCAGGTCGCCGCGCTGGGCCTCGAGCGGCACGTGCTGCTGCCTGGCTTCAGACGCGACGTGCTGTCGCTCATGAAGACCTGCGACGTGTTCGTGCTGAGCTCGGTCATGGAGGGGCTCGGCACGTCGCTGCTCGACGCGATGGCGTGCGCGCGTCCCATCGTCGGAACCAACGCCGGCGGCATTCCCGAAGTGGTCCTCGACGGCGAAACGGGACACGTGGTGCCGCCGCGCGACGCCGACGCCCTCGCCGAGGCGCTGATCGACCTCCTCCAGGACGACGAACGCGCGAGGGGCTTCGCGTCGGCCGGCTTCGAACGCGTGCGGAAGCGCTTCAGCGTCGAGCGGATGGTCGCCGACACGCTCGCCGTCTACGAGTCGATCACCGCGTGACGGCCCGCCCGCGCGCCGGACGGCGCGGGCGGCAGAACGCCGCGAGCGGGCATTGCGCGCTGCCCACGCTCCTGCCCCATCCGCAGGCGCCCATCATGCTCATGTGGCACAGCGAGAAGTCGTAGCGCACCGGGTCGACGGGGTCGATGCGCCGCAGCGTGGCCGTGATGTCGGCCGCCATCTTCCAGCCGGGCGACGCGTACGTCGTCAGGCGCAGGCAGCGTCCGACGCGGATCGTGTGCGTGTCGAGAGGGATCACCAGACGCGCCGGCGACACCCGTTCCCAGCCGCCCGGGTCGATCGCGTCGTGCCGCACCATCCAGCGCAGGAACAGGTTCAGCCGCTTGCAGGCGCTGCCGGCCCCTGGCCGCGGGAAGAAGTACGCGACGCCCGGACGCCGGATCGGGCCCGGCGCATAGGCGGCGCTGACGTCCACGCCGCACGCCTCGCGCACGAAGCCCTCGAGGCCTGTCGCCACGTCGGGCGCGGCCGGGTCGTCATGTGCAAGGAAGCATCGCTCGAGCGAGCCATGACGCCGGCGCAGTTCCCGCACGACGAGCAGCAGCGCGGCGATGTCGTCGCCGCGGGTCCAGCGATGGACGATGGGCTGCAGCTGCGCGCGGGCCTGTGCGAGGTCCATGTCGCGCACCCACGCGGCCGGCGACGGCCCGAGGACGGTGAGCACGCGCTCGATGCTGGCCAGCACGCTGGCGAGGCGGCCGAAGGCCAGCGATGCGGCGACGAGCGCCACGACCTCACGGTCGTCGGGGTCGTCGTAGCGCCAGACGAACTGCACCGGATCGGCCGCCGAGTCTGCGACGTTGTAGCCGTCGTACAGCTCGTCGAGCAGCGGCTGCAGGCCGGCTGGCACCCGGCGGCGCGCCATCAGAAGCTGGTGAGCGGGACGCCCGCGGCGCACATCGGACAGCGTGGCGTCGGGAAGTTCTCCGAGGCCGGGTACTCGAGCAGTGCGATGTTCGGCACGTCGAGTGTCTCGGCGACCTCCTGGCGGTCGTAGATCTGCGCGGTCGCGACCACCTCGCCGCCCGCCTTGCGCACGAGTTCCGCGCAGTGCACCAGCGTCTTGCCGGTGTTGCGGACGTCGTCGGCGATCAGCACGCGCCGGCCCTTCAGCTGGGCCGCGTACGAGGGACGCAGCCGGAGGCCGTCCTCGGGGTCGAAGTGCAGCGGCGCGAAGAGGGACGGCTGACGGTCGATGCGCCGCCGGCCGTCGAGCAGCCCGGCGAGCGTGTGCGCCAGCAACGCGCCGCCGGTCACTGGCCCCACGACGGCGTCGATCTTCTCGGCGACGTCGAACGGCAGGATGTCGAGGAGGTCCTGTGCGAGGCGCCAGATCGTGGACGGGTACCGGAACAGCATGTGCGGATTCACGTACACCCGCCCGTGATAGCCGTTGCCGTAGTCGAAATGGCCTTCGAGTATCACGTCGGCCTGCTGCAGGTCCTTCAGCGCCCGCTTGCGGACGTCCTCTATTCGAGCGTTGGTCATTCGGTTACTCCACGGGCGCGGACGGCCATGCGGCAAGCCCCGCCACGCGCGTGTTGCGGTACACCAGCCGTCCGTCCACGAAGGTCGCGGCGACGCCGCCACGCAGCGTCCAGCCGTCGAACGGCATGTTCTTCGACAGCGACTTCATCGCCTGCCTGTCAACGGTCACCTCGAGATCGGGCGCGAGCACCGTGATGTCGGCCGCGGAGCCCTCCGTCAGCGATCCTCCCGGCACGCCGAGGATGCGGGCCGGGTTCACCGACAGCAGCGTCACCATGCGCGAGAGGTCGATGACGCCCTTGTGCACGAGGTGCTCGAAGGTGAGCGGCACGGCCGTTTCGAGGCCCGTGATGCCGAACGGCGCCTGGTCGTAGGGCAGCGCCTTCTCGTCGGCGTGATGCGGCGCGTGGTCGGTCGCGATGACGTCGACGCTGCCGTCCGCGATGCCGGCAATCAGCGCGTCGCGATCGGAGGCCGGCCGCAGCGGCGGGTTCATCTTCGTGTTGGTGTCGTAGCCGCGCAGCGCCTCGTCGGTCAGCACGAAGTGATGCGGCATCACCTCGCAGGTCACGCGGATGCCGCGCTCCTTGCCCGCGCGTACCGCGCGGAGCGATCCGGCGGTGCTCAGGTGCGCGATGTGCACCGGCGCTTTGGTCAGTCCCGCGAGCGTGACGTCGCGCTCGACGTTGATTTCCTCGGCCTCGCCCGGGATCCCGCGGAGGCCGAGCTCGGTGGCGACCGCTCCCTCGTGCACGACGCCGTCGCCCTTGAGCGTCGGGTCTTCGCAGTGATCGACGACGAGTACGCCGAGCATGTCCGCGTACTCGAGGGCGCGGCGCATCATCAGCGCCGTCCGCACTGGGAAGCCGTCGTCGGAGATTGCGACGCAGCCTGCGGCCTTCAGCTCGCCGATCTCGGCCAGCTGCTCGCCCTTCAGCCCGATGGACACGGCGCCGATGGGATAGACACGTGCCAGCCCGGCCTCCTCGGCGCGGTTGAGGATGTAGCGCGTCACGGCGGCGTTGTCGTTGACCGGCGAGGTGTTCGGCATGCAGGCGACGGCCGTGAAGCCGCCGGCGACGGCGGCGGTGACGCCCGTCTGCACCGTCTCCTTGTGCTCCTGCCCGGGATCGCGCAGGTGCACGTGCATGTCGATGAGCCCCGGCGTCACGACGCAGCCGGCGGGCACCTCCAGCACGGCGACGCCTTCCGGGACGTCCAGGCCGGCCCCGACCGCGGCGATGACGCCGTCGCGCACCAGCACGTCGAACACGCCGTCACGCCCGTTTGCCGGGTCGACGACCCGTCCGTTCTTCAGCAGCACACTCGTCATCAGTCCTCACCGCCTCCGGCCACCAGGTACAGCACCGCCATCCGCACCGCGACGCCGTTGGCGACCTGCTCGAGGATCACGGCACGCGAGCTGTCGGCCACCTCGGAGGCGATCTCCACGCCACGGTTCATCGGGCCCGGGTGCATCACAATCGCATCCGGACGCGCCAGGGCGAGCCGGGCCGGCGTCAGTCCGAAGAGCGTGAAGTACTCACGCAGCGAGGGAAAAAACAGCGCGTGCATCCGTTCGAGCTGGATGCGGAGCATCATCACGACGTCGGCGTCCTCAAGCGCTTCTTCCACGGTGCGGCACGGCACCGCGCCGAGCGCCTCGATGCCCGCGGGCAGCAGCGGCCGCGGCGCGCACACGCGGACTGTGGCGCCCATCTTGCGCAGCAGCAGGAGGTTCGAGCGCAGCACCCGCGAGTGCATGAGGTCGCCGATGATGGCCACCTGCAGGCCGTCGAGCCGGCCCTTGTGCTGGCGGATCGTGTACGCGTCGAGCAGCGCCTGTGTCGGGTGCTCGTGCATGCCGTCGCCGGCGTTGACGATGCGCGAGCGGCAATGACGCGCCAGCTGGTGGCAGGCGCCGGACGAGCCGTGCCGCACGACGAGCATGTCGGGCGACATCGCCTCGATGTTGTCCACCGTGTCGAGCAGCGTCTCGCCCTTCACCACGCTCGACGTCGAGACCGCGATGTTGAGCGTGTCGGCACTCAGGCGCTTCTCGGCGATCTCGAACGACGTGCGCGTGCGCGTGCTCGGCTCGAAGAACAGGTTGACGATCGTGCGGCCGCGCAGCGCCGGTACCTTCTTGATGGGCCGGGCCGCCACTTCCTTCATCGCGTCTGCCGTGTCGAGCACGAGGCGGACCTCGTCGGGCGACAGGTCGTCGATGCCGAGCAGGTGCCGCCCTTGCAGGCTGGTGACAGGCGCGGCGCTCATGGCTCGCCCTCGAGCAGCACTTCGTCAACCCCGTCCACTTCCCGCAGCCGCACCTGGACGCTCTGCGTCAGCGACGTGGGCAGGTTCCTGCCGACGTAGTCGGCCTTGATCGGCAGCTCGCGGTGCCCGCGATCGACGAGCACGGCCAGCTGGATCTGGCGCGGACGCCCGTAGTCCACGAGCGCGTCGAGCGCCGCGCGGATCGTCCGCCCCGTGTACAGCACGTCGTCTACCAGCAGGATGCGGCGGTTCTCGATGGGGAAGCGGATGTCGGTGCTCCGCACGACGGGCTGCGGCCCCACGGGCTGGCGCATCAGGTCGTCGCGATAGAGCGTGATGTCGAGCGAGCCGACGGGCAGCGCCATCCCCGCAATCTGCTGCACGAGCGACGCCAGCCGCTCGGCGATGACCACGCCGCGCGTCCGAATGCCGACGAGCGCGACGTCGTCCAGATCGCGGTGCCGCTCGAGCACCTCGTGCGCCATGCGCGCGAGGGTGCGGTCGATGCGTGCCGCGTCCATCACCGCAGGCATGGACGGACCTTTCGTTCGCAGAACGCTGGCGACGGGTGAAGGTGCCGGGGGTGCGCGCGCGAGGACACGCGGCAGGGGCCTGACGGCCCGGTGAGGAAATCGCAGTGCATGTATCCGCCTCTTTGCGGCCTCACGGGACCGCGATTAAAGAGTCCGGTCGACAAGAATAGCACACGCGCGGATCACGGCTGGCGCGCGTAGCTCGGGACGTAGATGACCGGCCGCTCCGCCGTGAACGCGGGCACGAACAGGTCCGTCCGCGGATAGCCGTCCCCGTCGCGCGCGACGGGCAGGCCGACGAAGTACAGCAGGGTCGGCAGGATGTCCACGATGGCGCCGACGGGTTTGCGCCCCGGCTCGATGAGGCGTCCGTAGGCGAGCAGGAACCCATCCGACCGCCGCGCCTCGGCCGCGAGCCCCGCGTCGTCGAGGAGGCGGAGCCGCAGGCGCTCGACGAGGCTCGCCGGCTCGAGCCTGTAGGCAGACATCACCAGCAGGATGTCGGTGTCGGCCAGACGTCCGAGCAGCACCCCCACCTCGGCGTCGAGGTACTCGTACTGCCTGTCGAGCAGCGAGGGATCGGCGAGCGTGCGGGCGCCGACGTCGGCGAGTGCGCCGTAGCGGATGGCGGCGACTGTCGGCTGACGCATCTCGACGGCCCGTTCGAAGGCCTCGCGCAGCCGCGTGTCCGCGGCGCGTGCGGCGTCGCCGCTCTCGGGACGCGCGGGCGCAGGCAGCACGGTGGTCAGGGCGGACTGGCCGGGCCGTGCCAGCGGCCAGCCCGCGATCACCGCGGGCAGTCCGGCAGCGTCGAGTGTCTCCCACAAGGTGGGCGCGCGGACGTCGGCTGGCGTACGCGTCACGGGCGCGACCAGGCCGAGATCGACCAGCCTGTACACGAACGCGTACCGCGGCAGCAGGTCGAGCTGAATGCCGCCGCCGACGCGGTACGACGCGCTCGAGGGCACGCCGTTGCCGGCGGGATACCGGCCCGTGGCCACGGCCGCCCACGCGGGCTCCGGCTGCGCCGGCTCGATGCTGACGAGGGTGAGCGACGCGCCCCTGTCGAGCAGGCGTCCGAGGTTCGGCAGCCGCCCGCGCGCCGCCGCCGGCGAGATGTAGTCCAGCGACGCACCGTCGAGCAGCAGCAGCCATACGCGGCCCCCGACCGCTTCGCGCATGGCAGGCGCCGGGCTCAGCAGCGTCACTGGCGCGCCGGCCGCCACCGCCGGCCCCCGCGCCACGAGCGGCAGCGTCACCACGCCCATCGTCGCGATCGCGTACAGCGTGCCCCCTACCCTGCTGCCGCGGCGCCCGAACGAGTAGTGCACCAGCGCGATGACGAGCAGCAGCGCGGCGCCTGCCGCGAGGACGCCGGCGGCCAGCGCCATCCGGTGCGCGGTGTCGGGCGGCAGCGAGGCCCCGAACGCGGAGGCGTTCAGCCCCATCAGCAGCGCGCCGGCGCCCACGACGACGGTGGTCATCCAGGCGAGGAGACGGAGGCTCAGCCAGCCAGGCGAGCGCCGGTGCGTCAGGTAGCGCGCGAGGCTCGCGAGATAGAAGGCCGCCGCAAGCGCGAGGCCCGCCGTGAGGGCGAGCCGCCACGCCAGCGCAAACAGCGTCGCCGGGCGCAGCGGCACGGCCGGATTGAGGAACAGCAGGATCTGTCCGAGCAGCACCGCCCCAATCCCGCCGGCCAGCAGGGCGTTGGTGAGCAGCCGCAGGTATGCCATGCGAGAGTTACGCTATCCTGCCTGCCATGATTGTCGATCTCGCAGCCGAGGTGCTCGACAACCGGCAGCTGTCGGCAGAGTACAACGTGGTGGCCCTCGCGGCGCCGGCCATCGCGGCGGCCGCGCGGCCCGGGCAGTTCGTGATGGTCAAGACCGCGCCGGGGCTCGAGCCCCTGCTGCGGCGTCCGTTCTCGATCTTCGAGATCCTGCGGGATGCCGACGGCCGTCCCACGGGCGTGTCGGTGCTGAACAAGCGGATCGGCGTGGGCACCCGTCAGCTCTACGACGTGCGCCCGGGCGCGACCCTCGACGTGCTGGGGCCGCTCGGTGAGGGCTTCGCGTTGCCGCGCGACGGCCAGGCCGCGTGGATGGTGGCCGGCGGCGTGGGGCTGGCGCCCTTCTGGACGCTGGCCGACGCCCTCGCCGGGAGCACCAGCGACGTGCGGCTCTTCTACGGCGCGCGGCGCGGCGACGACCTGCACTACGCCGAGTGGTTCGAGGCGCGCGGCGTGCGGCTGCACCTCGCGACCGAGGACGGCAGCCGTGGCGACAAGGGCTTCGTCACGGCGCCGCTCGCTCGCGCGTTCGACGAGTTGACGGGCGGCGACACCCCGGCGCTCTACTGCTGCGGGCCCACGCCCATGATGCGCGCGACGGCCGCACTCGCGGAGCGGCACGGCCTCGACACGCTGGTCTCGCTCGAGCAGGTGATGGGTTGCGGCATGGGCGGCTGCTACAGCTGCGTCGTGCCGGTGCGCCAGCCCGATGGCACCGCACACTTCGTGCGCTCGTGCCTCGAAGGCCCCGTCTTTGCCGCCAGCACGCTCGAGTGGGACGCGCTGGCTTCGGGGCACGCATGACGACATCCAGACACATTCCGGGCGCCGGCGCGCCGCAGCAACTCGATCTCAGCGCCCCGCTCGGCTGGCAGACCTTCCGCACGCCGCTCATGGCGGCCAGCGGGTGCTTCGGCTACGGCCTCGAGTACGCCCGCGCCCTCGACCTCGCGTCGCTCGGCGCCGTCGTCGTCAAGGGCCTCTTCCTCGAGCCGCGCGAGGGCCACGCGCCGCCGCGCATCGTCGAGACGCCCGGCGGCATGCTGAACGCCATCGGGCTGCAGGGTATCGGCGTCCACCGATTCGTGCGCGAACGCCTGCCCGAGCTCCGCCGCCTCGGCGCGACGACGATCGTCAACGTCTGCGGCGTCACGCTCGACGAGTACGTCGAAGTGAGCCGCGTGCTGTCGGACCACGAGGGCGTCGCGGCGATCGAGCTGAACATCTCGTGCCCCAACATCAAGGAAGGCGGCATCCAGTTCGGCTGCAGCCTGCCGGGCACGCACGACGTGGTCGCGGCGGTCAAGCGCGCGACGCCGCTGCCTGTCATCCCCAAGCTCACGCCGAACGTCACCGACATCGCGTCGTTCGCCCGGGCAGCCGAGGAGGCCGGCGCCGACGCGATCTCGCTCGTCAACACGTTCCTCGCGATGGCGATCGACGTGGAGACACGGCGTCCGAAGCTGACCAACGTCATGGGCGGGCTCAGCGGCCCCGCCATCCGTCCGATCGCCGTGCGCATGGTGTACGAGTGCCGCCAGGCCGTGAAGATCCCCATCATCGGCATGGGCGGCATCACGAGCGGCGCCGACGTGATCGAGTTCATGCTGGCTGGCGCCAACGCCGTGCAGATCGGCACGGCCAACTTCGCCGACCCGTTCATCTGGTCGCGCGTCGAGGCGGAACTCGAGGACTATCTCAGGAGGCACGGCGTGACCCGTCTTGCCGATCTCGTCGGCGGCGTCATCACCGACAAGCGCACGACGGAGGCGGCATGTCCCGCGTCATCGTAGCCCTCGACGTCGACACGACGACCCGCGCGGCCGAGCTCGTTGCCTCGATCGGCGACGCCGTGGCCGCCTACAAGGTCGGCAAGCAGGTGTTCGTCGCGGAGGGCCCCGCCGCCGTCGCGGCGGTGACCGACGCAGGCCACCGCGTCTTCCTCGACCTCAAGTTCCACGACATCCCGAACACGGTGGCCGGCGCCGTCAGGTCGGCCACGCGTCTGGGCGCGTGGATGCTCACCGTCCACGCCGCGGGCGGCGCCGCGATGATGCGCGCGGCCGTGGACGCCGCTGGCGCCGAGAGCGCGCGACTGGGCGTCGCCCGTCCGAAGATCGTCGGCGTCACGGTGCTGACCAGCCTCGACGGACACGTGCTCGACAGCGTCGGCATGGGCGCGTCGGTGCCCGATCAGGTGCGCCGCCTGGCGACCCTCGCGCGCGAAGCCGGACTGGATGGCGTCGTCGCGTCACCACTCGAGATCGGCCTGATCCGCGAGGCGTGCGGCGAGGGCTTCGACATCGTCACGCCCGGCATCCGGCCAGCAGGCGCGGCAGCGGACGATCAGGCGCGGACACTCTCGCCGGCCGAGGCAGTGCGTGCCGGCGCCACGTACCTGGTGGTGGGACGTCCGATCACGGGCGCCGCGGATCCCCGTCAGGCAGCCGACGCCATCTCACGCGACGCGCGCTGAGCGCACGCGGTCCGACGCCGTGCCATCCGGCGCGTGTGATTTCAGAGAAGGAACGACAGGGTGGGAACCTGCGGAGCCGCCGTGCGGCCGCTCCGCAGGATGAGGAGTCGCGGACCTACTTCGCGGTGAAGATGAAGTGCCCGCGGCGGTTCTGCGAGTAGCAGCTCTCGGCTTCCTCCGTGCAGAAGGGCTGTTCCTCGCCCTTGCTGACGATGGTCACGCGGTCGCTCGAGAGGCCGAGGCTCACCAGGTAGTCGCGCACCGCAGCGGCACGCTGCTCGCCGAGCGCGAGGTTGTACTCGGGAGTGCCCCTGCTGTCGCAGTGCCCCTCGACGAGGATCCTCGTGCTGGACCACCGGCTGAGGAACTGCGCGTTCTTCTGGAGCGACGCCCGGCCGCTCTCGCTGATCTCCGAGCTGTCGAACTCGAAGAACACGTCCTCGAGCGGACGCTCCGCATTCAGCTCGTCGAGCGTCTTGCGCGCGAACAGCTCCTCTTCCGTCAGCTGACGCGGCTGCTCGGCAGCGGGCGGCGGCGGCGGAGGCGGTGGGGGCGGAGGCGGCGTGGTCGCGGTCTCGGCCGGGGGAGGCGGAGGAGGCGGCGGGGGCGGCGCCTTCTTCGCACAACCGGCAAAGCCGAGCGCGAGACACAAGCCGACGGCAGGCAGCACAAGTCGCACTCGTGACATCTAGCGTGAACTCCTCGAAAGTCGAGTGACGTAGTCGCGGCGCAGAAGCCGCGCGTGAATTGTCGCCGGAAGCGTACCGGCTGATGCAGAACGTGTCAACGGATGGGCCTGGAGGGGATCAGGCGGGGATGGCGGCCGATCGTGCAGCAGGGGCGGGAGACGTGAGGGGACGGGCGCCGGCAGCCGGCCGAACGGCGCGCCGCCCGATGGAGACGCGAGGAGGTCTGGCCTCGCGCTCCGCCTCTCAGGCGGCGCAACGACGATCAGTCGTCGTCGTCGTCGAAGTCGTCTTCGTCTTCTTCGTCGTCGTCCCAGTCGTCCTCGTCCTCGTCCTCATCGTCCTCGTCGTCGTCATCGTCGAGGTCGTCGTCATCGATGAGTTCGAACTCCAGGGGCGAGACGCTGATGATGCTGAGGGTGGCTCCGCATTCCGGGCAAGACACGATGTCTCCCTCCTCCGCTTCGAGCGGGTTCACGTCGATCTCCACTTCTTCGTTGCACGGGCAGGTTGCCATACGGTCTCCGGAGGCCACTGGCGGCCGCAGCACGAATCGCAGGCAGCACGATCCGGCGGAGTCGAATTATAGCGAGAAGCCCGGAGGACCCGCAATCACGCGGCGTCCGTATCGACGATGGTGAAACGCAGCAGCCGGAGGCTGACCGCCACCACGACCAGAGAGGCCCCGACGTCGGCGGCAACCGCCAGCCACAGCGACGCCACCTGGAACGCGGCGAGGACGACGACGACGAGCTTCAGGGCGATCGCGAACGCCACGTTGAAGCGGATGGTCGAGACCGTGCGCTTGCCCAGCGCCAGCGCGTAAGGAATCAGTGACAGGTTCGGCTGCATGAGCGCGCCGTCCGCGGCCTCGACGGCCACGTCGGTGCCGCCGCCCATCGCCAGGCCCACGTGCGCCGTCGCGAGCGCGGGGCCGTCGTTGACGCCGTCGCCCACCATCAGCACGGGCCCGTGTTCCTCCTGGATGGCCTGGATCGCCGTCACCTTCTCGTGCGGCAGCAGCGCGGCGCGCCACTGGGTCAACCCGACGTCCTGCGCGAGCGCCGCCGCCGGCCGCTCGCCGTCGCCGCTGAGGAGCCACACGCGGCCGTCCACGAGCGCGCGGATGCGGGCGACGACGCGCCGGGCTTCCGGACGTGGACGGTCGTGCAGCCGGAGCCCGCCGGCGAACCTGCCGTCGATGAGCAGTCCCAGCGACAGTGCGGACGTCTCCGCCGAGGGCAGGCCCGTTCCGCCCTGCGCCGCCAGCCAGCGCAGGCTGCCGACCGCCAGCCGCCGTCCGCCTGTCTCACCCGCCACGCCGCCGCCCGGTGCAGCGACGACGCCCGTCGCGGGCGGCACGGCAAGACCGGCATGCTGCACGTGCCGCTGGATCGCGGTAGCAACGGGATGGCTGACGTACTGCTCGAGCGCGGCAATCAGCCGCAGCAGGTCGTCCTCGGCGATGCCTGGCGCCGCCTCGACGCCGACCACCTCGAGCGTCCCGCTCGACAGCGTGCCTGTCTTGTCGAACGCGACGCCACCCACTTCGGCAAGGCGCTCGATCACGCTGCCGCCCTTCAGCAGCAGGCCGCGGCGTGCGGCGCCCGACAGAGCGGAGACCACTGCCACAGGCGTGGCAATCACCAGCGCGCACGGGCACGACACCACGAGCAGCACGAGCGCCGTGTGTACGGCAGATGCCCAGCCGACGTCCCACACGAGCGGCGGCACGACGGCCGCGAGGACGGCAAGCACCAGCACCACCGGGGTGTAGACGGCGGCGAATCGATCGACGAGCGTCTGCACACGTGCCCGCCGCGCCTGCGCCTCCTCGACGAGGTGCAGGATGCGGGCGACGGTGGAGTCGTCGTACTCGCGCGTGGTCCGCACCACGAGCGCGCCGTCGCCGTTGATGCTGCCGCCGAAGACCGAGTCGCCGGATGCGCGTTCGATCGGCACCGACTCGCCCGTGATGGCCGACTGGTCCACCGTGCTCGCGCCTTCGACGATGACGCCGTCGAGCGGCACGCGGCTGCCGGCACGCACGAGCATCTCGGCGCCCACGGGGACGTCGCGCACAGGCCTCACGGCGACACCGTCCGTCTCGCGCACCTCGACCATCTCCGGCACGATCGCGAACACCTCGCGGACGGCACGCCGGGCGCGCTCGAGGCTGCGCGTCTCGAGCCATTGCGCGATGCCGAACAGCACCACGACGGCCGCAGCTTCGAACCACTCGTCGATGAGCAGGGCGCCGATGACCGCCACCACCATCAGGACGTGGATGTCGAGCCGGCGCCCGCGAAGGGCCTGGACGGCGCGAGTCAGCGTCCCGGGCAGCGCAAGGACGATCGCCGCCAGCAGCATCGCCTTCTGCGTCCACGGCGTGGCGCCGGCCGCCCAGGCGATGCCCGCGGCGACCGCGGCCACGACAGCCGCCATGAGCAGCGCGGGGAACGTCGTCTGCCGCGCCGCTTCGGCCGTCCGTGCCGACTTGTCGACGGGCCAGGCCCGCATGCCCGTCTCGGCCACGGCTTCGGCGATGCGGCCCTGGTCGATGGCGGCCGCGTCGAAGTGCACCTTCAGCCGCCGGCCCAGGACGTCGGCGTCGAGCGCGGCGATGCCCGCGAGCCGCCCCAGGCGGCGTTCGATGATCGCCACCTCGTGGGCACAGCACATGTCCTCGATGCGGAAGGTCGTCTCCGCGTGGTCGACACACTGGTCGCAGCGGCGGAGGATCACGTCGACGCTCCGTCGGGCAGGTGCTCGGTGACGTGCGACAGCGCCTGCCTGAACAGCGTGACCACGTGCGCGTCGTCGAGGGCGTAGAACACCTGCCGTCCCACGGGACGGCCGGTGACGATGCGCGCGGCCCGGAGGACGCGCAGCTGATGCGAGACGGCCGACTCGCTCATGCCGACGAGCGCGGCGAGGGCGCCGACCGGCTGCTCACCGTCGAGGAGCGCGGCGATGAGGCGCAACCGCGTCGGGTCGGCAAGCACGCGGAACGTCGTGGCGAGGTCCATGGCCTCGGCCGACGACAGCACGTGCGGCGCCGGAACGGCATCGTGCCGCACGGCGGCGCGATCACGGGCGCGCGACAACCGCCCATGGCTGCGGTTCGTCGTACGCGGTGAGCGAAGAGAAGCAGCGACTCTCGACATATGAACAGACGCTCACATGTTAGCAGAGACCGGTGGTTCGGGGCAAAGCACGGCCTTGCCTGCCCTCGGCGCCCGCACTACCATTCGGGGCTGGTTGGCGCACGTCGCCGCCGTCATCAGACCAGGACACAGGAATTCATTCCGATGGAGCGACTGTTGTGATTGAGGTGCGGAACCTCACCAAGCGGTACGGGCCCTTCACGGCTGTGGACGGCGTGAGCTTCAGCGTGGAGAAGGGCCAGATTCTGGGCTTTCTCGGCCCAAACGGGGCCGGCAAGACCACGACGATGCGGATCCTGACGGGCTACATGCCGCCCACGGAGGGCACGGCGCGCGTCGCCGGGTTCGACGTGCAGGACGCGCCCGTCGAGGCCAAGCGCCGCATCGGCTACCTGCCAGAGACGCCGCCGCTCTACCCCGAGATGACCGTGCGCGACTACCTCGCCTTCGTGGCGCGCATCAAGGGCGTGCCCCCGGGCGAGCAGGCCCAGCGCGTGACCACGGTGATGGAGAAGGCCCGCGTCGCCGACATGGCGCAGAAGCACTGCGGCAAGCTGTCGAAGGGCTATCGCCAGCGGGTCGGTCTCGCGCAGGCGCTCATCCACGATCCGGACGTCCTCGTGCTCGATGAGCCGACGGCCGGGCTGGACCCGAAGCAGATCATCGAGACACGCGACCTGATTCGCAGCCTGGGCGGCAACCACACCATCGTGCTGAGCACGCACATCCTCCCCGAGGTGTCGCAGACCTGCCAGCGCGTCGTGATCATCAACAAGGGGCGCCTCGTCGCCGAGGACACGCCCGAGAACCTGACGGCGCGCCTCCAGGGCGGCAGCACGGTGCACGTCGAGGTGGACGCCGCGGGACGCGACCCGCTGCCGGTGCTGTCGGGGATTCCGGGCGTCACGGGCGTGCAGCAGGTGCCCGCCACGGGCCCGACGCTGTCGCTCGAGGTGCAGAGCGAGCAGGGGCGCGACGTGCGGCGCGAAGTCGCTGCCGCGCTCGTCGGCGCCGGCTTCGGCCTCGTGGAACTGCGGCACGCGCGGCTCAGCCTCGAAGACGTGTTCCTGCAGCTGACCACGGCCGACACACCCGGCGCGGCCGGCGAGGAGGTGCCGCGTGCGTAACGTCCTCGCCATCGCCCGACGGGAGTGGCACGCCTACTTCGCCTCTCCCATCGCGTACGTCCTGCTCGGGCTGTTCGCGCTGATCTTCGGCTGGATGTTCTACAGCTTCCTGCGCTTCTTCGCCGAGCAGAGCCTGCGGATGACGCAGTTCGGCATGGGCGGCGCCCAGCCGCTGAACGTGAACGAGATGATGATCCGTCCGCTGCTGCTGCAGGCCGGCGTGGTCGTCCTGTTCTTCCTGCCGATGCTGACGATGCGGTCGTTCGCCGAAGAGAAGCGCAGCGGCACGATCGAGCTGCTGCTGACCTCGCCGCTGACCGACTGGGAGATCGTCCTCGGCAAGTACTTCGGCGTGCTGTCGCTCTACGCCGTGATGCTGGCGGTGACGGCGCTGAACTTCATCTGGCTCTTCGCCTACGGCAACCCGGAGTTCTGGCCGATCGCCGTCGGATACCTGGGGCTGTTCCTGATGGGCGGGAGCTTCCTCGCCATCGGCCTGTTCATCTCGAACCTGACGCGCAACCAGCTCGTCGCGGCGGCGCTGACCTTCAGCGTCCTGCTGATGCTGCTGCTCATCAACTGGATTGGCGACGCGTCGGGCCCGGTGGTGAGCGCGCTCGTCTCGGCCCTCGCGGTGTTCCAGCACTTCGAGGACTTCTCGCGCGGCGTGATCGACACGCAGCACGTCGTCTATTACCTGAGCTTCATCGGCTTCGGCTTGTTCCTGGCGGCCCGGTCGGTCGACGCCGACCGCTGGCGCGGCTAGCCCCGCCGGCACTGGAGGCGACGAAATTTCATGAAACGTCTGTTCGATGCCCTCGGATGGATCGGCGTGCTGCTCGTCGTGGCAGCCGTCGTGATCCGCTTCGTCAAGCCCGAGCTCGAGACGCTGTGGTGGCGGCTCGCCATGGGCGGCCTCGTCGTCGTGCTCGTCTACCTCGCGTCGCAATGGCGCGAGTTCCTGGCGTGGTGGCAGCACCGCTCGGCACGCGCCGGCACGCTGTCGTCGGTGAGCGTGCTGCTCGTCCTGGCCATCCTCGTCGGCGTGAACTGGATCGCCACCCGCCAGCACAAGCGGTGGGATCTGACAGCCGCGCGGCAGTTCTCCATCTCGGACCAGACGCGCCGCGTCCTCGACGAGCTCGAGGCCCCTGTCAACGTGAAGGTGTTCGCGCGCGACACCGACTTCCAGCGGTTCCGCGATCGGCTCGACGGCTACACCTACGTGACCGACCAGCTGCAGGTGGAGTACGTCGACCCCGACAAGCAGCCCGCCCTCGCGCGCCAGTGGGAGATCCAGCAGTACGGCACGATCGCCATCGAGCACGCCGGCCGCATCGAGCGGATCACCACCAGCACCGAGCAGGACATCACCAACGCCATCGTCAAGGCGGTGCAGGGCGGCGAGACGACCATCTACTTCGCCCAGGGGCACGGCGAGCGCGACCCCACGAGCGCTGACGAGCGCGTCGGCTACAACGCGCTGGCCGCGGCGCTGGCGCGCGACAACTTCAAGGTGGAGCGCGTCGTGCTGGCGCAGCAGAGCGACGTGCCGGAGGACGCCGCGGTGCTGGTGGTCGCGGGGCCGCAGACGGACTACCTCGAGCCCGAGCTGGACATGCTGCGCCGATACCTCGACCGCGGCGGCAAGCTGATGCTGCTGCTCGACCCGCCGGAGGGCGCGGATGCCACTCCGCTGACCGGGCTCATCGGCCTGGCGCGCGAGTGGGGCATCGACGTCGGCACCAACGTCGTCGTAGACGTCAGCGGCGTGGGGCAGCTGCTCGGGGCCGGTCCGTCGGTGCCGGTCGTGGCGACGTATCCGAGCCACCCGATCACCGACAACTTCGACCTGATCACCGCGTTCCCGCTGGCCCGCTCGGTGACGCCCGTTGAGGGGGGCGCCGCGGGCCGCACCGCGCGGACGTTTGCCGAGACGAGCGAGCGGTCGTGGGGCGAGACGGACCTGGCCGCGGTATTCGGCGGGACGCCCGTCGCGCGCGACGACGACGCCGGCGATCTGCCGGGACCCGTCTCGCTGGCGGCTGCCGTGTCGGCCGACGCGCCGAACCCGCCGGCGACAGCAGCAGCGGCGGCGGCAACGGACGGCAGCGACGGCGCGCAGGACACCGCATCAACGGATGAAGCTGATGCCGAGGCGGACGACGACACCCCGGCGCCGCAGACGCGTGTGGTGGTGTTCGGCGACTCCGACTTCGTCACCAACTCGATGCTCGGCACGCAGGGCAACCTCGACCTCTTCCTGAACGCCGCCAACTGGGCCGCGCAGCAGGAGAACCTCATCGCCATCCGTCCGCGCGACCCTGAAGACCGCCGCGTGACGATGACGGTGGATCAGCAGGCGCGGGTGGGCTACCTCTCCGCGCTGATCCTGCCGCTGGCCATCCTCGGGCTCGGCGTCGTGACCTGGTACAGGAGGCGCGGATGAGCCGCGGACGTTCGACGCTGCTCCTGCTCGCCGTGGCGCTGGGGCTCGGCGCCTACATCTACTTCGTCGAGATGAAGCGGGAGCCGTCCGATGCCGAACCGCCGAAAGACAGGGTTTTCGCCGGCCTCGACGCCGGGACGATCAACGCTTTGACGCTGCGCGCGACGAGCGGCGACGTGACGACCGTCGAGCGCGAGGGCGCCGGGTGGCGCATCACGGCCCCCATCCAGGCACGCGCGGACGGCGCAGAAGTGTCGAGCCTCACGAGCAGCCTCGAGTCGCTCGACGTCTCGCGTGCCGTGGACGAGGCGCCCGCCGACCTTGCCACGTTCGGCCTCGCCGAGCCGCGGATGTCCGTCGCCTTCACCACCGAGAACGCGACCCAGACGCTCCTGCTCGGCGACAGGACCGCCACGGGCGGCGACATCTACGCGAAGCTCGATGGGCAGTCGCGGGTCTTCCTGATCCCGAGCTGGCTCGAGACATCACTCGACCGCACGACGTTCCAGCTGCGCGACAAGGCGATCGTGGCAGTGGACCGGGCCCAGGTGGACTCGATCTCGATCATCGGCGCCCCCGGCACCATCGAGCTCGCGAAGGAAGGCGACAGCTGGAGCCTCGAGCAGCCCATCTCGGCCCGTGCCGATTCGAGTGCCGTGGACACGCTGCTGACGCGGCTGACGACAGGACAGATGCAGGCGGTGGTGGCCGAGGAGCCCGCGACCCTCGACGTGTACGGCCTGGAACCTGCGCGCACCACCGTCACGCTCAGCGGCGGCGGCGAGCGCCTGGCGCAGATCCTCGTCGGGTCGGAGAGCGGCGACGCGGCGGTGCACGTCAAGGACGCCGCGCGTACGGTGGTGTTCACCGTCGAAGCGTCGCTGGCGTCCGACCTGCAGCGGCCGGCGTCCGCCTACCGCCGCAAGGCGCTGTTCGACGTCGACACGACGAGCGCCGCGAAGCTGTCGGTGACGCGCGAAGACGGCACGACGCTCGCGTTCGAACGGCGGCCGCCGCAGGACGACGCGAACGGGGCGCCGGTGTGGCAGCAGACAGCGCCCGAGGGCGGCACGATGGCGGCCGACCGCATCGGCGAGCTCGCGTCGCGGCTGCAGACGCTGCGCGCCGAGTCGTGGCAGGTCCGTGCGCCGCGCACGACGCCGCCGCTCGCCACCATCACCATCCAGGGCGAGGGCGACAGTCCGGCCGAGACGGTGCGCCTCGTCCGCGACGGCGAGAGCGTGCTGGCGTTTCGCGACGACGAGCCTGGCGCGGCGCGCCTCGCGCTCTCGACGGTAGACGACCTGCTGCGCCTCCTCGACGAGGACGCCTCCTGATGCAGCCGGGCGTGTACCGCCCGGCTGCACTCCTCGGCGTCGTGCTGGCGCTGGCCGGCGCCGGCTGCGCGCCCCGCGGCGCACCACCGGCCGGCATCTCGCCGGAGGCCACCGCCACCCGCCCGCTCACGCCCGAGAGCGCCCTGTCCACGGTCTTCGACGCGGTGCCCGACAGCCTGGCGATCTGGTCCATCCAGTTCGTGTGGTCAGACAGTGGCGCGGTCCTCTACGAACGCTCGCCCGACACCCGGCTGCTGCCGGCCTCGAACAACAAGCTCGTGACGCTCGCGGCCGCGGCCGTGCAGCTTGGCTGGGATCACCGGTTCCCCACGACGGTGTCGGCGTCGGCGGAGCCGGTGGACGGCGTGCTCCACGGCAACCTCGAGGTGCGCGGCAGCGGCGACCCGACGTTCGGATGGCCGACTGAAGACGCGATGGCCCAGATGCGGGCGCTGGCGCGCGCGGTTCGCACGCGCGGCGTGGTTCGGGTGGAAGGCGATCTCGTCGGCGACCCCTACGCCTTCGGCAGGGACGCGCTCGGCGACTCGTGGAGCTGGGACGACCTCGCCTACGCGTACTCGGCGCCGTATGCCGGACTGACGTTCCACGAGAACACGGTGCAGCTGCGCGTGGCGCCCGCCGCGAATGCCGGCGAGCCGGCCCGCGTGTACGTCGAGCCCGTCGACGCCGCCGTGCGCCTCGACGCGCAGGTCGAGACGGTGGACGCCGCTTCGGCGTCGCTCCAGAGGCTTTCCGTGAGCCGGGCGCCAGGCAGCGAGACGCTGACGCTGCGCGGCGACGTCCGGGTGGGCGCGCAGCCGGCCACGCTGACGGTGGCCGTGCCCGACCCGGCGCGCTTCTTCCTTGCCGCGTTCCGACTCGCGCTTGCGCTCGAAGGCGTCGAGGTTCGCGGTGACGAGCGGGTGGCCGTGCTGCCGCCGCTCGATGCCGCCGCCTCCAGTCTGGTACTCGCGCGCCATGAGTCGGCCCCGCTCGCCGACCTGGCCATCCGGTTCATGAAGGTGAGCCAGAACCTGTACGGCGAAGCGCTGCAGCATGCACTCGTCGCCGGTGAGCACGCCACGCTCGCGCAGCGCCGCGAGGCGGTGACCGCCGCGCTGGGGGCCCTTGGGGTGGCGACAGACGACATCCAGGTCGCCGACGGTTCGGGTTTATCGCGCCGCAACTTCGTGTCGGCACGAACGCTGGTGCAACTGCTGCGGGCGCTCGACGCGCCGGCGCATCGAAGCCACGTCCGCCGGACGCTTCCCGTGGCCGGCGTGGACGGCACGCTGTCGCGCCGGCTGGAAGGCACCGCGTGTAAAGGCCGCGTCCTCGCGAAGACTGGGACGTTGTCGCACGCACGCGCGCTATCGGGCTACCTCACGCTCGCGTCGGGCCGCGAGATCACCTTTTCGGTGCTCGCGAACAACCACCTGCGGCCGACGGCGGCGATCGACGAGGTGGTGGATGCAGCGCTGGCCAGGCTCTGTGCGGTGACCACGGACCAGCAAGCGGAGCAGACCGTTCAGTCGTCACGATAGAACGGCACGGACGGCGGACTCCGCCTGCGCGACGTTCACGCTCGCCATGCCGCCCCCCTGACCGACATCCGGACGTCCGCCGGCCTTCCCGCCCTGCGCCTGCGCAACGGCTCTGGCGAGCACACCGGCATCGACCCCACTGAGGTCTGCGCTGCGAGCCACGACGATCGCGTGCGGCGCGCGCGACCCGAACAGCACGGCGACGCGGCGAGGGGCGGCGTCCACGAGCGCCGTCGCGATGCGCCGCAGGTGCGCGGGATCCTCCGTCTCGACCAGCTCGATCAGTGCCTGCACGTCGCCCAGCTGCCGAAAGCGAGTGGCCAGCGCCGCCGCTTCGAGCGCGCCCATGCGCGTCCTCGCCTCGTCGAGTGCGCGGCGACCTTCGCGAACGTCGTCGAGCAGGCGCTCCACTGCGGAAGGCACGTCGGCGGCCGACGCCGACAGCATCCGCGCCGTCGCGTCGAGCGTGCGGAACAGCGTGCGATGGGCCTCGATGGCCCGCAGGCCGCAGACGAAGCTGACGCGCGTCCCGCCCTTGAAGCGCTCGGCACCGCGAATGACTATCGCGCCGATCTCGCCGGTACGTGCAACGTGCGTGCCCCCGCACGCCGACAGGTCGTGCCCGTCAATCTCCACGAGACGCACCCGGCCGCTCCTCGTCGTCGGGCGCCGCAACGGCAGCGATGCAGCCTCGGCGCCGTCCACCTGGCGCACGCGCACCTCACGGTCGTCGAGTACCACGCGGTTGGCATGCGTCTCGGCCTCGGCGATCTGGTCGGCCGACAGGTCACTGTCGAGATCCACCGTGCAGACGTCCGTCCCCAGGTGCACGCTGCGCGTCGCGGCGCGGCAGACCTCGGCAAACGACGCCGAGAGCACGTGCTGGCCGCTGTGCTGCTGCCTGTGATCGGCACGCCTGGCGCCGTCCACGCCGCCGTGCACCCGAAGGCCGGCACTCCAGTCCGCCGCTGCAGACGTGTCGACCACGTGCCACACGACGCCGTCATCGTCTGCGTGGACGTCCAAGACGGAGACACGGATGTCGTGAGCGAGGTCGGTCAGCCAGCCGGTGTCGTGAGCCTGTCCGCCCGATGTGGGATAGAACGCCGAGCCGTCGAGGGCGATGGCCGTGCGGCCGTCCGCCTGGCGCGCAGCGACGATCGACGAGTCGAACGTCAACAGGTACGCGTCGTGGTAATAGAGCCGGGTGGTCGGTGCGGGCGTCACGTGCACGATTCTGCCGCACGTCGGCCCGCGCCTGCAGCGGGGCCGCCCGCATCCGGGACGCTGGCGCTACTCCGTCAGGGGCAGAAGGAAGTGGTACGCGCTGATGCTCATCCGCTTGCGGAGGTAGAAGCGGTGAGCGCCGTGGCGCTGGACGCCCGAATCGAGCTCGAGGGCCGTGCAGCCCTCGTCACGCGCCCGCGACACGAGCCAGTCGAAGAGCGCATCGCCGTAGCCGCGGGAGCGGGCGGTCTCGTCGGTCACGAGATCGTCCACGTACAGCACGCGCCCGCGTACCAGCTGGTCGAGAATGCGAAAGCCCGCCACCGCCTGCACACGCTCGTCGTCTTCGAGCACGGCCAGCCGATAGCCGCTTTGTTGCTGGCGCCGCACCAGGTCCACGAACCCGGCCTCCGCCAGGTGCGGGCGGAGCTGACGCATCACGGCAAAGGCGCCCGCGATGGCGTCGTCGTTTGTCGCTTCCACGATGGTCATGATCAGGGTTCCGTCAGCAGGGGGTCGGGGATGCCGGCTTCCGCAAAACCGCGCGCGCGCAGCAGGCAGCTGTCGCAATGCCCGCACGGCAGCCCGCCGGGGACCGGATCGTAACAGGAAAGCGTCAGCCCGTAGTCGAGGCCGAGGGCATGGCCCTTGCGCACGATGTCGGCCTTGGTCATCTCGAGCAGCGGGGCATGCACGCGCAGGGCGTTGCCTTCGACGCCGGCCTTCGTCGCCAGGGATGCCAGCCGCTCGAACGCGCGGACGAACGCCGGACGGCAGTCAGGGTAGCCTGAGTAGTCGAGCGCGTTGATCCCGAGGAACACGTCGCCGGCGCCAATCGACTCGGCCCATGCGAGGGCCAGTGACAGGAAGATGGTGTTCCGCGCCGGCACATACGTCGAGGGGATCTGTCCGGAGTCGATCTCGCGATCCTTCGGCACCTCGCTCGCGCCGGTCAGCGCCGAGCGGGCAATGGCCCTGAGGTCCAGCTCGATGACCACGTGATCCGCGACGCCGAGCGATGCCGCGACCCGGCGTGCGGCGTTGACCTCGGCCTCGTGCGTCTGTCCGTAGCGCACCGTCAGCGCGTAGAGGGCGAAGCCCATGTCGCGCGCGATCGCCGCCGACGTGTACGAGTCGAGTCCGCCGCTGAGGAGGACGATGGCTGGGGGAGCGGGCGTGGTCATACGCGTCTGGCGAGGGGATCCCAGATGTACTTGTGCTGCTGCAGCTGCAGGCGGACGGGCAGGCGGTCGTCGACGAGCCACTGCGCCAGTTCCGCTGGCGGCAGAATGCCGAACGCCGGCGAGAAGTGCACCGCGCGCACGCGCGGGACGAGATCGTACCTGGCCACCACGTCCTTCGCGTACGCGTAATCTCCCGCCGACGCGATGACGAACTTCACCTCGTCGCTGGGTCCGACGACGTCGAGGTTCGGCCAGTGCATCCGGCCGGCTTCGCCCGAGTCGGGACACTTGACGTCCACGATCCGGCGGACGCCCGCCGGCACGTCGTCAATCGGACGGTGGCCGCCGGTTTCGAGGAGCACCGTGTAGCCTTCGTCGAGCAGGCGCGCCATCAACGGGATGACGGCCGGCTGCAGCAGCGGCTCGCCGCCCGTCACCTCGACGAGCGGCAGGCCGTGGGTGCGCACCTCGGCGAGAATCTCGTCGAGCGGCCACTTCCGGCCCTCGGTGAACGCGAACGGCGAGTCGCACCAGCGGCAACGCAGGTCGCAGGCCGTCAGCCGGACGAACGTGCACGGCAGCCCGGCGAACGTCGATTCGCCCTGCACCGACGGGTAAATCTCGTTGATGGTCAGCGCGGGCGACTGCACAGGCAGAATTGTAGCAATGCCCCGAACTCCGCCCCTCGTGGCCATCGGCACGTCCGGCTGGCACTACCCCCGCGGACGCGGCGCCTGGTCCGGCATCGTGTATCCGCCGGCGCGGCGCGGCGAACGCGTCGACGAGCTGGCCTACTACGCGGCGCGGTTCCATACCGTCGAGGTGAACGTCTCGTTCTATCGTCCGCTCACGGAGGCCATGACGCGGGGCTGGGTGGCGCGCACGCCGGACGGCTTCAGCTTCGCCGTCAAGCTGCACCAGACGCTGACGCACGCCGCCGGCCTGGTCCCGCGCGGCGCGGACGGTCCGCAGGTGCCCGACGTAGACGCCGGCGAGGTCGCGGCATTCCTGGCGCCACTGCGTCCGCTCGAGGACGCGAACCGCCTGGGACCGCTGCTGGCGCAGTTCCCCGCGGGCTTCCACGCGTCGCCCGAGACGTTCGCCTACCTCGAGTGGCTGCTGGAGACGCTCCGCGGCAGACCCGTTGCCGTGGAGTTGCGCCATCGCTCCTGGAGTGACGCGCGCGGCGACGTCCTGCGGCTGCTCGACGCGGCCGGCGCCGCATGGACGCTGATCGACGAACCCAAGTTCTCGTCGTCGGTGTACCAGGGTGTGGACCTTGCCCGGGAGCAGGTCGGGGAGCGTCCATGGAGCTACGTGCGGCTGCACGGGCGCAACGCGGCGCAGTGGTGGGACCCGGAGACGTCGGAAGATCGGTACGACTATCTCTACTCGGAAGCCGAGCTGATGCCGTTCGCGGAGCTCGCCGAAGCCGCGCGTGCGCTCGGCCGCAAGCTGTACCTGTATGCGAACAACCATTTCGGCGGCAAGGCCGTGGCCAATGCCGCGCAGTTGCGCGCCGCCGTGGACGACCCGGTGCCCGAGCCGTTCCCGTCGGCGTTCGGCGACCGCTTCCCCGGGATTGAAAAGGCGGTCCGCATCGAACGCCGCGACACCCTGTTCTGAGTTGGAGCTACTGGAGCGTCACGCGCTTGAAGCGGTCGGCGACCTTCAGCTTCCGCACGGCGTCCATGCCCTCGATCACCTCGCCGAAGATGACGTACGTGCCGTCCCACTCGGGCACGGCCCGCAGCGAGATGAACATCTGGCTGTCGGCGTTGACCGGATTGCCCGAGTGGGCCATCGAGACGCTGCCCGCCTTGTGCTTCAGCGACTTGTCGAACTCGGCGACGCCGATCGTCTTGCCGCTGCCGCCGCCGGGGCTCCGTCCCCACCACTCGCGATAGGTCATGTCGCGCGACATCTTGTCGCCCCACTGGACGGCCTGGCCGGGGATGACCCGGTGGACGCGCTGCGCGTTGTAGAAGTTCTTGCGCACCAGCTCGGTGACGTGGGCGACGGTCTTCGGCGCCTTGTCCGGGTACGTCTGGATCACGATGCGGCCGTACTCGGTCTCGATGGCGATCTTCGGCGCGTCCGACGCCGCCTTCGCCGCGGGCTGCTGCGCCGACGGCGCCGCCCCCGCGATGGCGACGCCGATGCCGACGCCGAGCGCCCACGCCGCGACCCACCTGCGAAGCGTTCGTTGTGCCATGGGCCCAGTGTACCCCCGGCCTGCGCGTCCGGGCCGCGTGAGCTTCTGGTAACGTATCGCCCCGGACCCTCCCTCAGCCGCCATGCCAGGACCTCACGTGCGCCAGCTCTTCGCGGTCAAGCCCCTGCATCGACTCACGAGCGACGCCGAGCACGGCCCGCACCGGCTGCGTCGGACACTCGGCGCCACGCAGCTCATCTCGCTGGGGATCGGCGCCATCATCGGCGCCGGCATCTTCTCGACGGTCGGCAGCGCGGCGGCCGGGGGCGCCAACCACCTCGGCGCAGGGCCCGCGCTCGTGCTGTCGTTCGTCATCACGGCCGTCGCGTGCGGCTTCGCGGCGCTGTGCTACGCCGAGTTCGCGGCCATGGTGCCCGTGGCGGGCTCCGCCTACACGTACTCGTACGCCACCCTCGGCGAGCTGACGGCGTGGATCATCGGCTGGGACCTGATCATCGAGTACGCCATCGGCAACGTCGCCGTCGCCATCTCGTGGTCGGGGTACTTCCAGGAACTGCTCCGCGGCTTCGGCATCGTCTGGCCCGGCTGGCTGGGCACCGACTACCGCACCGCCTCGCACGCGCTCGCCGAGTACCACGCCGCCGCCGGCGACATCGTCGAGCTCACGCCGGCCATCGTGCGCAACGCCGAGGCCCTGCTCAACGCGCCGACCATCGCCGGGATGCCGATCGTGTTCAACCTGCCGGCGTTTGCCGTCGTGATGGGGATTACCTGGGTGCTGGTGCGGGGGATTCGCGAGAGCGCCTCGTTCAACACCGCCATGGTGGTGCTGAAGCTCGCGGTGATCTTCTTCTTCCTCGCCGTCGGCGCCTTCTACGTGCGCCCGGAGCACTGGACGCCGTTTGCGCCGAACGGCATCCGCGGCATCAGCAGCGCGGCGGCGATCATCTTCTTCGCGTACATCGGCTTCGACGCCGTCTCGACGGCGGCCGAAGAGACGAAGGACCCGCAGCGCAACATGCCGATCGGCATGATCGGCAGTCTTGTGGTGTGCACGGTGCTCTACATGCTCGTCGCCGTCGTGCTCACCGGGCTCGTGCCCTGGACGGATCTCGGGACGGCGGAGCCGCTGGCCACGGCCTTCTCGGTGCTCGGAATGAACTGGATGGCCGGCATCATCTCGTTCGGCGCGATTTTCGCCACGACGTCGGTGCTGCTGGTCTTCCAGATCGGGCAGCCGCGCATCTTCTTCACGATGGCGCGCGACGGCCTGCTGCCTGCGTGGGCGGCCCGCGTCCACCCGCGCTACCACACGCCACACGTGACGACGATCCTCACAGGCGTCTTCGTCGCGACGCTTGCCGGCCTCGCCAACATCGACGAGGTGGTCGAGCTCACCAACATCGGGACGCTCTTCGCCTTCGTCCTCGTGGCCGTCGGCATCCTCGTGCTCCGGCGGACGAACCCCGACGCGCCGCGTCCCTTCCGCACGCCGTGGGTGCCGTTCGTGCCGCTGATGGCCATCGCGTCGTGCGGCTACCTGATGCTGCAGTTGCCGCTGGTGACGTGGGAGCGCTTCATCCTGTGGCTCGTGCTGGGAATCGTCGTGTACTTCGCGTACGGCTATCGCCATAGCCGGCTGCGCGCGTCGGGTGAATAGGGCGGCCGAGCCGTCGGACGGCCCGGAGGGCCGTCCCTACCGGTGTCGCTACATCAAATGCCGGTGACGCGGCGGCGCGGCGGCGGGATGTCGGCGGGGAACTCCGCAAGCGGGAGGAACTGGCCCGACGCGGGGTCGTAGGCGAAGACCTCGCCCGTCTCGATCTTGTAGACCCAGCCGTGCACCTTGAGGTCGCCGT
>JBIQIB010000010.1:33300-41964 GCA_044508265.1 Acidobacteriota bacterium
AAGACCTCGCCCGTCTCGATCTTGTAGACCCAGCCGTGCACCTTGAGGTCGCCGTTCGCGACGCGCGCGGCAACGGTCGGCAGCGTCTTCAGGTGCTCGAGCTGCACGAGGACGTTCTCCTCGGTGGCCGCCGTCAGCAGGGCGTCGCCTTCGAGGTGCCCGTAGTTGTCACGGATGATGCGCACGGTGTTGTCGGCGTGCTTCAGCCATGCCGCCATCGCCGGTAACGACGCCACTTCGCCGGGGTTCAGCAGGCTGGAGATCGCGCCGCAGTGCGAATGGCCGCAGATGATGACGTCGCGCACGCCGAGGCTCGCCACCGCGAACTCGATGGTCGCCGCCTCTCCGCCGGCACCGGCGCCGTGCGGCGGGACGAGGTTGCCGGCGTTCCGCAGGATGAACAGCTCGCCGGGATCCGTCTGCGTGATGAGGTTCGGCACGACGCGCGAGTCGGAGCACGTGATCATCAGCGTCTCCGGATGCTGACCGGCCGCCAGCTGCTCGAAGAGCCCCTGCATCGGCCTGAAGCTCGACTGCCTGAACCTGTGGATCCCCTGGACGAGCTTCTGCATCTGCAGCCTCAGGCGGCGTCCGCGGCGGCGGTGAGCACGACGGGCCCGTCGGCCGTCACGACGAGCGTGTGCTCGCAGTGCGCCGCGAGGCTGCCGTCGCGCGTGCGAATGGTCCACCCGTCGGCGTCCTCGACGGCGCGGGGCGACCCGGCACAGATGATGGGCTCGATGGTGATCACCAATCCCTCGGTGAGCACGTCGCGCTGCGTGGCGACGTACCAGTTCGGCACCGCCGGCGGCTCGTGGATTGCCCGCCCGACGCCGTGTCCGTCGAGGCCCCTGACGACGCGGAAGCCGCGCGCCCGGACCTCGGCGTCGACCGCCCGGCCTATCTCGTTGACGGGCACGCCTGGCCGGACGACCCGCAGCGCGCATTCGAGGGCGGCGGTGACGCACGCGATGAGCGGGTGGGGAGGCAGGCGCGCCGCGCCGACCTGCACGGTACGCGCGGCGTCGGCAACGTAGCCGTCGAGCGCGGCCGTGACATCGAGCTTGACGACGTCGCCGTCGCGCAGCGTCCGCGGACCGGGGATGCCGTGGACGATCTCGTCGTTGACGCTGATCAGCACGGTGCCGGGGAAGCCGTATGTCTGCGCCGGCGCCGACACGGCGCCATGTTGCGCGAAGATTCCCGCCGCCACCCTGTCGAGCGCGGCGGTCGTCACGCCGGGCGCCACGGCGGCCTCGAGCGCGTCGAGCGTGCGCGCGACGACCTGGCCCACGCGCCGCAGTCCCTTCCAGTCGGCTGTCGTCTCGATGGACATCGATGGTCCCGGCTCAGGCCGGCTCCGCAGGTTCGACCACGACTTTCGTCGTGACCGAGTTGGCGATGTAGCACTCGTGGTGGGCGGCGTCATGAAGCGCCGTCACGGTAGCCGCGTCAGGCGGGGGCCCGTCCCACGTGATGACGGGTCGCAGGACGACGGTGGTCATCGCCTTCCTGCCGGCCTCGTTCGGCGCGAGCGTCCCTTCCGCCTGGTCTTCGTAGCTGTCGACGACCAGGCCGTTCTGCGCGGCGAGCGCCAGAAACCACAGCATATGACAGCTGGAGAGCGCCGCGACGAACGCTTCTTCAGGGTCGACGGCCGTGGGGTCGGACAGCGGCACACGCACCGAGTGCGGCGATGACGAGGCGGGGACCTCCGCGCCGCCGTCGAAGTGCCAGCGGTGGGCGCGCGAGTAGCGGCCGTCCGCGAAGGCGGCACCCTCGCGGGTCCAGGCGACCCGCGCCGTGTGCCGCGTCGTCATCGCACTTCCACGGCCACCGGGACGACGTGGTGGATGACGTAGGTGCCGTAGTCGGGATTGCGCTCCATCGGCTGCGTCCGGCCGAGGCTGTCGGTGGCGCGCGACATCAACGTCACCGGGCCCGCCGTCGCCGGCGCGGTCCACGCGAAGCGCCAGCGCCGCCACACGCCCGGCACCGGCTCGTCCTCGAGCACCGCGTCGCTCCACGACGCGCCGCCGTCCGCGCTCACCTCGACGCGGGTGATGGCCCCCTCGCTCCACGCGGCACCGCGCACGGTGACGCTGGCGCCGCGCTCGACGCTGGCGCCGGTCCACGGCTCCGCGACGAGGGACTTCACCTGCACGCCAGGCAGCGGCCGGCGCTGCGGGAACGGCCCGGACCGATCCCAGTACGCGTAGTCGGTCGTCTGCCAGTAGCCGTCGAACGGCGCGTCCGTCACGATGAGGCGCGAGAGCCACTTCACCGAGGCCATGCCGTAGGCGCCTGGCACGACGAGGCGCGCTGGCGCGCCGTGCAGCGTCTCGAGCGGCGCGCCGTTCATGGCGTACGCCACCAGGACGCCGCGGCGCCGTGCCTCGGCGATCGACAGCCCCCGGTGGTAGCTGATCTCACCGCCGGGACGCGGCGACCCTCCGGGCTCGCCGCCGTCGAGCCCCTCGCCGACGAGGTCCACCG
Organism: Acidobacteriota bacterium; assembly: GCA_044508265.1. Lineage (GTDB taxonomy): Bacteria > Acidobacteriota > Vicinamibacteria > Vicinamibacterales > Vicinamibacteraceae > JAEZDP01. The sequence continues at coordinate 35,797 of JBIQIB010000010.1, forward strand.
CCGCGTCGCGGACGCCGGCGCGCTCGAGCAGGACGTCCACCGGCACGCCTGTCCACTCGGCCGTGCTCACGGCGCCACGCTCCCACTGCACGCCCGTGACCTTCGGCGTCAGCAGCAGGCGGCCGTTGCCCGCGCACTCGAGCGTGACGGTACGTGTCACCGAGGGCAGCGTGCGCAGCTCGTCGAGCGACAGCGACAACGTCCGCGCCACGGCGCCCTCGACGCGCAGGCGCCAGGCGGCGCGGTCCACGTCGGGCACTGGAAAGTGGTTCCTGACGTAATGCTGCGGCACCGGCGTCAGGTAGCTGTCGAGCATCCCGAAGTCGGCCTCGAGGTTGCTCGGTGAGGCGGAACGGACGATGCGCGGATCCGGAGACGAGGCGGTCTGGCTCATGGCTGCTCGGGAAGACGGCACGATGGCCGCGGCGACGCCCGCCTGCGCCAGGCGCCGCCCGAAGTCGCGGCGCGTCAGTCGCGGTGTCATGCGCGCGACTCGCGCGTGACGCCGATGCGCGGACAGGCAGGCGCCAGCACGCACCGCCGGCACATCGGGTAGACGGGCTTGCACACGTGCTGGCCCCAGGTGACGAGGTACAGGTTGACGTCCGACCACCAGCGCTTCGGCACGACACGGTAGAGCGCCTGCTCCGTCTGCTCCGGCGTCCGCGTGCGCACCCAGCCGAAGCGGTTCGCGATGCGGTGCACGTGCGTGTCCACGCAGATGTTGTCGCGGCTGCGGCACGCGACGATGAGCGTCAGGTTCGCCGTCTTGCGGCCGACGCCCGGCAGCGTCAGCAGCTCCTCCATCGTCTCGGGCACGCGTCCGCCGAACTCGCGGACCAGCCGCCGCGCGCACTCCACGACGTGCACGGCCTTCGTGCGGTAGAAGCTCACCGGGTAGATCAGCTTCTCGATGCGCGCGGGCGACAGGCGCGCCATCGCCTCGGGCGTGGACGCCACGGCGAACAGGCGCGTGGAGGCTGCCAGCGTCACGGCGTCTTTCGTCTGCGCCGAGAGGAGCGTCGAGATCAGGACGTGGAACGCGTCGCCCATGAGCTCGTCGGCGATCTTCTCGATCGCCGGCACCTCCATGGTGCGGATGGCGCGGCGCAGCGTGCGCAGGGTCGGCACGACAGGCATCGGATCGCGGACCACGGGCTGCGGGAGGGCGGCGGCCCGGCGCGCGCGGCCTGCGGCTTCAGCCATCGACGTAGCTTCCCTGCACCGGCGTCACAGGCGCGCGGCCCTCGATCACCTCGATGACGTTGCGCGCAGCAAGGTTGCACATGGCCGTGCGGGTCTCGCGCGTGGCGCTGCCGAGGTGCGGCGCGAGGAGGACGTTCTCGAACGCCAGCAGACCAGGATGCACGGTGGGCTCGAGCTCGTACACGTCGAGTGCTGCACCTGCGATGACCCGCTGCTCGAGCGCGTCCACGAGCGCCGCTTCCTCCACGACAGGCCCGCGCGCCATGTTCACGAGGTAGGCCGTCGGCTTCATCAGCGGCAGCGTGCGGCGGTTCATCATGTGCCGCGTCTCGTCGGTCAGCGGGACGTGCAGCGAGACGACGTCGGAGGTCCGCAGGAGCGTCTCGAAGTCCATCGGCGTGTACGGCGTGCCGTCGGGGGCGGCAAGCTGCTCGTCAGGCCGGCGCGGCGACCGGAGGTACGCCACCCGCATGCCGAACGCGAGGCTCTTGGCCGCCACGTTCTGCCCGATGCGCCCCATGCCGATGATGCCCAGCTGCTTGCCGGCAAGGTCGGTGCCGAGCAGGAAGTCGAGCGCGAAGCCCTCCCATCGCCCGGCGCGCAGGATACGCTCGCCTTCGTTCAGCCGCCGCGTCACGCCGAGGATCAGCCCCCACGTCAGCGCCGCGCACGCCTCGTCGAGCACGCCCGGCGTGTTGGTCACCACCACCTTGCGCGCAGCGGCGGCCTCGACGTCGATGTTGTTGTAGCCCACCGCCACGTTGGCGACGATGCGCAGGCCGGGAACCGCGTCGAGGAAGGCCCCGTCGATCGCGTCGGTGCCCTGCACGACGACGCCCGCACACCCGCGCGCACGGGCAGCCAGCTCCTCGGGTGACGGCCCGCCGGGTCCTTCGAATACGTCGAGATCGGCGTGCTCCGCGAGCATCGCGAGGGTGTCGTCGAACAGGCGGCGAGAAACGAAGACGCGGGGTCGTGACATGGAGGCTCAGTGTCCCATCGACTGGCAGAAGCCGCAGTGCGTGCAGCGCACGGCAGGTTCCACGATGCAGGCGCCGTCTGGTGAGGGCGCGAGGGCGAATCGCCCGTGGCTCGGATGACGCGGCGCGCCGGACGGCATCGGCCCCTGAACGGCCGGGGGCGGCGCCTGCTGGAGGTGCCGCGCCACCGTCTCGCGCACGATCTGCCTCAGCGTCGCTTCGTCCATCATTCCTCCGTCACCGCGTCGATGATGCCGACGATCGCGGCGTCCACCGGTGCGCCGGTGCGGCCCAGCGCCTGCCCTGCGGCGCGTCCCTCGATGACGCACAGCACGCGCTCGCCCGGCCCGGCGCCCACCGAGTCGATGGCGAGCAGCGCCGGCGGCGTGGCACCCCCGGCGGCAGTGTCCGGCTGGACGAGCAGGAGCTTCGCGCCGAGGAGCTTCGGATGCTTCCGCGTGGCGACGACAGTGCCGACGACGGTGCCGGTCAGCACGGTCTCGTCACTCCGTATCGTGCCGGTCGACGATGCCGACGATGCTCGCGTCGGTGGGCACGACCCTGGGATGGAACGGGAACGACGCTTCGCTCCCGCGCACGAAGAAGACGCGCTCACCCGGGCCGGCGCCCGTCGCGTCGGTGGCCACGAGGGCGCGGCCGACGTCGCTGCCGTCCTGCCGGATGGGCTGCACGAGCAGCAGGGGCACGCCGTCGAGCCTGTCGTTCTTCCGGGTGCAGACGACGCTGCCGAGGACCCGCGCGAGCTGCATCGCGCGGCCTCAGGCGACCGACACGCTGTCGACGATGCCGACGATGGCGGCGTCGACCGGCGTGTCCTTCAGGCCGTCGGCCATCCGGGCCGAGCTGCCGCTGACGATGAGGACGGTCTCGCCGACGCCGGCGTCGACCGTGTCGACGGCCACCAGGTGGCCGCCGTCGATCGTCCCGTCGGGCGTCACGGGACGGGTGAGCAGCAGCTTGGCGCTGACGAGGCGATCGTCCTTGCGGGTCGCCACCACCGTACCGACGACCCTGGCCAGAATCACTTGACGGCGGCCTTGCCGATCGGCAGCACGTCCTCCAGGTTGCTGTGAGGACGTGGAATCACGTGCACCGACACGAGCTCGCCCACACGGCGCGCGGCCGCGGCCCCGGCATCCGTCGCGGCCTTCACGGCCGCCACGTCGCCTCGCACCACCGCCGTCACGTAGCCGGCGCCGATCTTCTCCCAGCCCACCAGCGTGACCTTGGCGGCCTTCACCATGGCGTCGGCCGCTTCGATCATCGCGACGAGGCCCTTGGTCTCGATCATGCCCAATGCTTCGCCCATAAACGCTCCATCGCTCCTTCGCGGGCCTGCGCTGTCGCTGCGATCGGCAGCGCGCGCGGCACGGATCTCACGCCGGGCCATCAGCGTCCGCCGGTCACGTGCCGGACGGCGTCGGCGATGAGGGCCGTGAGCTCGCGGTATGTTAGCCGAATTTCACCGTCGGCGCCGGGCGCCGGCAGCACCGGCGGCGGCAGCGGCGAGGTCCGTACGAGCCGCTCTCCCGTGCTCTCCGGCGCCTCCACGTACTGGCAGCTCACCGGGTCGTCGCCGGTCTCGCCCGGCACGGTGCAGATCCCGGCGGGCGACGTGATCCCGTAGCGGTCGCGCAGCCCCTGCAGCCGCGCGACCTCGTCGCGCGAGATGAGGTACTCGCCCCCGAGCAGCCGCGCCACGAGGCTGATGTGCGCGAAGTGCTCGACGGTCTCCATCTTGTAGTACGCGTTCATCAGGTCGCGGCCGACGGTGAGCGCGCCGTGGTTGGCCAGCAGCATCCCGTCGTGCGCCGGGACGAAACGACGCACCGCCGCCGGGAGCTCCGCCGTGGACGGCGTCGCGTACGCCGCGATGGGCACGCTGCCGAGCGTCGTGATCACCTCGGCCAGCACCGCCCTGTCGAGCGGGATGCCCGCGACGGCGAACCCCGTGGCCAGGGGCGGATGCGCGTGCACCACCGCCTGCACGTCCGGACGGGCCTCGTACACCGCCAGGTGCATGAGCAGCTCGGACGAGGCATGCCGATGGCCGCTGATGCGTTGGCCGGCGAGGTCGGTGATCACCATCATGTCGGGGGTCATGAACCCCTTCGACACGCTGGTAGGCGTGGTCAGGATCCGCTCGTCGTCCAGCCGGACGCTGATGTTGCCGTCGTTGGAGGCCACGTACCCGCGCGCGTAGAGACGGCGTCCGACCTCGCAGATCTCGGCGCGGAGCCGTTCCTCGGCGGGAGACATCGGCTACGCGGTCCGGGCGCCGTACTGCCGACGGCACTGTTCCGAGCAGAAGTATTGCGTGGTGCCGCCCGCGTGCGCCGACAGCGCGCGCTCGCGGACGACGAAGGTGCCGCAGACGGGATCCTGCACGAGCGTGCCCGCCGTCGGACGAGCCTCGGGTGGCGGCACGCGCGCCGCGTCCACCACGCCCCGCCACACGCCGCGCAGCAGCAGGTAGATCGCCCGCAGGATGACGAAGACGAGGACGAGCTTCAGCAGAAAGCCAACCATGGCGTTCAGGTCCCCTGCGGCGCCACCGGAGGATCGGGCACGAGGTCGGGATGTGCCGACCGCAGGCCGTCGAGCGCCTGGCGGGCGGCCCGCGCCTCGGGGCTGTCGGCCGGCGCGATGGCCACCACCTGCTGCCAGGCCGCTGCCGCGCCCGCGAGGTCCTGCGTGCCGAAGGCCTTGACGATGCCGAGGTTCAGCAGCGTCTTGGTGTGCCGCGGATTGGTCTTGAGCGACACCTCGAACTGCTCGATCGCACGCGGCGCCTGGTTCATGTAGTAGTAGCAGATCCCGAGGTCCGTGCGGACGTCGGCATTGCCCGGGGCGATGGCCAGCGACGCCTCGTACCAGCGCGCGGCGTCGGCGAAGCGTTCGGCATCGAAGTACAGGTTGCCGAGCTCGGCCCGCACGGAGGCGTCATCCGGCGCCTCCGAGGCCCGCGCCTCGAGGGCCTGCACGCGCGCCGTGTCGAGCGGTGCGGCAGTGGCCGGCCCCCCGCCCTGGCCTCCGGCGCCGGCGGCAGTCCCTCCGCCCTGCGGAGGGGCCTGTGCCGTGCTCCCCTGCGCCACGGCGGCAGGCTGCGGCGCCACCCGCTCGGCCTGCTGCACGCCCAGCAGCCAGCCCACGAGGAGGCCGAACACGACCCCGGACACGGCGAAGATGACCGATTCTGCCTTCATTTCCCGCGTTCGATCATACCTGCACGGCCTCGAGGTACTCGCGGACGGCCTGCCGCAGCCCGACAAACAGCGCGTAGCTGATGAGGGCGTGGCCGATCGACACCTCGTCGAGCACAGGCATTGCGCCGACGAAGTCGGGGAGGTTCTCGAGGTCGAGGTCGTGCCCCGCGTTGACGCCGAGCCCGAGCTCGCTGGCCAGGGACGCAGCCCTCGCGTACCGGTCGAGCTCGGCCTGCAGGTCGGCGCCCGTCGTGGCGAACGTCCTGGCGTAGGGCTCGGTGTAGAGCTCCACGCGATCGGCGCCGAGATCGGCGGCCCAGCGGATGGCGTCAGGCTCCGGGTCCACGAACATCGCCACGCGGATGCCCGCGTCGCGCAGCTCGGCGACCTGCCGTCGGAGGACGTCCGTCGGCGTGTCGGCGGGCCAGCCCGCCTCGCTGGTGAGCTCGCCTTCGCGCACCGGCACGAGCGTGCACTGGTGCGGCTTCACCTCGTGGACGAGCGCCAGCAGGTCGGGCCGCGGGTCGCCTTCGATGTTGTATTCGACGCGCTGGCGGAACGGCGCGAGCAGTTCCGCGATCTCGCGGACGTCGGTCGGCGTGATGTGCCGCTGATCGGCCCGCGGATGCACGGTGATGCCGGGCGCCTCGGCCTCGAGACAGACGCGCGCGGCGTCCACGACAGACGGGATGGGGCCGCCGCGGCTGTTGCGGATCGTGGCGACCTTGTTGACGTTGACGGAGAGTCGAGCCATT
>JBIQIB010000010.1:42064-48547 GCA_044508265.1 Acidobacteriota bacterium
GCGGCGATCTCGTGCGCCCAGGCGTCGATTTCCTGCTGGTCGCGGCCCTCGATCATGATGCGGAGCAGCGGCTCCGTGCCCGAATAGCGGACGAGCAGCCGGCCCTCGCCGCCGAGGCGCCGCTCGACGTCGGCCATCACGGCCGCAATCGCCGGCACTTCCGCCACGGGCGCCCGCTCACCCACACGCACGTTCACGAGCACCTGCGGGTACGTCGTCATCTCCGACGCGAGGTCGCGCAGCCCCCGGCCGCTCTCGGCCATCACCCGCAGGACGCTCAGCGCCGTGACGATGCCGTCGCCGGTGAACAGGTGCTGGCTCAGGATCACGTGCCCCGACTGCTCGCCGCCGAGCGTGTACCCGCCGCGCTGCATGTCCTCCATCACGTACTTGTCGCCGACAGCCGTCCGGCGCAGCGTGATGCCGCGCTCGCGCAGCGCGAGCTCCAGCCCCAGGTTGCTCATCACCGTCGCGACGACGGTGTCGTGCGCGAGGCCGCCCATCCGCTGGAGGTGCAGCGCGAGGATGAGCATGATGGCGTCGCCGTCCACCAGCGCGCCCGTGTGGTCCACCAGCAGGCACCTGTCGCCGTCGCCGTCGAAGGCCACGCCGAGCGCGAGCTCGCGGTCGCGGACCAGCGACATCAGCGCCTGCGGGTGCGTCGATCCGCACTCCAGGTTGATGTTGCGTCCGTCGGGCGACGCGCCGATGACGTCGACGTCGAACCCGAGCGCCTCGAAGAGCTCCGGTGCGATGGTCGTCGTGGCACCGTGCGCGCAGTCGATGCCGATGCGCAGCCCCGACACCGCCCCGGAGTCGGGCAGCGCCTCGCGCGCGTGGGCCATGTAGTCGGCCCGCAGGTCGAGTTGCCGGACCTCGGGGTCCGCGTCGCCTTCGACCCGGAACAGCTCGCTGCCGATGAAGGCCTCGACCTCGGCCTCCGCCTGCTCGTCGAATTTCTGCCCGCGCCCCGAGAAGACCTTGATGCCGTTGTCTTCGTACGGGTTGTGCGACGCCGAGATGACGACGCCCACGTCGAACCCGTGCTGGCGCGTCAGCACCGCCACGGCGGGCGTCGGCATGACGCCGACGGAGAGGACGTCGCCGCCCATCGCCCTGACGCCGCGCGCCAGGGCGCGCTCGATCCAGAACCCCGACTCGCGCGTGTCGCGGCCGACGAGCACCCTGACGGGCGTGTCGCGCCGCAGCGTGCGGACGAGCGCGGCGCCGAGCCGCATCACTGTCGTGTCGTCGAGTGGCGGCTGCCCTGCCACGCCGCGCACGCCATCTGTGCCAAAGAGCTTTTTCATGAATCCGATCTGAAAGGTCCCGTTTACTTGATCACGACCGACACGGCGCGCGGCTCCACGCGCACGATGCCCACGTCGTCGCGCGGCCTCACGCGCACGGGAAGTGAGTACTGGCCGGGGCCGAGCGTCGAGAGGTCCACGACGGCGACGAGGTCCTCGGCCGAGAGGCCGGCCACCTGCTCGCGCGTGCCGCGGATCACGACAGTCACGCGGCTCGGCGTCGCCTCGGCGTGGCTCATCGGCTGCTGCTCGGCAAAGGTCACGGCCACGTTGGCGACCTCGCGCTCGACGGGCGCCGGCAGGATCTCCACGGTGACGGTCGCCGTGCGTGCCTCGCGCAGGCGGACGGAACTGTCCACCACGCCCACCGTCACCCGGTCTTCGACCGTACGTGTCGCGCCCGTGATGTTGATCGGCTCGGTCGTCGCATCGTCCAGCTGCTGCAGGCGTCCGATCGGGCCGATCACCTCCACCGTCGACGGCGCCGCCGTCACGCGGCCCACGACGTAGCCTGGCGCAGGCTGGCCTTCGATCGAAGGCGCGATGGACACGACGCGCGTCCCCGAGTATTCGAACTCCAGCGGGATCGTGGAGGGCGCCACCTGCACCACCTGCACGCCGAAGGGCACGCGCACTTCATCGGCCCGCATGTGGAAGAGCCGGGCGCCGGGCCGCGCGGACGACAGGTCGAGGACGGCGACGACCTCACCCGCCTGCACGCGCGAGAGGTTGCCCGACGAGCCGCGGATGCGGACGTCCACGGCGGCCGGCGGCTCGCCGACGATCTCCATGCCTTCGGGGACGTTCTGGAACTCGAGCGGCACGCGCAGGTTGCGCTCGACCGTCTCCTGACCGGAGACGGCCATCCACAGGATCGAGGCGAGCACGACCGAGAGGATCTTGAGACCGAGATGGCGGAACGGGTTGTACGCCATGGCGTTCAGGGTACCGCCCGATGGCGCCGGCCGCCCGTCCGGCGCTGCAGCACGAGGGCAATGAGCCGGGCCCGCAGCGTCTCAGCGCTCAGGCCTCGCGTGATCTGGCCGTCGTGCACGAGCGAGACGCGGCCGGTCTCCTCGGAGACGACCACCGCGACGGCGTCGTTCTCTTCGGTCAGGCCGATGGCGGCACGATGGCGCGTGCCGAGGTCGGTGCCGACGCCAGGGTTCACCGTGAGCGGCAGGAAGCACGCGGCGGCCGCGATGCGGTTCTCCTGGATGATGACCGCGCCGTCGTGGAGCGGCCCGCTGGTCTGGAACACGCTGACGAGCAGGTCGTGGGTGACCATGGCGTCGAGCGGGATGCCGCTCTCGACGTAGTTGCGCAGCCCGATCTCCCGCTCGATGACGATGAGCGCGCCCGTGCGGCGCTCGGCCATCTGCATCGACGCCGTCACGATCTCCTCGATCGTCTCGTCGTCGTTCTCGGCCTTGGAGAAGGCCCGCAGGAACGGCGTCCGCCCCATCTGCGCGAGGGCTCGCCGGATGTCGTTCTGGAAGAGGACGATGGCGGCGAAGACGAGGTAGCCGATCATGTTGCGGATCAGCCAGTTCACCGTCTGCAGCGGCGCCGCAATCGACGCGAAGTAGAGCCCGACGAGGAACACCGCGCCGACGGCCATCTGCATCGTGCGAGTCCCGCGTATCAGCTTGAAGGACTCGTAGATGACGAACGCCACGATCAGGACGTCGATGACGTCCCACGCCGTCAGGGCGGTGCGGTCGAGGGCCGCCGAGATCCACTCCATGGGTCGGGGTCGTGGCGCCGCGGCGGTGCCGTCACGGCACGGGCTGGACGCGCGTCGCGGTGATCATATCCGCCACGCGGGCTACCTGCACCATGGATGCCACGTCATGCACGCGTACGATGTGCGCCCCGAACAGGATCGCGGCGGCGATTGCCGCCGCCGTGGCGGGGTCCCGCTCGGCGGCAGGACGGTCGCCGATGGCCCTCTGGAGGAACGATTTCCGGGAGGGTCCGACCAGCAGCGGCCGGTCGAGGGCCCGAAGCGGCGCGGCGTCGAGACGCGCGAGCACCGCCCAGCTGTGCTCGGCCCGCTTGGCGAAGCCGATGCCAGGGTCCACGACGATGGCGTCGCGCGCCACGCCCGCGGCGACGGCCGCGTCCACGCGGGCTCCCAGTTCGGCGGCCACCTCCTCGACGACGTCCTCGTAGACGGCGCCGGCGTACATCTCGCGATGGTGCCCGCGCATGTGCATCAGGACGAGCGCCGCGCCGGTGCGCGCGGCCACGTCGAACACGCCGGGGTCGTACTGCCCGCCGCTGATGTCGTTGATCATCACCGCACCCGCAGCGACGCACTCGGCCGCCACGTCGGCTTTCGTGGTGTCGATGGAAACCAGCAGGCCGTCGGCCGCGAGCGCCCTCACCACGGGGAGCACACGCGCGAGTTCCTCGGCAGCCGTCACCGGCGGGGCGCCGGGCCGCGTGGACTCGCCGCCCACGTCGATGAGCGTGGCGCCGGCTGCCGCCATGGCCCGCCCGCGGGCGATGGCCGCGTTCACGTCGGCGTCGAGTCCGCCGTCAGAGAAGCTGTCGGGCGTGACGTTCAGAACGCCCATCACGACGGTCTCCGAGCCGAGGAGCAGTCTCCGCTTGCCAGGAAGGGGGACCGGATACGAACGTCTCGGAGACTGCACTGTCGAGGACTGGAGGAAGGGAGGAGCGAAGGAATGGAGGAACAGGACCGGAGGAACGGAGGAGCGAAGGAACGGAGGATTGAGGAAAGGGAGGATGGGAGGATTGAGGAGGGAGGATCTGAGGAATGGAGGACGAAGACGCCGAGGAGCGACGGACGATTTCCTCCGTTCCTCCCGGTTCCGCTCCTCCGTTCCTACTCCTCCGTTCCTTCGCTCCTCCGTTCCTCCAGTCCTCGTCCGTCCTGTTCCTTTACTCCTGCGCCAACGGCTTGCTGATGGGCGGCACCGTCGGGACGATGGTCGGCCGCGGACGGCGTTCCTCTTCGTGCGCAACCTCTGACGGGGTCGGCGGCACGGGCTCGGGGGCGTCCAGGGGCTGACCGGCGATGATGGCGCGCACCTGGTCGGCGTCGAGCACCTCGCGGACGAGGAGTTCCTCGGCGACCTTCTGCACCGCGTCGCGGTGCTTCTCGATGATGCTGCGCGCGAGGTCGTAGCCGCGCATCACGATGGCCTCCACCTCCTGGTCGATCTTGACGGCGGTGGACTCGGAGTAGTCGCGGTGCTGCGCGATCTCGCGGCCGAGGAAGATCTGCTCTTCCTTCTTGCCGAAGCTGAGAGGCCCGAGGTCGCTCATGCCCCACTCGCACACCATGCGCCGCGCGAGGCCGGTGGCCTGCTCGATGTCGTTGCGCGCGCCGGCCGTCTTCGAGTTGCAGAAGATCTCGTCGGCGATGCGGCCCGCCATGGCGACGGCAATCTGCGAGTCGGCTTCTTCCTTCGAGAAGTCGACCTGCTCGCTCTGCGGCAGGAACGACGTGACGCCGAGCGCCATGCCGCGCGGGATGATCGTGACCTTGTGCAGCGGCACCGCTTCGGGCAGCAGCGCGGCGACGATCGCGTGACCGGCCTCGTGATACGCGGTGTGCTTCTTCTCTTCGTCGCTGATGATGCGCGACCGGCGCTCGACGCCCATGATGACCTTGTCCTTGGCCATCTCGAAGTCGTACATCGTCACGACCTTGCGGTTCTGGCGGGCGGCGATGAGCGCCGCCTCGTTGACCAGGTTCGCGAGGTCTGCGCCGGCGAAGCGCGGCGTACCGCGCGCGATGACGTTCAGCTTCACGTCGTCGCCAAGCGGGATCTTCTTGGTGTGCACGGCGAGGATCTGCTCGCGCCCGCGCACGTCGGGCAGGTCCACGACGACGCGGCGGTCGAAGCGGCCGGGCCGCAGCAGCGCCGGGTCGAGCACGTCGGGCCTGTTGGTGGCCGCGACGAGGATCACGCCCTCGTTGCTCTCGAAGCCGTCCATCTCGACGAGCAGCTGGTTCAGCGTCTGCTCGCGCTCGTCGTGGCCGCCGCCGAGGCCGGCGCCGCGATGGCGTCCGACGGCGTCGATTTCGTCGATGAAGATGATGCAGGGCGCGTTCTTCTTGCCCTGCTCGAACAGGTCGCGCACGCGCGAGGCGCCGACGCCGACGAACATCTCGACGAAGTCGGACCCGCTGATGGAGAAGAACGGGACGTTGGCCTCGCCCGCGACAGCGCGGGCGAGCAGCGTCTTGCCGGTGCCCGGCTGTCCGATGAGCAGCACGCCCTTCGGGATGCGGCCGCCAAGCTTCTGGAACTTCTGGGGCTCCTTCAGGAAATCGATGATCTCCTGGAGCTCCTCCTTCGCCTCGTCTACCCCGGCGACGTCCTTGAAGGTGATCTTCTTCTGCGAGCCCGACGACAGCTTCGCGCGGCTCTTGCCGAACGAGAGGGCCTTGTTCCCCCCGCTCTGCATCTGCCTCATGAAGAACACCCAGAAGGCGATCATCAGGAGGATCGGCGCCCACATGTAGAGGAAGGTGGTCCAGGGGCTGCCAGCTTCCTTCTCGGCCTGGACGACGACCTTGTTGGCGACCATCTTGTTGCCGAGGCCCTCGTACTGACTTGGCGCGAGGGTGCGGAACTTGTCGCCCGTCTTCGTGGTCGCGACAATCTCCTGGCCGGAGATGGTGACCTTCTCGATCTTGCCGGCGTCGAGCTGCTGTACGAACTCGCTGAATGGCTGGACCGTTTCGCGGGTCTGGAGCGACATGGAGAAGTTCCAGACGAGCACCCCGGCAACGACCAGCACCATCCAGAACAGCAGGCTCCTGAGCGTTGAATTCAAGCCTTTCCTCCTGGGTGCGTGGCTCTCAAGATTACCACGCGAGTGGTGGACGGCCGCACCGTGAACGCCTCGTCCACGGCCAGCCCGGCCACCCAGACGACACGTCCATCGCGCGTCGTGACCACCGGCACGCCAGCTCGGCGGGCCCGGGGTACCTTCCTGTTCACGAACAGGTCCTGCAACTTCTGACTGCCGCCGACGCCTGCCGGCCGCATCCTGTCGCCCGCCCGCCGCGACCGGACGAGGAACGCGTCGCCCACGAGATCGGCATCCAGCACGGCCGTATCCCGCGTCCGCGGGCGTGACTCGCCTTCCAGCTGCCCGATCGACGTCACCTCGACCTCGAGCCTGACGC
>JBIQIB010000010.1:48647-57404 GCA_044508265.1 Acidobacteriota bacterium
CCGGTCGCCGACAGCGCCTGCGAGATCCAGGGCTCGGCCGCCGCCGAGAGGTACGCCTCGTCGTCACGCCACGCCTGCGACTGCCGGGCGAGCCGGGCCGGCAGCGCGGGGCCGGCGACGGCGACAAGCGCCGGCAGCACCTCATGACGGACGCGGTTCCGGGGGATCCCCACATCCACGTTCGTCACGTCGTCCCTGTAGCTGAGACCCCGTTCGGCAAGGAACTGTTCCACCCGGGCGCGCGAGAGGTCGATCAGCGGCCGGATGACCCTCCCCTTGCGCGGCCACATCCCGCCCAGGCCGCGCGTGCCGGCCCCCCGCAAAAACCGCAGGACGACGGTTTCCGCCTGGTCGTCACGCGTGTGCCCGAGGGCGATCTTCGTCGCGCCTGCCTCGTCGGCCATTTCGCGGAGCGCGGCATGGCGCAGGACGTGTGCCGTGCGCTCGACGGACCAGCGGCGGCGACGCGTTTCGGCGGGCACGTCAACGCGCCTCGCGAGGAAGGTTTGGCCGCGTCGGGCCGCCTCGTCGCGGCACCACTCCAGGTCGCCGTCGGCGTCGGCGCCCCTGATGCCGTGGTGCACGTGCGCCACGCCAGCCACGGCGGCGCCGAGCCGGGGGAGGACCTCGGTCAGCGCCTCCAGCAGCGCCATCGAGTCGGGACCGCCTGAAAAGGCGACCAGCACCCGCTCACCCGGAGACACCATCCCGTGCTGGCGCAGGGTCTCGAGGACGCGAAGCGGGAAACGGGTCATGGATGTCCGCGAGCGTAGCACCTCAGGGCCCGCAGGCCACGACCCGCACGCCGCCGGCGCCCGCCCCGACGACGAGGACGAGGTACGTGTCCTTGCCGACGCGCACTCGGGCGCCCTCGGAGCCGTCGGCGCGGCTCACCGCGACAGGCGTCGCCCTGATATTGCGGTTCGCCCGGAGCGTCTCGAACTCCGACCCCGCGAGTTGGCCCGACGCCCTGCCGAACGGCCGGCCGTAGACGCCCTCCACCACCCAGATCTGGCGGCCCCCTGAGGAGGGGACGTAGACGAACACGCGCCCCTCGAACGGCCGCGCGTTCACGAGGCCGTACGAGCCCGTCGCGATGTCGGCCCTGGCGAGCGGCTGCCGGCAGGGCCCCCGCTGGGCGGCGGGCGCCGCATGCACCGCCGCGACGAAAACCATCGTTGCGAGGATGATCTGTCTCACGGCAGGCTCCTCGCCGCGAGGACGACCGTCTGCGGCGCCGTGCCGACGTCCATCGCGCGGACGTCCACCTCGAGCTCCCGCGAGAAGAACTCGAAGCCGTCCCTGACCACGCTGATGAAGACGGGATCGCCGTCCCGCGCCTGGATGCGGGTCAGGTCGATGGAGAACTCGCCATCCGTCGTCGTGTTGCGCTTGGTGCACTCGGGTTCCACGCAGTTGTCAGGGTCGGCGCGTTCGCCGTCCCGCGCCACCATCACCGTCGCGCCGTGGACGGCGTCCTGGCCGCTCGTGACGCGTCCCTTGAGCACCAGGTACCTCGCGGCGTTGGCGGCGAGCGCCTCGTTCAGCGCCATCAGGGTGACGGGCGTGTCGTCCGACGCCGCCGACTGGCGGCCGTTCATGGCCCACGCGGCAGCAACGAGCGCCGCCGCGCCGAGCAGGGCCAGTACAAGCCCCGCAGCGTGCCGGCTCAGCCAGCCGACGATGCGCGCCGAGCGCTCCGCTGCTTCGGAGTAGGCCTGCCGCGAGGTATTGATGACGTCCTCGAGGGCGGGTTTGTAGGTCAGGAAGTCGTGCGGGGTGCGGCCGAGGCTCAGCGCCACGGCCTGCACGAGCTCGTGCAGTTCGCCGTCGTTGTCGAGTTGCAGCGCCCGCATGTCGGCGACGGGCGCCAGCAGCGGCATGAAGCGCGCCGACGGCACCGTGAAGATGGGCGGCGACACGTCGGTGCACCCGAGGCGGTTGCCGGCCTCGAGCCAGACCCACGGGCTCGCTGCCGAGCGCGGCGTCAGCACGACGACCAGTGTCGGCACGGTGCGCAGCTCCTGCATGATCGCGCCGCGAATGCTCATGGCGGGCGCGACGCCATGCCCCTCCTGCGACGACAGGAAGAAGTCGCCGGGGGCCAGGCCGACGGCGTCGCCGAGCAGCGCCGAGATCTTGCGGGCGAGCAGCTCGTCGGCGTGCGCGTGGCTGATGAAGACCATCGCCATGGAACGCCCAATCCTCCTCGTGCGCCGGGTTCCGCGCCGGCGCGATGTCGGGTTCTCTCGATCGTCAACGACTCTCGGGCGTGAGGCGCACGCCAGTCAGCCCGCGCGAGCACGTGGGTGGCCAGCACGACCGTCGTATCGGCGCGCATGTTGCACCGGATCCCCTCATGTCGCGCGGGGACGTATCCACACTCGCGCTGGAGAGTTCTCATGTTTGCCACCTCCCTACGATCCGTTGTCTGTATTGCCGCCCTGGCGTTGCCATCGGTGGCCCTCGCGCAAGGTGCGCGCACCGAGGGCGAGCCCGTCCGCCGCAGTGATGAAGGTGCGGCACAGCAGTCGAACGTGCCGAAGCCCGTCCAGGAGGCGGAGCGTGCCGTCGAGCGTGCCGTCGATCGTTTCCGCATCGGCGTCTCGGGCGGCGTGGCCTTCGATCCCGAGCTGATCGACGTCGGCGCGCACGCCACGTTCGGCCCGATCTTCACGCCCAACGTCGAGTTCCGCCCCGGCGTGGAGCTCGGCCTCGGCGAGATCACGACGACGTTTGGCATCAACCTGGACGTGCTGTACTCGCTGCGCGACGAGACCAGGCCGACGCGCTGGGCGCCGTACATCGGCGGCGGCCCGAACTTCGCGCTCAGCCATCAGAGCTTCGAGTCGGAGCAGGTCGAGGAGGACAGCCGGAACCGCTTCGACTTCAGCGACACCGACTTCGACAGCGGCTTCAACTTCATCGCCGGCGCGCGTCATCGCAACGGCGCGTTCCTCGAGCTGCGTGCGACGGCCTGGGGCGTCTCGGCGGTGCGCCTCATCGCGGGGTACGAGTTCTGATGCCCGTCACGCTGTCGGCCGTTGCAGTCTGCGCCGCACGGCCACGTCCCTGCGACGCGGAAGAGCGATGACGCCGGGTGCGGTCTATCGCGTCGGCGAGGCGCTGTTCGTGATCACCGTGGCGCCAGCGCCCGAGCGGAGCGTCGCCGAGCTCTGGCGCGTCACGGGCGACGGGCTGCTGCGCGTGCTCGATCCGGACGGCACGCCGTTCCAGGCGTCTGCCGCGTCGCCGTGGCAGGCGCAGCACCGGGCGGTCAGCCGGCTCGAAAGCTTCCTGCGCGAGCGCGCCCACGAGCAGCGCGGCGCGACGCTGCCCCTCACGCCGCTCGACGCCACCTGGCAGCTGCCCGGCTGACAGCCCCGGTGCGTACCGCGCGTGCGCGAGGTGCGTCCGACGAGCCGATCCGCCGGTTTGCCGGCAAGCTGACAAGCGGACCCGCCGACAAGCTGACATGCTGCCCCGCCGACCCGCCGGTTTGCCGGCAAGCCGACAAGCTGACCCGCCGACCCGCCGATCCGCTGCCGTGCTACCGTTCCCGCGCGTCTATGAACGTCCGTCGTCTCGACCCGGCGGCCCCTCCTTCGCGCTCGGCCCCCGGTCACCCCATCGGTCGCGGCGGGATGCTCGCCGCAGCGGCCGCGAGCGTGTTGCTGGCCATCGCGTGGTGGTGGCCACTGCCGGCGCAGGCCCTGCGCTCGACGATCGCGCATCCCTACGGCGATCCGCTGCTGAACATGTGGACGCTTGGCTGGGGCGCCGATCGCCTGCGGCACGGCTTCGCCGGGCTCTGGGACGCGCCGTTCTTCTACCCGTATCGCGACACGCTCGCGTACTCGGAGCACCTGCTCGGGATCAGCCTGTTCACGGCGCCGCTGCAGTGGCTGACGGGCAACCCGGTGCTCGTCTTCAACGTGGCGATGGTGGCGTCGACGGCGCTGTGCGCGTTCGGGATGTTCCTGCTCGCGCGCGAGCTCACCGGGCGCAGCGACGCCGCATGCGTCGCCGCCGTGATCTTCGCGTGCGCGCCGTACCGCGCCGCGCAGATCTACCACCTGCAGGTGCTCACGTCCGGGTGGATGCCGCTGACGCTCCTCGGGCTGCATCTGTACTTCCGGACGGGACAGCGGCGGGCGCTGTGGCTCTTCGGCGGCGCGTTCGTGCTCCAGGCGCTGTCGAACGGGTACTTCCTCTACTTCACGTTCGTCCCCGCCGCGATCGTCACGGTGCACGAGCTCGTACGGCAGCGCCACGCGCTGCGCCGCCACCTCGTCTCGCTCGCGCTCGTCAGCGCGGGCGTCCTTGCCGCGCTCGCGCCCGTCGCGCTCGCGTACGTCCGCGTGCGGCGCGAGCAGGGGCTCGTCCGGGCGGCCGGCGACCTCGCGCTGTACTCGCCGCCGCTCGAGGCGTACGGCCAGGTGGTGGCGCACCTGTGGCTCTGGGGACCGCTGCTGCCGACGGGCCGGCAGGAGTTCGAGCTCTTTCCGGGCTTGCTGGCGCTGCTGCTCGCGCTCGTCGCGGTGGCTGCGCTGGTCGTCACGCCGCGGAGTCGTGGTTTGAAGGCCGGCGACAGCGGTGGCGAGCAACAGAAATACACCTCCCGAGGAGCACATCGCCTCGACTCGCGTCAGATGACGCGCCTTTACCTCGTCATCACGCTCGCCGCCGTCGCCCTGTCACTCGGGCCGTTCCCGACGGCGTTCGGCTGGACATCTCCCGTCGCTGGACCATTTGCGTGGGTGTCTGCCGTCCTGCCCGGCATGGACGGCCTGCGAGTGCCCGCGCGCATGGCCACGGTCGTGACACTCGGGCTCGCGGCGCTGGCGGCAATCGGACTCGGGAGGATGACTTCACGGCTCGGCGTTGTGACGCGACGGAGCATTGCGGCAGCGCTGACGCTCGTCGCGGCAGCCGAAGGCTACGGCGGACCGCCGCCGCTCGAGGCGTTCCCGTCGGCATCGATGGCGTCGGAGGACGAGGCGTACGCGTGGCTGGCGCGGCAGCCCCGCGGCCCGCTCCTGGAGCTGCCTGTGGGCGACGCCTTTCTGGCCACGCGCCACCAGTACCGCACGCTCGCGCACGGGCATCCCATCGTGAACGGCTACAGCGGCTACGGGTCGGCGCTCCAGGTGTTCCTGGGCGGACCGCCGTTCACCGAGGTCGCGCGCATCGACGAGAGCCTGCACGCGGTTCGCACGATCGGCCTCCGATGGATCGTCGTGCACCCGGAGCTGTACGAACATCCGGTTGCCGGCGCCGCGCTTGCTGATGCCATGGCGGCCAGCAGCGGGCACGTCAGGCGCGTCGAGCGGCGTGGCGGGCTGACGATCCTCGAGCTCCGTCCGCTCGCGCCCGAAACCGTCGCAATTCCTGACCCGACGGACTGGCGCGAGCTCACGCCGGATCGCTGGCAGGCGGAGGCATCGCACCAGCCTGCGCTCCTGCCGCAGGCGTTCGACGGCGTCCGCGCGACGCGTTGGGCGACCGCCGAGCGCCAGCAGGGTCGCGAGTGGCTGGTGCTGCGGTTCGATCGCCCGCTCGACGTCGCGAAGGTTCGCCTGGAGCTCGACGGCCGGAGCTTCGGCGACTACCCGCGCGGTCTCGTCGTCGAAGGCCGCGACGACGAAGGGCCATGGCGCGGGCTCGACAGCGACAGCGTGCTTGCGCGATTCGTGGCGAGCCTCGTCCGCGAGCCCCTGACGCCAGGCATAGACATCCTCCTGCCGCCGAACCGCACGCGCGAGCTGCGCCTGCGGACCACAGGCGAGACGCGCGCCTGGTTCTGGGCGATCCACGAGCTGCGGGTCTGGGAGCGATAGCGGCGCCAGTCTGGGCCGAGGTCCGCCCCCGGCCGCCGCGCGGCTTCGCTCGTCCTACAGCCGTCTCCCGCACGTTCGCCGGACGTCCTATCCACGTTCGTGCAGGTACCCTCCCCCCGTGGCAGGTCGTGGACGGCTTGCCACTGACGCGATGCGCGTGCGCCGCTGCCGCGGACGCGCCGCAGGCAGACACTCGTCCTTGCGGCAGCGCCGGGAGGGGGTCGTATGCACGCTGTCATGCGTTTCTCGAGTGCGGCCGCCGTCGCGTCGGGCATCGGCTGTCTGCTGCTCACCACCGGATCTGCCCAGGAAGCGCCGCCGGACGCTGCCGAGCTGTTCGACGACACCGTCGTCCACGAACTGCATCTCGAGATGCACAGCGGCGACTGGAGCCAGCTGCAGGCGCGCTATCTCGAGAACACCTACTACCCGGCCGACCTGCACTGGAACGGCCACGTCGTGCGCAACATCGGCGTCAGGTCGCGCGGCAGCGGCAGCCGCGACGCGCGCAAGCCGGGGCTGAAGCTCGATTTCAACGAGTTCGTCTCCGGGCAGACGTTCGCGGGCCTGAAGTCGCTGGCGCTCGACAACTACCGGCAGGACCCCTCGATGCTCAAGGAGTCGCTGTCGATGCAGCTGTTCGCGCGTGCCGGCGTCCCGGCACCGCGGGTCTCGCACGCGCGGCTGTACATCAACGGCACCTACCATGGCCTCTACGGCATCCTCGAGCCCATCGAGGAGCCATTCCTCGTTTCACGATTCGGCGAGGACCATGGCTACCTCTACGAGTTCGAGTGGTCGGGCACGTACCGGTTCGAGTGGCTCGGGGACGAGCCGTTGCGGTACGCCGAGATGTTCGAGGCCGAGACGCGCGACGACGAGCCGCCCGCGCAGCTGTATGGATCCCTCGTCGCCTTCATCCGGACGGCCACGCGTGCCTCACGCAGCGTGTGGGAGCGCGAGATGTCGCGTTACGTGGACTTCGAGCATCTCCTCACGTACCTCGCCGTCGAGCAGTACCTCTCGGATCACGACGGGCTGGCCGGTGACTGGGGCCTGAACAACTTCTATCTGTACAGGTTCGGCGACTCGGAGCGCTTCCAGTTCATTCCCTGGGACAAGGACGTCTCGTTCCGCGAGGTGCATCGCGACGTGTATGCCGGGCTCGAGGAGCACTGGCTCTTCGCCGCGGCGCTCGAACGTCCGCATCTGAAGAATGTGTATCGCGATGCGCTGCGCCGGGTGGCCGCCATCGCTGACGAACGTCCCGAGGGGAGTGACGGTCCCGGGTGGCTCGAAGCCGAGACGCAGCGGCTCGCCTCGCTCATTCGCGAGTCGGCCTACGCCGACCCGAGCAAGTCGTGGAGCAACGAGCGGTTCGAGCAGGAAGTGGGATGGATGACGACGTTTGCCAGGCAGCGCGGCCGGGAGGTGCTGGGACAGGCCCGGTGAGTGTCGGCGCGCCGCGGCGTGCGATATGCTCCCGGGCATGGCTCATCTGCGCATCATCGACCCACGCGACGCCACCGGCGTCCTCGCGGAGATGTACGCCCGCATGGCGAGCCGGCCGATGCCGCCGGTGTACCAACCGTCGCACGGCGGCCTGGCCGGCATCATCCGCGCGCACAGCCTCGACCCCGGCCTCATGCCGAAGGCCTTCGGGTTCTCGTCGGGCGTGAACCAGGCCGGACCGCTGCCGTGGCCGCAGCGCGAGCTCGTGGCAACGACGACGTCGCGGCTCAATCAGTGTTTCTATTGAACGGCAGCTCACGCAGAGTTTCTGCGTGCCGCTCTCAAGGGTGACGAGGCGCTCTCACGCGCCATCGTCATCGACCCGCGCGCCGTCGGGGACCGTCACGTCGACCCCGTCGTCAGGGTGCTCGTGCGCCTGGCCGTCGCCGTCACGGAGCATCCGTGGGCGATGACAGGCCGCGACCTCTCGCAGGCGCGCGCCGCCGGTCTCGCGGACCACGCGGTGCTCCATGCCGTGCTGCAGTCGTGCCTCTTCGGCCACTACAACCGCATCGCCGACGCCGTCGGCGTGGAGCTCGATTACCCGGATCGGTTCGGTGCGCCGCGCATCGAGCCTGCCACGCCGCCGTATCTCCGGCCCGACGATCCGCCGGACCAGGCGGCGCCGCGTCCCATCGAGCTCGAAAGCTGGCCGGAGGTCGCCGAGCTCGCGCGCGCGTGGGAGCAGTACGCGCTCGAGCGTGAGGCGCCGCTTACCCGTCGCCAGCGCGCTGTCGTTGCGGCGGCTGTTGCCGAGCGACTTGGCGACACGACGCGGGAGGCCGTCGCGCCGGAGTCGGACCTCGAGGCCGCGCTCGTGGAGCTTGCCGGCGTCGTCACGCTCGCGCCGTGGAGGCTCGGGCCGGAGGCGTACGCCAGGATCCGTGAGCTCGGGCTGCCTGACGATGCGGACGTGTTCGACGCTGTGGCGACCGCGTCGTCTGTAGGCGTCGCGTCGCGGATTCGGGTCAGTCTCGCTGCGCTGGCGCGGGCGTAGCGCGACGGCCAGCGGGCCGCGCGACGCCGGCACCGTCAGCGATGCGCTTGCCAATGGGCGTGTGCCAGAGCTGCGGGCGGCGCTGGCCGCGAGTTGCGTAGCGTGCCGCGTCCCGGGGCCCGCGGGCGGGTCCGCGTCAGACGTGGGTGCGCCCACTCGTCACCGGGGCACGCCTCATCCCGAGGCGCCGGAGGGACGGCCGATGCTGAGGAACGTCGCTGCTGTCGTCGTCGGCGTGGTCGCCGGCGGGCTCGTCAACATGGCGCTCGTTGCCGTCGGGCCGCTCGTCATCGCGCCGCCGGCGGGCGTCGACATGACGACTGTCGAGGGGCTGCAGGCCGGCATGGCGCTGCTGGAGCCCAGGCACTTCGTGGTGCCGTTCCTTGCGCATGCGCTCGGCACGCTGGC
>JBIQIB010000251.1:0-1955 GCA_044508265.1 Acidobacteriota bacterium
CCCGTGCGGCCGCTGTTGTGGTTGTCCACGCGGTTCGTCCCGCCGATCGGCTTGAGATACGCCATCAGGATCTCCGCGCTCCCATCGTCACGGACGAAGGTGATGACGCGGACCGTCTGGAGGCCGCGGGCGGGACTCAGCGCAAGCAGATCCGCATGATTCTCCATGCACTGCTGCACGACGAACGACCGGTACCGGGCGTCGGCCCGCAGTTCGCTGGTGAGCGCCTCGCTGGAGTATCGGTGCTCGCGCTTGTCCACGAACCGGATCCCCTCGCCGTAGACCCCGCGGCTCGGCTTGACGACGAATTCCGGGGGACAGCTGTCGAAGAACCTCGACCAGGCGCCGGCCCCTTCGAGCGGCGTGCCAGGCCATGCCAGGCTGGCGCCATCGGTGAGGAGGATACCGAGCAGCGGCGGCACGGGCAGGCCGGCACGGCTGCAGAGCGTGTAGAACAGGGCCTTGTCCTCCGTCAGCTCCTGGAACGACGGGGGATTCAGTACGCGCTGGCGAGAAACGAGTCGGCTCTTGCTGACGAATCGATCCACGTTCGCGGGTGACGTCAGGAGGCCCAGGCGGGCTGCCTCGTCGGGCTGGAAGCCGTAGCGCCGGTGTAGCCGGTACGCAGTCCTCAGACTGGCCAGGTATCCGCGGGCTTCCGTTCGGGCCGCCGCACGGCTCACCTGATGTGCGTGACGCAGGAAAGTGAGCCGCCACCTGACGCCGGCGATGGGAAGGCGAGTCATCGTCACAGGCCTCAGCGCCGCGGCGGCGCGCCGCGGTACATCGAGACGACCGGACGATGCCACACAATGAGCCGCCGGACGGTGCCGACCTGACGGCAGCCGAGGCGGGCGAGCATCCTTCGGCTGGCGACGTTGTAGTCGGCGGTCCACGCGACGTTGGTGACGGCGCCGTCGTCGCGGACGGCGATGGCCTCGAGCTGGCGGTGCAGGGCAGCGCCGAGGCCGCGGCCCCTGAAGACGGGGTTCACGAACATCGCGGTGATGGCCATCTCTCCCGGGTACAGGCGCACGCCGCCGAAGCGGAGCGGCCGGTCGGTGGATGAAACGAGGAACGCGTGGCCGGCGAACTGGCCGCCGGACGTCGCGATCCAGCCCCTGATTCCCCGTCGCAGCAACGCGTGCAGCGGCGGGATCTGGTGCGCCTTGCGCACGCCGCGCAGGAGGCGGTCGAGCGAGTCGTGCGTCGCCTCGCTGAGATCGAAGCCTGCCTGGGCCACCGCGTCCAGGCCCCCTTCGCCGATTGGCGTCACGTGGACGATGAGCCGCTCGAGATGAGGGCGCCGTCGCGCGACGGCGGCCCACAGGCCACTTGCGCCGCTCATCAGCTCACCCTTCCGAAGCGCTGCGCTTGACGTCGCACGTCTGCAAGGCCCGAGCTCACTCGAACTGTGAAAGGTCGAGCCGCTGCACCAGCAGCGGCCGCTTCCCGCGCGCCGTTCGCTCGATCGCGTCGGTGTAGACCAGGTGCGCCGTCAGCGCGTCGCCGAACTTCTCGAGCAGGTTCCGCCGCACCGTAGCCTCGTCCGCGTCGGAGTAGCCCGCGCCCTTGACGATGTACAGCGTGACCTCGCCGGGCCGCTCCTGCACGAACTGGAACTGCTCGACGGTGGCTGCCGCCTTGGGGATGTCCACCACCGTGATGGACACGAGCCGGCCGTCGTTCAGGACGACGTAGCTGCGGCTGCGCCCGCCCACGAGGCGCATGCGCGGCAATCCGCGTCCGCACGGGCAGGGTTCTGCGATGGGCACGGCCATGTCGCCCGTCCTGTAGCGGATCAGCGGCATCGCCAGGTTGTGCAGGGGAGTGGCGACGATCTCGTACGCCCCGTCCTCGTCCGTCGTCGCGGTGGGCAGGAACTCGACGACGCCGAACTCCGACACGATGTGCAGGCCGTCGTGCTCCGGGCAGTCGCACGCGTTGACGACGCG
>JBIQIB010000106.1:0-14442 GCA_044508265.1 Acidobacteriota bacterium
CCGTCAGCTGATCCCTGTCGTCCACGCGCGTCTCGTGCTCGGGTCTCACCTTGAGCGGCCCGGGCAGGGCCGGGCCCTTGTACGTCAGCACGGTGGTGGCGCCGTCGGTGCGTACCCGGACGGTTCGTCCGCGCGCCCGCAGCGCGCCGTCCGACGTGTCGAACAGCGTGTCGTCCTGCAGGCGGCGCGGATGACGGAGGGGAAGGCCGAGGCGCGCAACGGCTGCGCGCGCCTCGGCGACGGACGGGAACTCGAGCTTGACCTCGCGTTCGACGGCGGACACGGCGGGAGCGGCTACTCCTTCCTGATGCTCAGGAAGAGCTCCTGTCCGCCGCGGATGACGATGATGCGCGCCAGCCGGCCCTGCTCGATGGCCTGCAGCTTGCGGACCGCGTCGGCCGCGCTCGTGACCGGCTCGCCGTTGATCTGCGTGATCACGTCGAAGCGGCGTACACCGGCACCGGCCGCGAGCCCGGCGGGATCGAGGTCGGTCACCAGTGCGCCCTGCGTCGCGCGCGGCAGTTCCAGCCGGCGTGCGATGTCGGGCGACACGTCGTCGAGCGACATCCCGAAGCCCGCCGATTCCTCGGTCAGGCTCTCTTCCTCGGCTCCGCCGGCCTCGGCTTCGAGGTCGAGCTCGCCGACGGTCACGTTCAGCGAGACGGGCTTCGCGTTGCGCAGCACCTTCACCGGCACCGTGGTGCCCGGCGCGGTGCGCGTCACCATCGACACCAGCTCGTCGCGGTTCGGCACGCGCCGGCCGTTGTACTCGACGATCACGTCGCCCGGCTGGATGCCGGCCGCGTCGGCGGGGCCGTCCGGCGAGACGGCGGCCACCACCGCGCCCTCACGCGTCGTCAGGCCGTAGTCTTCGTAAGCCTGTGCGTCCACGGCGGTGATCTGCACGCCGATCATCCCGCGGGTCACCTTGCCCGTCCGCAGCTGCGGGATCAGCTCCCGCACGGCGTTGATCGGCACCGCGAAGCCGATCCCCATGTTCGAGGCCGCGCCGCGGTCGCTCAGGATCGCCGTGTTGATGCCCACCACCTCGCCGCGGACGTTCAGCATCGGCCCGCCGGAGTTGCCGGGATTGATGGCCGCGTCGGTCTGCAGCATCTCCACGCTGCGGCCCGGGGCGACGGGGAACGGTCGGCCGAGCGCCGAGATGACGCCCACGGTCACGGTGTGATTGAGGTTGAAGGGGTTGCCGATGGCCACGACCCAGTCGCCCGGCTGCATCTGCGCCGAGTCTCCGAACCGGACCTCGGTGAGCTCCCGTGACGGCTTCTCGTTCAGCTGGATTAGCGCACTGTCGGTGAGCGGGTCACGCCCGACGACAGTGGCCTCGTACGTCTCGTCGGAGACGTCGCCGAAGAGGCCCACCTCGATCTTGGTGGTGTTCTCGACGACGTGGTTGTTCGTGAGGATCAGGCCGCCCTCGGCGTCGATGACGAAGCCCGTGCCGGCGCCGACGCTCGGCGGACGCGGCGCCCGCCGCCGCTGGCCGTCCTGCGGCAGCCTGTCGCCGAAGAAGCGGCGGAACAGATCGTCGCCGCCGAAGAACTCGGTCAGCTCCTCGGTGCGCGGCGACGACTCCGTGCGGATGTTCACGACAGCCGGCGAGACCTCGGCCGCAATCGTCCGGAACGTCGTCGCGTCGAGGCTGCCCGTGATGGGCGAGCTGTTGGCCGGCGGGGCGGTGCCTATCGTCTGCGCGGTGGACGTCGGCGACAAATCGAGCCGCGAGGCGATCACCATGCCAATCGCCACCGACGCGATGGCGACCAGGACGGTGTAGAACAGGGTGGTCTTGCGGGTGGACATCTGAGCCTCCGACGTACCGATCAGGCGACGAGGGAAATGATGACTTGCTGCCGGGGACCTGTCACCTCGATGTGACCGTCGCCGACGAGAACGTTGATTTCGGACCGCATGCCGAACTGCTTGAAGTAGACGCCAGGCTCGACCGTGAAGCCGGTGCCCGGGAGGAGCCGGCGCTCGTCGCGCGTCTCGTAGTCGTCCATGTGGACGCCCTGCCCATGCACCGTCTCTCCCAGGCTGTGACCCGTGCGATGCATGATGGCGTCGCCATATCCAGCCTGTTCGAGCACCGTCCTGGCGGCCCTGTCGACCTCGCACCCGCGGACGGGCTCCCCCGCGATGACGCGTGCCTCGACCAGGGCCACGGCCGCGTCGCGCGCCGACACGACGGCGTCAAACGCCTGGGCCATCGGGGCCGGTACCGCGGAGCCCGTGTAGCCGACCCAGGAGATGTCGGCATAGACGGCGCCCTCCTCCCGAGTCTTGCCCCACAGGTCGAGCAGCACCAGCTCGTCGGGACGAATGGGCCGTGACGACCCTTCGGTGGGCTGGTAATGAGGGTCGCCGGCGTTCTCCATCGCGGCCACGACCGGCGCCGCGTCGCTGACGAGCCCTTCCTCCTCGAACCACCCGACCATCAGCTGCTGCAGGGCGTACTCGTCGAGCGGCTCGCCTGCCGACACGCGGCGCAGTGCCTCGAACGCGCGATCCTTCACGCGGTAAAGTGCCGCGGCGGCGCGCCTGTGCGTCTCCGCCTGGGCCTCCGACCACCCCGCCATGAACTGCTGCACCAGGTCGCCCGACGTGACGATTTCGACCCCGGCGCCCCGGACCTGTTCGACCGTGCCCGCGTCCACCCGCGACAGGTACGGGATGGCGCAGCGCGGCGAGTACTCCATCGCGACGCGACGGCAGCCGTCCAGCAGCGCCGCCAGTCCCGCATCCAGCGACTCGTGACCCGCGTAGGTGCGTGTCTCGCCCGGCATGCCGTCGAGGACGTGCGACTCGATGCGGTGCACCAACTTGCGCGGCGTGCCCGTGGCCGGCACCATGTAGTACCAGCGCCGCGTCGTCATCTTCGCGGTGCCGCCGAGCCCGGCGAGGGTCCGGGCGATCGGGTTGACGCCCTGGAAATCGTAGAGCAGCCATCCATCGAGCGACGCGGCACGCAGCGCCGCTTGTATGGCCGGCACGTCGGCGGGCATGACTTCCAGTATAGGACGGCCCGCCGGCCCGTCCGGCGCACATCGCCCGAGCTGGCTCCTCCGTCGTCCTATAATTCCCAGCTGGGGACGCCATGCCAGCGCGTTGCCGAACCGTCGGGGCACCGTCCGCTCCAGAACGAAGAGCCAGCCACACCATGCGTCGACTCCTTACCTCCGGTGCGCTTCTGACCCTGCTTGCAGGGGCCGTCCTCGCGGGACAGCAGCAGGGCACCTCCGACAGCCAGCCGCAACGTCCGACGTTCCGGGCGCAGATCGACTACGTCGAGGTTTCGGCGATCGTGTCCGACGATGACGGGAACCTGGTGAACGACCTGCAGGCGTCCGACTTCCAGGTCTTCGAAAACGGCGAGCTGCAGACGATCTCGGTGTTCACGCCCGTGCACATCCCGATCGAGAAGCACGAGCGGACGCTGGTGGACGGCAAGCCGCTGACCTACGACGTGATGACCAACGAGGGCATCCGTGACGGCCGCGTCTACGTCATCGTCCTCGACGACTACCACGTCGGCCCGCTGCGCGCGTCCCAGGTGAAAAACGCGGCCCGCCAGTTCGTCGAGGAGTACGTGGCGCCGAACGACATGGTGGCGGTGATCCACGCCAGCGGGCGCAGCGACGCCTCGCAGGAGTTCACCACCAACAAGGACCTGATGATCGCGTCCATCGACAGGTTCCAGGGGATGAAGCTCCGGTCGTCGACGCTCGAGCGGCTCGACTACTTCCGCATGACCCAGGACTCCCGGTGCCGGGATCGCGACGGCACCGGCGACGGCCAGGTCTCGCAGGAGTGCGACCGCATCCTCGACCAGCTCGACCCGCAGCGCGCCTACTTCGCCCGCTCGGCGATGGACACGCTGCGCAACGTGTCGCGGCTGCTCGACACGGTGAACGGCCGCCGCAAGGCCGTCCTCTATTTCAGCGAGGGCATCGACTACAACACCGTGGACGTGATGGGCGAGGTCGCCCGTTTCGCCACCGACGTCCTCTACTCGATGCGCGACGCCATCGGCGCCGCCACCCGCAGCAACGTCGCCTATTACGCGATCGACCCGCGCGGCCTCGTCGGCATGAGCGACGACGAGATGAACATGGACGCGCCGCCGCAGGATCCGACGCTGAACCTCAACCCCTGGAACGTGCGTGACGAGCAGCGCCTGGCGCAGAACGCGCTGCGGTCGCTCGCCGAGGGCACCGGCGGGTTCGCCGCCGTCAACAGCAACGACTTCGCCACGGCGTTCGAGCGCGTTGTCCGCGACAGCAGCAACTACTACCTGCTCGGCTACTACCCGACCAACACGCGCCGCGACGGCCGCGTCCGGCGCATCGAGGTGAAGGTGAACCGCCCCGGCGTGAAGGTGTTCGCCCGGAAGGCGTACGTCGCCCCGAAGGAGCGCGAAGAGAAGCGTACGGAAGAATCGGCGTCCGGCACGTCGCCGGAGCTGCGGGCGGTGCTCAACGCCGCGCTGCCCACGCCGGGCCTCGGGCTGTCGGTGCACACGGCGGCCTTCAAGGGCACGGCGCCGAAGAGCGCAGTGACCGTCACGGTGCAGATCGACGGCGGCGGCCTCGACTTCCAGCAGGAGGGCGAGACCTTCAACAACACGCTCGAGATCTCGATGATGGCGATGGACACCAACGGCAAGATCCAGGGCGGCGATCGGACGCAACTGGATCTGAAGCTGCGCGAGCAGACGCGCAAGCTGGTGTCGCAGACGGGGTTCCGGTCGGTGCTCGAGCTCGAGCTGCAGCCCGGCCGCTACCAGCTGCGCGTCGCCGCCAGGGAGCTGAATGGCGGCGCCACCGGCTCGGTGTTCACGGACCTCGTCGTTCCCGACTTCAGCCAGCAGCGCCTCTCGATGAGCGGCGTGCTCCTGACCTCGAGCTCGGCGGCGCTGACGCCGACGCCGCGCCTCCCCGACGACGTCAAGGAACTGCTGCCCGCGCCGCCCACCACGATGCGCGGCTTCGGACAGCTCGAAAGCCTCTTCGGCTACGTGGACGTGTACGACTCGATCACGCCGGAGCATACCGTCGACATCACCACCACCGTCACGGGCACGGAAGGCACGCGGGTGTTCTCGACGTCGGATGAACGTTCGTCCAAGGAGCTGTCGGGCACCGGCGGCGGCTACGGCGTGCAGTTCGAAGTGCCGCTGCGTGAGCTGGCGCCCGGGCTGTACGTCCTCAGGGTCGAGGCCACGCCGAGGCTGTCCAATGTCGAGCCCGTGGCGCGCGAGCTGACCTTCGCGGTCTACGGCCCGCCGTCCACCAGCGCCGCGCCGGCCGCGCCGCAGATGGTGCCGGTAGCCCATGGGCCCCTCAGCAACCGCGCGACGCCCGAAGAGCTGGTCGTGCGCGACGAGGACGCCTGGCAGCGTGTCTGGCGTTCGCTGCCGACGCGGCAGGACGCCCCGAGCGTCGCCTTCGGCGACACGATGATGGTCGGCGTGTTCGTCGGCAACCGGCCGTCCGCCGGCTACAGGGTCGAGGTGGCCGGGGTGCGCTACGACGGCGAGGCGCTCGTCGTCTCGTGGCGCGAGGTGGCGCCGCAGGCTGGCGCCGTCGTGAACCAGACGGTGACGACGCCCTTCGCCCTGGCCGCCGTGACCCGCCACGACGGGCCGGTGCGCTTCGAGAAGGTCGACTAGCGGTGGCCCATCGGACGCCACGAGGCCTCGACCTGCCAATCACGGGAGCGCCGGCGGCGCAGCTCGACGATCGTCCGGTGACGCGTGTCGCCATCGTCGCGGCCGACTCGATCGGGCTTCGGCCGACGCTGCACGTCGCCGAGGGCGACGAGGTCAGGCAGGGGCAGCTGCTCGCCGACGACAAGAGGATGCCGGGCGTACGCTACACGGCGCCGCTGACGGGCCGCGTCGCGGGCATCCATCGCGGTGCCCGGCGGGCGCTGCAGAGCATCGTCATCGACACGACGGGCGTGGACGCGGCTGCCGGCGAGCCCGTTACGTTCGAGTCGTTCGACGGCCGGCCGGTCGAGGCCGTCGACCGCGACTACGCGACGGCGCTGCTGACCGAGTCGGGGGAGTGGCCTGCGCTGCGCGCCCGGCCGTTCTCGCGCGTGGCGAACCCGGCCGTCGTGCCGCTCGCCATCTTCGTCACGGCAATCGACACCGAGCCGCTCGCGCCGCCCGTCGAGGCCGCGATGGCGGGGCGCGCCGACGACTTCGCGGCGGGGCTGCGGGTGCTGGCGAGCCTCACGGACGGGACGCTCTACGTGTGCACCGCGCCCAACTGGACGACGCCGCTGCCCGACCTGCCGCGGCTCCGGCACGAGACGTTCACCGGACCGCATCCGGCCGGCACGGTCGGGTACCACATCCACACGCTCGAGCCTGCGGGGCGCGGTCGTGTGATCTGGTACGCCGGCTATCAGGACGTGCTGGCGATAGGGGCGCTCTTCAGGACCGGCCGGCTCGACGTGTCGCGCGTGATCTCGCTGGCCGGCCCGTCGGTGCGGCGTCCGCGCCTGCTGCGCGTCCCGCGCGGCGCTTCCACCGACGAGATCGTCGCGGGGGAGATCGACGGGGGCGACGTGCGGGTGATCTCGGGCTCGGTGCTCGCCGGGCGGCGCGCCTCGGGTGACGAGCACGGGTTCCTCGGCCGCTACCACCGCCAGGTCGCAGTGCTGCCCGAAGGGCGCGAGCGCACGCTGCTCGGCTGGGCGCTCCCGGGTGCGAAGCGGTTCTCGGCGCTGCGGGTGTTCACGTCGGCGCTGACGCCGGCAAGGCGGTTTCCGTTCACGACGTCCACCAACGGCTCGCCCCGCGCGATCATCCCGGTGGGCCAGTACGAGCGTGTCTTCCCCTTCGACATGCAGCCGACCTACCTGTTGAAGGCGCTGGTCACGCGTGACGTCGAGCGCGCCGAGCAGCTCGGGTGTCTCGAGCTCGACGAAGAAGACCTCGCGCTGTGCACGTTCGTGTGCCCGGGGAAGAACGATTACGGACCGCACCTGCGCGAGGTGCTGACCCTCATCGAGAAGGAAGGCTGATGCTCCGGCAGTTGCTCGATCGCTATGCGCCGCACTTCCACAAGGGGGGGCGGCTCGAGCGGATGTACCCGCTCTACGACGCGATCGACACGTTCCTCTACACCCCCGCCACCGTGACGGGGACGGCGTCGCACGTCCGCGACGGGCTCGACCTCAAGCGCCTGATGTCGCTCGTCGTCGTGTCGCTCGTCCCGACGATCGTGATGGCGCTCTACAACACGGGCTATCAGGCGCACCTGGCAATCGAGGCCGGAGGCGCGCCGCTCGACACCTGGCAGACGCAGGCGATGCAGGCGCTCGGGCTGGCGTTCGCGAGCGGCGACGTGGTCGCGTGCATGGTGCACGGCGCCCTCTACTTCCTGCCGATCACGCTCGTCACCTACGCCGTGGGCGGCGCGTGGGAGGGGCTCTTCGCCCAGGTGCGAGGGCACGAGATCAACGAGGGTTTCCTGGTCACGGGGATGCTCATCCCGCTGATCCTCCCGCCGACGATCCCGCTCTGGCAGGTGGCCCTCGGCACGTCGTTCGGCGTCGTGGTAGGCAAGGAGATCTTCGGCGGCACCGGGATGAACATCCTCAACCCCGCGCTGACGGCCCGGGCGTTCCTCTTCTTTGCGTATCCCGCGCAGATCTCGGGCGACGTCTGGATCGCGGCCGGCGCCGCCGGTGAGGCCGGGCCGGTGCCGTCGCCTGACGCCTTCACCGGCGCGACCTGGCTGGCCGCCGCGAAGGTGGGCGGCCTCGAAGCGCTCGGCGACCTCACATGGTGGGACGCCTTCATCGGCCTCGTTCCGGGCTCCATGGGCGAGACGTCGGCGCTGGCCTGCCTGCTGGGCGCCGTGCTGCTGCTGGTCACCGGGGTGGCGTCATGGCGCGTCATGGCCGGCGTGACCCTTGGCACACTGGCGACGGCGCTGCTGTTCAACGCGATAGGCTCCGACACCAACCCGATGTTCGGCCTGCCGTTCCACTGGCACCTCGTGCTCGGCGGCTGGATGTTCGGCATGGTCTACATGGCCACCGACCCGGTGTCGGGAACGCACACCCTCGGCGGACACTGGATCTACGGCGCGCTCATCGGCGTGCTGGCGGTACTCATCAGGGTCGTCAACCCCGCCTACCCGGAAGGGATGATGCTGGCGATCCTGTTCATGAACGTGTTTGCGTCCACCATCGACTACTACGTCGTGCGCGCGAACATCCGACGGAGGCAGGCACGTGCCGCAGCGTAGCTCCGTACAGTACACACTCCGGTTCGCGTTCATCGTCTGCGTCGTCTGCGCCGTGCTGGTGTCGGCATCGGCGGTGACGCTGCGCGAGCGCCAGCAGTCGAATGCGGAACTCGATCGGCGCAGGAACGTGCTGCTCGCGGCCGGCATGATGTCGCCCGGCGAGCGCATCGACAGCGACGAGATCGAGCGGCGGTTCGCCGCCTTCGAGGTCGTGGCCATCGACCTCGAGACGGGCGAGGTGTCTGACGCCGTCGACGTCGCGACCTACGACCAGCAGCGTGCGCTGGCCGACCCGTCGGCGAGCCGGGCCGTCGCCCGCAACACGGCCCAGGTCACGCGCGTGCCCGACGTCGCCGTCGTGTACCAGCGGCATGACGACGCCGGCCAGCTGGAGCTCGTGGTCCTTCCGATTGAGGGCAAGGGGCTCTGGTCCACCATGTACGGCTTCCTCGCGCTCGGACCCGATCTCAGCACCGTCCGCGGCCTGACCTACTACCAGCACGGCGAGACGCCCGGCCTCGGCGGCGAAGTGGACAACCCGCGCTGGAAGGCGCTCTGGCCCGGACGGCAGGTGTTCGATGCCGAAGGCGACGTCAGGATCGAGGTGATCCGCGGCACGGCCGGCCCGCCCGAGTCCGATCCCTACCGCGTGGACGGCCTGGCCGGCGCGACGATCACCAGCCGCGGCGTGTCGGCGATGATCGGGTTCTGGCTCGGCCCCGAGGGCTACGGCCCCTATCTGCAGCGACTCCGGAAGGAGGCGACGTGAGTACCGCCCGCGACGTTCTGATCGACCCTTTGTTCAACAACAACCCCATCGCGCTGCAGGTGCTCGGCATCTGCTCGGCGCTCGCCGTGACGACGAAGATGGAGACCACCGTCGTCATGTCGGTGGCGGTGATTGCCGTCGTGGCGGGCTCGAACTTCTTCGTGAGCCTCGTCCGCAACTACATTCCGAACAGCATCCGCATCATCGTGCAGCTGACGATCATCGCGTCGCTCGTGATCGTCGTGGACCAGATCCTGAAGGCCTACCTGTTCGAGATCTCGCGGCAGCTGTCGGTGTTTGTCGGCCTCATCATCACCAACTGCATCGTGATGGGCCGCACCGAGGCGTTCGCCATGCAGAACCCGCCGCGGCTCAGCATGCTCGACGGCATCGGCAATGGCCTCGGCTATGCGGTGATCCTGCTGTTTGTCGGCTCGCTGCGCGAGATTTTCGGATCGGGCACGTTCTTCGGCATGACGGTGCTGCCTTCGGTCAGTGCCGGCGGCTGGTACCTGCCGAACGGCCTGATGGTGCTCGCGCCCGGGGCGTTCTTCCTCATCGGCCTGTTCATCTGGGGCCTCCGCACGTGGAAGCCCGAGCAGGTCGAGGCGCCGGAGTCCTGAGATGGTGGAGCACTACCTCAGCATCCTCGTCACCTCGATCTTCATCGAGAACATCGCCCTCGCCTTCTTCCTCGGCATGTGCTCCTTCCTCGCGGTGTCGAAGAAGGTGGAGACGGCCGTGGGCCTCGGCTTCGCCGTGGTCGTCGTGCAGACGATCACCGTGCCGGCCAACAACCTCGTGTACCACTACCTGCTGAAGGAAGGCGCGATGACGTGGCTGAGCCCCGCCCTCGCGAGCTACGACCTCAGCTTCCTCGGATTCCTCACCTACATCGGGACCATCGCCGCGATCGTGCAGGTGGTGGAGATGACGCTCGACAGGCACGTGCCGGCGCTCTATGCGACGCTCGGCATCTTCCTGCCGCTGATTGCCGTCAACTGCGCGATCCTCGGCGGCACGCTCTTCATGGTGGAGCGCTCCTACACGTTCGGGGAGAGCGTCGTCTACGGCATCGGGTCGGGCACGGGCTGGGCCCTGGCCATCGTCGCGCTTGCCGCCATCCGCGAGCGCATGCGCTACAGCAACGTGCCCGAGGGGCTGCGCGGGCTGGGCATCACGTTCATCGTCACCGGCCTCATGGCGATCGGGTTCATGGCCTTCGCGGGGATCCAGCTGTGACGACCATCGTGCTCGGCGTCGGGATGTTCACCGGCATCATCCTGGCGCTCGTGGGCCTGCTGCTCGTCGCGCGGCGGAAGCTCGTCGCGATGGGCAACGTGTCGATTACGCTCGACGGTGTAGACCAGCCGCCGCTCGACGTGGCCGCGGGCGGCACGCTGCTGTCGACGCTCGCCGAGCAGCGCATCTTCATTCCGTCGGCCTGCGGCGGCAAGGGCACCTGCGGCGTGTGCAAGGTCACGGTGCTCGAGGGCGGCGGGGCGCTGCTGCCCACCGAGCGCAGCCACGTGACACGCGGCGAGGCGCGCGAGGGCGTCCGCCTCAGCTGCCAGGTGAAGGTCAAGTCGGACATGCGGATCGAGGTGCCCCACGAGGTGTTCTCGGTCAGGCAGTGGGAGTGCACCGTCCGATCGAACAACAACGTCGCGACCTTCATCAAGGAGCTCGTGCTGGAGCTGCCGGAGGGCGAGATCGTGCCGTTCCGCGCCGGCGGCTACGTCCAGATCGAGTGCCCGCCCCACGTGGTGCACTACCGCGACTTCGAGATCGACGAGCAGTACCGCGGCGACTGGGACAAGTTCGACATGTGGCGCTACACCTCCAAGGTGGACGAGCCGGTGTCGCGCGCCTACTCGATGGCCAACTACCCGGACGAGTCGGACATCATCATGCTCAACGTGCGGATCGCCTCGCCCCCGCCGCGCGGCCCGGAAGGCATCCCGCCAGGGAAGATGTCGTCGTACATCTTCAGCATGAAGCCGGGTGACAAGGTGACCATCGCCGGCCCGTTCGGCGAGTTCTTCGCGCGCGACACCGACGCCGAGATGGTGTTCATCGGCGGCGGCGCCGGCATGGCGCCGATGCGGTCGCACATCTTCGACCAGTTCCGCCGGCTGCGCACGACGCGCAAGGTGTCGTTCTGGTACGGGGCCCGCAGCCTGCGCGAGGCGTTCTACATCGAGGACTTCGACGCCATCGCACGCGAGAACCCGAACTTCACCTGGACGCTCGCGCTCTCGGAGCCGCTGCCCGAGGACGACTGGAAGGGCGACGTCGGCTTCATCCACCAGGTGTTGCACGACAGGTACCTGCACGCGCATCCGGCGCCGGAAGACGTCGAGTACTACCTGTGCGGGCCTCCGCAGATGCTGGCCGCGTGCATGCAGATGCTGACGGACCTGGGTGTCGAGCGCGACGCCATCATGTTCGACGACTTCGGATGAGGCCCCGGCCCGCCGCCACGCTTGCCGCTGCCGGCCTGCTGCTGGCGGGCGCGGGGGCGTGCGCGCCAGCCGGGCGGCCCGCCTCGACCGTCGTCTTCAGCGGTCCGACGATGGGCACGACGTTCACCGTGAAGGTCGTGCCCGGACCCGCCGGATTGTCATCCGACGAGCGGCAGGCCGTCGACGATGGCATCCGCGATCTGCTGGCCAGCATCGACAGACAGATTTCCACCTGGCGCAACGACTCGGAGCTCGCGCGCTTCAACGCGTCCGAGTCGCTGGATCCCGTGCCCTTCGGCGACGAGGCCTTCGAGCTCTTCGAGCAGGCCGTCGCGCTGGCTGACTTCACCGGCGGCGCCGTGGACATCACCGTGGCGCCGGTGGTGGACGCATGGGGCTTCGGTCCCCATGGCCAGGCCGACATCGCGCCTGCCGAGGAGACTCTCGAGGCGCTCGAGGCGAGTGTCGGCGTCGACAAGCTGGTGGTGGACGCGGCATCCCGCACGGTGGCCAAGCGGCACCCGGGCGTGCGCTGCGACTTCTCGGCGCTGGCGGCCGGTTACGCTGCCGACCGCGTAGCTGCGCTCCTCGAAGCGCGCGGCCATCGCAACTTCCTGGTGGACATGAGCGGCGAGCTCGTCGCCCGGGGACACAACGAGGAAGGGCAGTCCTGGCGCATCGCCATCGAGCGGCCGCGGCCCGCGGCCCGGAGCATCCTGCGCGTCGTGCCCCTCAGCGACATCGCCGTGTCGACATCAGGGGCCTACAGGAACTATCGTGAAGTGGAGGGGCGCCGCGTGACGCACATCCTGGACCCGCGGACGCGGCGTCCGGTGACGCACTACCTGGCGTCGGTGACGGTCGTCGCGCCGTCTGCCGCCTGGGCCGACGCGGTCTCCACGGCGCTGATGGTGATGGGCCCCGACGAGGGCGCCGCCTTCGCCGAGCGACACGGCGTCGCCGCCCTGCTGGTCGTCCCCGACGTCACCGGCGAGTTTCTCGAGCGGCCGTCGCCGGCGTTCACGGCGTGGCTGTCCGGAAAGTCCTGAGATGCTCCTGTTCCTGATCTCGATCGTCGTCATCGGCATCGCCATGGCGGCCATGGCCGTCGGGGTCATGCTGTCGGACCGCTGCCTGCGGGGCTCGTGCGGCGGGCCGGAGGTGCTCGGGCCCGACGGGCAGCCGATCTCGTGCGACGCATGTCCGGCACGCCGGCGTGAGGCCTGCGAGCACGCGTCCTGAGCGGTCCGCGAGGCGCGTGCTACGCTGGCAGGTGCCAGCCAGCGCCGGTTCGGGAGAAGCCTCCATGCGGCTCGTCGTGGCGTTCGTGACGCTTTCGTGCCTGGCGCTGTCCGTCGCCGGCACGTCCCCCCTCATCGCACAGTCTCCCGCCCTCAGGGCGGAGGTCGGCCTCGTCCAGGTACCCGTCGTGGTGTGTGACGAGGACGGGCAGCCGGTTCACGGCCTCCCTGACGACGCGTTCGACGTGTTCGAGAACGGCCGGCGGATGACGCTCGTAGACGTCCGCCACGTGCAGCGCGGGGCGGAGGATGCCGGATACACCCCGCGCGAGCTCGTCATCGTCCTCGACGACTCGAGCATCCGCCCCGAGGTCATGCCGCGCGCGGCGCAGGCGGCCCGCGATCTGCTCGGCCGGCTCGACCCGCGCGACCGCGTGGCGCTCGTCAACACCAGCACGCTGCCGGACGTCCGCGTGGAGTTCACGACGAGCCGCATTGCGCTCGAGCGTGCCACGGCCCGCGTGCGCGGGCAGCGGGACGGCGCGCAGGCGTTCGGCTGGCAACGCTCCCGCCACGGGCTCGCGGTGATTGCCTCGCTGCTCGACCACCTGCGCGAGGTCGCACATGGTGACCGCCGCTCCACGCTGGTGCTGTTCTCGGAGGGCTACGACATCGAGGCGGCCGCGCAGCGCGGGCTGGTGGATCCCGACATCCTGCGCGGCGTCCGGGCCGTCGTCGGACGCGCCGCGCTCGCCAACGTCGCGATCTACGCCATCGACCCGGCGGGTCTGCAGCCCGGCGCGTCGGTCACGCAGACGACAGGTACCCGTCCGGTGGGGCCGGCAGGGCGGCTGCGGCATGCCGGCGTGTCGTCGAGCCTCAAGGCGATCGACGACCTCTCCGCGCTGGCCGCGCTCGCGCACGACACGGGCGGCCGGCTCACGCGCTCGACCAACGACCTGCTCGCGCAGGTCCCGGCCATGCTGGCCGACATGGACGACTACTACCTGCTCTCGTACGAGATGCCGGAGGCCTCGGCGCGCGACAGGCGCGGCAACGTTCCCGCGGTCCGTCAGATCGACGTGCGGGTGCGTCGCGCCGGCCTCGACGTGCGGGCCCGACAGGCATACATCCATCCGTCGGCCCTCGGCGGCGTGTGATGCAGACCGGCGCCGCGCGCGACGCGTCACGATTTCGCGTTACGCTGGGAGCGCATGTCCACGCCCGCTTCGTCGCTCCGGCCGATGCCTGATGTCGTGACGTCCGAGCCGCCGGCCGCCGGCGCGCCGTCGCTGCCGCTCTCGGCGCGCGCCGCCTCGATGCTCGCGTATTCCGCGGGATGGGTGTCTGGCGCCCTCGTGCTCTCGCTCGAGGGTCGCCGCCTCGACGTGAGGCGCCACGCCGCGCAGGCGCTGGTGGGATTCGGTCTGCTCACGGTCGCGACGCTGGCGCTGCTGGCCGCCGCGGCACTCAGCCTGTTCGTCTCGATCGCGGCGTTCCGGGTGCTGCTGGTGCTGGCGCAGGTGGTCGTCCTGCTGGGGGTGGGATGCTGGGTACTGGCCCTCGTCCAGACGGGACGCGGCGTCGACTGGCGCTGGCCCCTGGTCGCGCCCTACGCAGACCGCCTGGCGAAGTTAATGCCTGATGCCTAATGCTTAATGCCTAATGCCTAATGCCTA
>JBIQIB010000107.1:0-14315 GCA_044508265.1 Acidobacteriota bacterium
GCGAACGCACGCTGCCCGGTGGAGCCCACCTGCTGCGGAACGGCGAGCGCGAAGTAGCCGGTGACCACGGGGTCTTCGACGCCGTTGCAGACGGCGACGTTCAGCACCGCAGACTCGGCACCGGCTTCCAGGCCCACGTCGAAGCCGCTCTTGCCGGCGCTGTTCGCGAGTGCGCCTGCAGCGCCAGCGCCAGGGCTGTTCACCGGATCGAGGTCCGGGCTGATGAAGCCGGCCGTGCTGCCGACCGCCGGTTCGACGAGCGCCGCGAGGCTCGAGGCGAAGCCGCCCGATGCGCAGCTCGCTGCGTAGGTCGCCTGGCCGCTGTTGATCGAGCGCATCGAGCCGATGGCCGACGACTCGTTACCCGACATGCGGGCGCGGAGCAGGCCCGGAATCGCAATCGCGGCGATGATGCCGATGATGGCGACCACGATGAGCAGCTCGATCAGCGTGAAACCCTGGTTGTTGCGATTCTTCATGACTCTGTTCTCCTCTGGGCAGTGACCCCACGTTGCAGTGGCGGCCCTTGGTACCGAAGGGCCGCCCCCGCGACCCCACTCATCCATGCCCAGACGGATAGCAATCGATGTGCCAGCCCGGGGCTCGCGCGTACCCTTCGTGAATCCGCGCATTTTCAACGTGTTTTGAGACGTCGGTGACGTCCGCCCGGCCGGCCGCTCTCACCATCGTCGGGCGGACTGACGATTCCTGTCAACGACGACAACAAAGGTTGTCAGTCGGTCGCGGAGGACGGGAGGAAGGGAGGCAAGAGGAACGGAGGAAGAGGAGCGGAGGACGGGAGGAGCGGAGGAATGGAGGAGGAGGAGTGGAGGAGGAGGAGGAGCGGAGGAGGATTGCTGGCCCGCCCCGCCGCCGACTGGCCGACCGGCCGGTGAGCCGACAAGCCGACCCGCCGACGCGCTGACTAGCCGACTCGCTGGCAAGCCGACAAGCCGACAAGCTGACCCGCCTATAGATCGTACTTCTTCGCGTAGTAGCGGAAGCTGCGGAAGCTCATGCCGAGCAGTTCGGCCGCGCGCATCTTCACGCCGTCGGCCCGTCGCAGCGCCTCGGCGATGTACTCCCGTTCGACGGCCCTGACGTGCTCTTCGAGCTGGAAGCCCTCGTCGGGAATGCGCGGCCCCGTGGCGGTGCCATGAACCGACGACGGATCGCTCCACGCGGCGGCCGCGCCGGCGATGTGTTCCGGGAGGCTCGAGACCTGGACCTCGCTCGTGGGTTCGAAGGCCACCGCACGCTCGATGGCGTTCTCGAGTTCGCGGATGTTCCCCGGCCAGTGATAGCGCTGCAGCGCCTCGATGGCGTCCGCGCTGAGCCCCGCCGCGGGCCGCTCCATCGTCGCGGCGGTCTGTTCGAGGAAGTGCTGGGCGAGCAGCGGGATGTCGTCCACCCGCTGGCGCAGCGGCGGCAGCGCCACGGGGATGACGTTGACGCGGTAGTACAGATCCTCGCGGAACGTGCCCTCCGCGACCATCTTCGCCAGGTCGCGGTTCGTCGCGGCAATCACGCGGATGTCGGCGGCGATTTCCTCGGTGCCGCCCACCCGCCGGAAGCGGCGCTCCTGCAGCACCCGCAGCAGCTTGACCTGCATCAGCGGGCTCATCTCGCCGAGCTCGTCGAGGAAGATCGTGCCCTTCTCCGCCTCCTCGATCAGGCCGCGCTTGGTCGCCATCGCGCCGGTGAACGCGCCGCGGACGTGGCCGAACAGCTCCGACTCGAGCAGCGTCTCGGTGAGCGCGCCGCAGTTGATCGCGACGAACGGACGCGAGGCCCGCGGCGAGAGACGATGGATCGCCCGCGCCGCCACCTCCTTCCCCGTTCCCGACTCGCCGGTGATGAGCACCGTGCTCGACGTGCCGGCGATCGCCTCGATCAGGGCGCACACGCGGTGCATGCCGGGGCTCTGGCCGATCAGCGTCTCGGCGGCCCGGCCGCTCGCGACGTGTCCGGCGGCCTGTGCAGCCACCGCCGCGCCAACGGCATGCCGGCGCTCGAGCACCTGCGCGATCACGCGCTTCATCTCGTCGACGTCGAACGGCTTGCTGATGTAGTCCAGCGCGCCGGTCCGCAGCGCCTCGATGGCCGTGGCGGTCGAGGCGAAGCCGGTCATCAGGATGCCCGGCACGTCGGGCTGCAGCCGCTTGGCCTCCCGCAAGACGGCGATGCCGTCGCCATCGGGCATCCGGATGTCGGAGATCACGAGGTCGTAGGACTGCCGCCGCAGCGAGCCCAGCGCCTGCGTCGCGCCGTCGGCCACCGTCACGTCGTGGCCTTCGCGCGACAGCATGATCGCGAGGAACTCCCGCATCGACCGCTCGTCGTCCACGACGAGCACACGGGCGGCTCCGGCTGGTCGGGCGGCGCGTGTCTCGTCGGGCATCGAAAGGCCGGCCCCCGCCATCAGGCGGCCCCGCCTGCGGCCGCCAGCGTCGACCTCCTGGCGCCCGGCCGATCGGCATGGTCCTCGAGCGGCTCGGCCCACGGGATGCGCACCTCGACGCGCGTCCCATGCCCTGGCTGCGACGTCACATGCACGACACCGCCATGGTCGGTGACGATGCGGTGGACGATCGAGAGGCCGAGGCCGGTGCCCTGACGGAACCCGCTCTGGAACGGCTGGAACATGCGCTCGACGGCCTCGGGCTCCATGCCGACACCTTCGTCTTCTACCCCGATCACGAGCGTGGGCTCGCGGCGTCCGCCCTCGAGCCGGTGCGACACCTGCAGCGTGACGCGGCCGCCTTCGGGCATCGCCTTGAGCGCGTTGGTCGCGAGGTTCCAGAACACCTGACGCACCTGCGATTCGTCCACGTGATGGTGCACGGGCAGGTCGGGCACGTCGGCGACGACCTGGTGCCGGCTCCCGACCGTGCCGCCTCTCGTGAGCAGCTCCACCGTCTCGCGCGCGAGCGGACGGACGTCGATCGTCGCGCGGCTCACGCGCTGCGGGCCGGCGTACGTCAGGAACTCCTTGATCGTCTGATTCAGCCGCTGCGACTCGCGCAGCACGATGTCGAGCAGCACCGCCTGGTCGTCGCGCAGCGCGAGCTCCCGCTGCAGCAGCTGGATCGATCCCGAGATCGAGGCCAGCGGGTTGCGGATCTCGTGGGCGATCCCCGCAGCCATCTCGCCGACCGCGGCCAGCCGCGCCTGCCGCTGCTGCTCGCGCTCGCGCTGCTTGATCAGCGTGAGGTCCTGGAACGTCACCAGCTCGCCGGCGATCCGGCCGGCGTCGTTGACGAGCGGCGCGACCGTCGCGCCGAGTTCGAGTGCCGCGGACTGACTGCGCGAGAAGCTGAACTCGAACCGGGCAGGCATGCCCTGGGAGAGCCCCACCTGCCATCCGGCCGGCAGCTGCAGCACGTCGACCAGCGGTCGTCCGAGCACGCGCTCGGCCGTCAGTCCGGTGATGGCCGCCGCCGTCCTGTTGAAGAGCACGACGCGCCCGACGGCATCTGCGGCCACGACGCCGCCGACCATGCTGTCGAGCACCCGCTGGCTGAGCGTCGTGAGGTCCGCGAGGTCGAGATGCGCACGTTCGAGGTCGGCGCTCGTCTTGTCGAGTGACGCCGACAGGTGCCCGACGAGCAGCGCCACGCTGACCACGCCGAGCGCCTGGATGCCGAAGGTCGCAAGGCCCATGCGCAGCGGCGGGAGCCACGGCGCGGGAGGCCCGCCGAGCCACGCGGGCGCCGTCGTGTCGCCGTACTGCAGGGCCACCATGGCCCCTGTGCCGAGCACCAGAGCGACAGCGACCCTGAGGCCGACGTCGCGGCCGCACAGGGCGGTCGCCGCCAGC
Organism: Acidobacteriota bacterium; assembly: GCA_044508265.1. Classification (GTDB taxonomy): domain Bacteria; phylum Acidobacteriota; class Vicinamibacteria; order Vicinamibacterales; family Vicinamibacteraceae; genus JAEZDP01. Next base: position 3,821 of record JBIQIB010000107.1, read on the forward strand.
ACCGGCAGGAGCAGCACCGGCGCGAAGAGGGTCGTCACGCCGCCGGTCACCCACACCAGGACCAGCACGATCGCCACGTCGGCCGCCAGCTGCGGCGCCACGATGCGGGTGGTCGCCCGCGTGGCGGTGGCGAGGCCCACGACGCTGGCGACGAGCGGCACGGCCAGCAGGACGATGCCCCACGCCGCGCGCGTCATGTCGCCTCGCCCGGCCGCGAGCGTGACCATCGGAACGAACACCGCCAGAGCCAGCACGACGCGCAGCCCGGCGAGCCACCTCACGCCGCGCGGGTCGAGGTATGGCGCCGGCCTGGCCGGCGCGGCCGGCACCCCCAGGGGGTACCACGTCCTGGCGATGGGCAGCGTCGTCATCGCTAGGTCAGCTTCGAGATGAGGTCGAAGATCGGCAGGTACATCGAAATGACGATGCCGCCGACGATGACGCCGAGGAACGAGATCATGATGGGCTCGAGCAGCGTCAGCAGGCCGGCCACGGCGGTGTCGACCTCGTCCTCGTAGAAGTCGGCAATCTTCGCGAGCATCATGTCGAGCGCGCCCGTGGCCTCGCCGACGCCAATCATCTGGGTGACCATCGGCGGGAACACCTTCGTCTCGGACAGCGGCTTCGAGACGGTCTCGCCGCGCTCGATGCACTCGCGGGTGAGCAGGATGGCGTCTTCGATGATGGCGTTGCCCGCGGTCTTGGCCGTGATGTCGAGGCCGTCGAGCAGCGGCACGCCGGAGCTGATGAGCGTGGACAGCGTGCGGCAGAACCGCGCCACGGCGACCTTGCGCAGGATGACCCCCAAAATGGGAGCCTTCAGCAGCCACGCGTCGATCAGGTGCCGGCCGCGGTCGGTGCGGTAGAACGACCGCACGGCAAACACGAGCCCGCCCAGGGCCAGCAGGATGACCGGCCCGTAGGCCACGAGGCCGTTGCTCATCGCGATGACGACGCGGGTGGGCAGCGGCAGCGTGGCGCCGAGGCCCGCGAACATCTGCGCGAACGTCGGAATGACCTTCCACAGGATCACGCTGACGACGACGGCCGCGATGATGAGGACGGCGACGGGATAGATCATCGCCGACTTGACCTGCGACCGCAGCTTGACGGCCTTCTCGATGTACGTGGCCAGCCGCTTGAGGATGGTGTCGAGGATGCCGCCGGCCTCGCCTGCCGCCACCATGTTGGTGAACAGGCCGTCGAACGTCCGCGGATGCTTACGCATCGCGTCCGCCAGCGTCATGCCCGACTCGACGTCCTCGCGCGTCTTGAGGATGGTCGCCGCGAAGCCCTTGTGCGGCTCCTGGCTCCCCAGGATGTCGAGGCACTGGACGAGCGGCAGCCCGGCGTCGATCATCACGCTGAACTGCCGGGTGAACACCGCGAGGCTCTTGGGCGGTACCTTCCGGCCGCCCAGCGCCCGCGCGCGCGGCGCCTTGACCTTCACCGGGTCGATGCGCGTGACGAGGATCTGCTCGCGCCGCAGCGACGCGACGACGTCCTCGATCGACGCGGCCTGCCGCTGGCCCGAGACCGACTCCCCGGTGCGCGTGCGACCGCTGAACGCGAATGCCTGCATGCCTCTCTCCCCCGCCCGTCTACCGGCGCGCGGGCGCGACGCCCCGGCCGAGCCCGGCACCGGCCACGACCCCGGTGCCGCGCTGAATCATTTCCTGCAGCTCGTCGCGAATCGACGACGCCGCCAGCGCGGTCTCGAGCGTGATCTGCCGCGCCAGGTACAGCGACGCCAGCGACTGGTTCATCGTCTGCATCCCGAGCCGTTCCTGGCCGGCCTGCATCGCCGAGTAGATCTGGTGGACCTTGTCCTCGCGTACCAGGTTGCGGATGGCCGGCGTCGGCACCAGGATCTCGAGCGCGACGACCCGGCCCTGGCCGTTGGCGCGCCGCAGCAGCGACTGGCAGACGATGCCTTCGAGCACGAGGCTCAGCTGCGTGCGGATCTGTGACTGCTGGTGCGCCGGAAAGACGTCGATGATGCGGTTGATCGTCTGCGCCGCGGAGTTGGTGTGCAGCGTCGCGAAGGTCAGGTGGCCGGTCTCCGCGATGCGCAGCGCCGACTCGATGGTCTCGAGGTCGCGCATCTCGCCGACCAGCACGACATCGGGGTCTTCACGCAGCGCCGCCCGCAGCGCGAGCGAGAAACCCTGCGTATCGCTGTGCACCTCGCGCTGGTTCACCAGGCAGCCCTTGTGCGCGTGGATGTACTCGATCGGATCCTCGATGGTGAGGATGTGCTCGTTGCGCTCGCCGTTGATGCGGTCGAGCAGGGCCGCGAGCGTCGTCGACTTGCCGCTGCCCGTGGGCCCGGTGACGAGGATCAGCCCGCGCGGCTTGTCGGCCAGCTTGGCGAGGATGGGCGGCAGGCCCAGCTCCTGCAGCGTCGGGATGCGTTCCGGAATGAGCCGGTAGACGGACGCGACCGCGCCCCGCTGGTTGAAGACGTTGCAGCGGAAGCGCCCGATGCCGCGGATGCCGAAGGAGAAGTCGAGCTCCTGCGTCTCTTCGAAGCGCTTCTTCTGAGCGTCGGTGCAGACGCTGTACGCGAGCTGCTTGGTCTCGGGCGCCGTCAGCGGCGGGAGCTTCAGGGGCACCAGCTTGCCGTGGACGCGCACCACGGGCGGCGCGTTCGTCGTCAGGTGCAGGTCGGATCCCTGCATCTCGACGGTGGCCTTCAGCAATTCGGGCAGTGTCGCCATGGTCTCGGCCGAAGCAATCGGCACCTGCGCGCTCGACGTGAGCGGGCACCGCACAGACGCAAAGTGCAACTGTCGGGCCAGCAGCGGGCACGATGGGCGCGCGCTGCGAGAGACCACGTAAGTGTCTGATCAGGCTGTGTTTATACGTTGCCGATCAAGTCCTGCGGCTGTCGGACTACCGACACGATGGCAGAAAGCGCCGACGGGGCTGCGGCCCCCGCTGACGAAAATGCACGAGCTTACCGGACGGTCTCGCGGGTGACTTCCTCGATCGTCGTCACGCCCTCGCGAATCTTGAGCAGGCCGCTCTCGCGCAGCGTGACCAGGCCTTCCTCGGCGCCCTTGCGCCGCAGGTCGAGGGCCGAGGCGCCGACGAGGATCAGCTCGCGCAGCGCGTCGGTGATTTCGAGGACCTCGTACAGGCCGACGCGGCCCTTGTAGCCGGTCTGGTTGCACGCCTCACAGCCGGCACCGCGCATGGGCGTGATGCCGCCCGCTTCCTCGGGCGAGAAGCCCACCTCCACCAGCGCCGACTCGGGCATCGGCTGCGGCTGCGCGCACTTGCTGCAGACGCGCCGCACGAGGCGCTGCGCGCAGATCAGGTTCACCGAGCTCGCCACGAGGAACGGCTCGATGCCCATGTTCATCAGGCGGCTCACCGTGCTCGGCGCGTCGTTGGTGTGCAGGGTCGAGAGCACCATGTGCCCGGTCAGCGCCGCCTTGACGGCAATCTCCGCCGTCTCGAAGTCGCGGATCTCGCCAACCAGGATGATGTTCGGGTCCTGGCGGAGGAACGATCGCAGCGCTGCGGCAAACGTGAGGCCGATGCTCTCGCGGACGTTGACCTGGTTGACGCCGGCGAGGTTGAACTCGACCGGGTCCTCGGCGGTCATGATGTTCGTCTCGGTGGTGTTCAGCTGCGCCAGCGCCGAATACAGCGTGTTGGTCTTGCCGCTGCCCGTCGGGCCCGTGACGAGCACCATGCCCCAGGGCCGGCTGATCGCGTTCTTGAACTTCGCGAGCGCGAGCTCCTCGAAGCCGAGCTTCGTCATGTCGAGCATCAGCTTCTCGCGGTCGAGCAGCCGCAGCACCACCTTCTCGCCGAACAGCGTCGGCAGGCACGACACGCGGAAGTCGATCTCCTTGCTCCGGCCGCCGTCGTTGAAGCGGATCTTGATGCGCCCGTCCTGCGGCAGCCGCTTCTCGGCGATGTCGAGCTTCGCCATGATCTTGAGCCGCGAGATGATCGCGTCGCGGAACTTCATCGGCGGCTGCATCACCGTGTAGAGGATGCCGTCGATCCGGAACCGGATGCGGAAGTCGCGCTCGTAGGGCTCGATGTGGATGTCGCTGGCCCCGCGCTGGATGCTGGACATCAGCACGAGGTTGACCAGCCGGATGACCGGCGCTTCCCCCGTCTGCCGCTCGAGCGCGGCGACGTCGATCTCCTCCAGCTCCTCGAGCACCTCGACGTCGTCGCCCGTCGTCTGGCTCGCGTCCTCGAGCGCGCGGCTCACCATGTCGAGCGAGCTGCCGCCGCCGGCGGCCTTGCCGCCGTTGCTGTAGTACTTCTGGATGGCCTCGGCGACGGCCTGCTCGGACGCCACAACCGGCTCGACGTTGTAGCCCGTCATGAACTTGATGTCGTCCATGGCGAACACGTTGGTCGGGTCGGTCATCGCCAGCGTGAGGGCGGCCCCCGCGCGGCTGAGCGGGACGACCTGATACTTCTGCGCCGTCTCCGCGGGAATCAGCTTGATGACGGTGGGCTCGATCTCGAACTTGCCGAGATCGATGGCCGGCACCCCGTACTGGCGGCTGAGGAGGGCCGTGATCTCCTCGTCGCGCACGAACCCCAGCTTCACGAGGTTCATCGCCAGCTTGCCGCCGTTGGCCTTCTGATAGGTCAGGGCCTCCTGCAGCTGGTTGGGGGTGATCTTCTTCTCCTTGAGCAGGAGTTCGCCGATTCTGACCGCCATGCGTCGTGGTATGAGGACGTGGAACGTTGCCGGCCGCCCGTGAGGCGGTCGCGTCGTGCAAGGAGGGAATCGGCACGACGCGCCGGATGTTCAGCGGCGGTCAGAAGATGACACGGAAGCCGCCTCCGCCGCCAGAGGCGGCGCGGTCGCCGACGCCCGCCGCGACGTAGCCGTCCACGTACACGCCCGTCCGGATGGCGAGGCTGCCTCCGGCCGTCAGGGTGGTGCGTGAGGGACCGACAGTACTGGCCCGCACCCCGGCGCGGAGCCCCAGCCTGTTGCGCCAGGCGCGCTGCTCGACGCCGACGGCGACGTGACGGCTCTCGCCCGCGAGATCGGCAACCCGCCGCAGGTCGGCGTCCGCCGTGACGATGAGCGCGTCACTGGCGAGGACGGCAATGCCGGCGCGCACCTGCCTGTCGAGAGTGAGCGTGCCGCCGTCCGCGGTGCGGAACTCGGGCGTCAGCACGTTGCGCAGCGCGAGCCCCGCCCGCACGTAGCGGAAATCGGCCATCAGCCCGAGATCCATGTCGAACGTCCCGCTGCCCTCGTGGGCCAGCGTCCGAGCGGCATCGAGGGCCTCGTCCGGCCCGCCGGGGACGCTGCCGCCGGCGGTATCGCCCCTGACGTACTTCAACGTGCCGCCAAGGTGGAGCCCGTCGAGCAGCGTCTGCACCAGCGTGACGCCGACGTGCGAGGTGCGCAGACGTTCGGCGGAGGAGCCGGACGTCGGGTCGGTTCCGTCGGCGTTGCCGGCGCGCGCGGCCGTGGACGTCAATCGGTAGTAGGAGAGGCCGAGCGGCGGCGTGCCGACGGCCGCCAGGGTCGTCCCGAGCCGGGACGCCGTCGTCCCGTCGTCGTCGACGGCGCGGCGCGAGGTGTCGAACACGACCGAGAAGAATCGGCCCGTGGCGAGGCCGGCAGGATTCCAGTACACCGCCGACGCGTCGTCGGCGACGGCGACGAACGCGCCGCCCATCCCCAGGGCGCGCGCCCCGACGGCCTCGTACTCCTGCGCCAAAGCGGCCTGGCGGCACGGACCGACGAGACAGCCCAGCGTTAGAATGACGAGCAGGGTCGCACGCACGCCCGTCAGTGTACCCTTCAGCGCGCGGCTGGCCGGGGCGCGGCCGTCGAACATCCCGCCGAATGGCTGCGTACTATAGCGGTGAGCGCAACCGAACCATAGTTGGACGGTGCCGCACGATGAAAGGTGCACGCCGTTCGTCCCGGAGATCCAGCTGACGATGACTGATACGGCCGCCACAGCCTCCGTCCCCCGTCTGTCTCTGCCCGCGCGTCTCATCGGCGTCCTCACGTCGCCCGGGGCCACGTTCCGCTCCGTGGTCGCACACCCGGCGTGGTTCGGCGTGCTCGCCGTGCAGATCGTCGTCACCGCCCTCGCATTCGTGGTGTTCTTCTCGACCGACGCCGGCAAGGCCGCGTACGTGGATCAGGCGGTGAGCAGCATCGAGAGCTTCGGCGGGTCCGTCAACGCCGACATGTACGAAGGGATCCAGCGCCAGGCCGAGTACGCCCGCGTCATTCAGCCGGTGTCGATGCTGATCTTCGGCCCCGTGGTGACGGCGCTGTTTGCCGCCCTGATCTACGGCGTCTTCGCGGTCCTGGGCGGCGAGGCCCGGTTCAAGCAGGTGTTTGCCGTCGTCGCCCACGCGGGCGTCGTGACGTCGCTGCAGCCGCTGTTCACGCTGCCGCTCAACTACCAGCGGCAGACGATGAGCAGCGCGACGAACCTGGGCGTGTTCCTGCCGATGCTGGAAGAAGGCTCGTTCCTGGCCTCGCTGCTCGGCGTGATTGACCTGTTCTACATCTGGTATGTCGTCGTACTCGGCATCGGCCTGGCGGTGCTCTATCGGCGGCGGACGACACCCATTGTCGTCGGGCTGCTGGCGGTGCTCGTGACCATCGGCGTGGTGATTGCCGCCGTGAAGCTCGCCTTGGGGGGGAGATGAAGTCGTCCACGAAGAAATGGGTAATTGGTCTGGTGATCCTCGCGGTGGCGGCGGCGCTCGTCGCGGCCAACCTCGGGTTCAGCCGCCAGACGGGCAAGGTGGTCACGGCCGAAAGCGTGCAGCAGCGCAACCTGACGGCCATCGTCTCGGCCTCGGGCAAGATCGAGGCGAAGCGCACGGTCAACATCAGCGCCGACAACATGGGCCGCGTCACCGAGCTCGCCGTCGAGGAAGGCCAGCGCGTCGATCGCGGCCAGTTCCTGCTGCAGATCGATCCGCAGCTGCTCAGTTCCGCGGTCCAGCAGGGCCAGGCCAGCGTCGCGGCCGCGCGGTCGCAGCTCGTGCAGATGCGGTCGGCGGTGACGGCTGCCGAAGAGAGCCTGGCGCTGGCGCGCCAGACCCTCACACGGGAGCAGGAGCTCTGGGACCAGCAGCTGACCACGCGGCAGTCGCTCGATCAGGCGGTCAACACCGTCAAGATCCGCGAGGCGGAGCTCGCCCAGCGGCGCCAGGAGTTGACGACGCAGCAGCAGCGCATCCGCGCGGAGGAGGCCGCCGTCGCCCAGGCGCAGTTCAACCTGAGCCGCGTCCGCATCGTGTCGCCGATTGACGGCATCGTCACGCGCCGTAACATCGAAGAGGGCGAGACGGTCGTCATCGGCACCATGAACAACCCTGGTACCGTGCTGCTGACGATCGCCGACATGTCGGTGATTGACGCCGAGGTGGAGGTCGACGAAACCGACGTCCCGACGGTGCGGATCGGCCAGCGCGCCACCATCAACGTGGACGCGCTGCCGGGCCGCGAGCTCCAGGGCACCGTTACCGAGATCGGCAACAGTCCCATCCAGGCCGCCGGCGCCTCGGCCGCCGCGTCGCAGGGCGCCGGCCAGACGGCCACGAACTTCCTCGTCAAGATCACGCTCGACGAGGCCATCGAGGAACTGCGGCCAGGCTTCACCTGCACGGCACGCATCACGACGGCGACGCGCGAGAACGTGACGGCCGTGCCGATCCAGGCGATGGCCGTCCGCGATGTCGTGTTCGACGCGTCCGGCAACATCGTGCGCCCCGAGCGCGCCGACGGCGACAGGGCGCCGGCGGCAACGCCCGCGGAGCTCGAGGAAGGACAGACACGGCGCGAGGTCGAGGGCGTGTTCGTGATCGAGAACGGGCGCGCGGTCTTCACGCCCGTCACGACGGGAATCGCCGGCGACCGCTACTTCGAGGTCGTGGAGGGCCTTTCGCCGGGTGCCCAGGTGGTGACCGGCCCGTTCAACTCCGTCCGCGACCTGCAGGACGGCGACGCCGTGCGCCTCGAGGACGCCGGGAAGAAGAAGTCGTAACCGCGGACCGCAGCCAGTCTCATGAACAAGCTCCTCGACGCGATAGGCCTGGCGCTGTCGTCGATCTGGGCCAACAAGCTCCGGTCGTTCATGATGGTGCTCGGCAACATCGTCGCCGTGACGTCGATCATCGCCGTGGTGTCGCTGATCCAGGGCATGAACAACTACGTCGCGCAGACGATCGTCGAGGAGGTCGGCGTCGGCACGTTCAAGGTCTTCCGTGTCGGCGTGATCACCGACGAGGAGCAGGAACGCGAGGCCCGGCGCCGCAACCCCAACATCACGCGCGACGACCAGCGGGCCGTGCAGGAGTTCAGCCCGCTCATCGCCGCGGTGATGGCCGAGTCGTCGGCCCCGGCGAACGTGGCGTTCCGTGAGACGGTGGTCGAGAACGTCAGCGTGCGGGGCGTCTCCGCGGAGTACGGCCAGTTCAGCGGCTACAGCGCCGAGCGTGGCCGGACGATCAGCCGCATCGAGGTCGAGCGCTCGCGGCCGCTGGCCTACCTGGGCGCCGAGACGGCCAACAAGCTGTTCCGCGGCCGCAATCCCGTGGACCAGACCATCCTGATCAACGGCGTGCACCATCGGGTGGTCGGCGTGAACGAGACCAAGGGCACCATGTTCGGCAACTCGCTCGACGACTTCGTCGTGGTGCCGCTCGGCAGCTTCCTGAAGCTGTTCGGGTCGCGCCGCAGCCTGGAGCTGACCGTGAAGCCCACCGATCCGTCGATGGTCCCTGCCGCGATGGACGAGGCCCGCGTGGCCCTGCGCATCGCCCGCAAGCTCGGGCCGGCCGACGACGACAACTTCGGCCTGGTCACGTCGGACACGTTCATGAACCTGTGGGCCAGCTTCTCGCAGGGTGCGTTCGCGGTGCTCATCGGGATCGTGTCGCTCTCGCTCGTCGTCGGCGGCATCGTCATCATGAACATCATGCTGATGGTCGTGAGCGAGCGCACGCGCGAGATCGGGCTCCGGAAGGCGCTCGGTGCTCGGCGGCGCGACATCGTGTGGCAGGTGCTCACCGAATCGACGACGCTGTCTGTCGTCGGCGGGATGATCGGCACCACGCTCGGGTTCATCCTGGCCATGGTCGTCTCGGCGTTCTCGCCCCTTCCCGCGTCGATCGAGCCGTGGTCGGTCGTGCTCGGCATCGGCATGACGGCAGGCGTGGGCGTGTTCTTCGGCCTGTATCCCGCCATGCGCGCGGCGCGCCTCGACCCGATCGAGGCCCTGCGCAAGGAATAGACGGCCATGCGCTTCGGCCTGATCTCCGAGATCCTGCACATCGCGGTCCAGACGCTGCTCACCAACAAGCTGCGGTCGTCGCTGACGATTCTCGGCGTGGTGATCGGCGTCACGTCGATCGTGGCGATGACGTCGCTGATCAACGGCTTCGGCGAGTCGCTCGAGGCGCAGATCCGCCAGCTCGGGAGCAGCACGGTGTACCTGCAGAAGTTCGGGTTCCAGAGCTTCGCGAGCGGCAAGGAGTTTCTCGAGCTGATCCGTCGCCCCAACCTCAGTGAGGACGACGCGCGGGCGATCGCCGAGTCGCCGCTCGTCGAGCACGTGGGGTTGCAGGTGGGTGGCGGTCCGTTCAACCAGATGGAGCGCATCACGTACGCCGGCGAGTCCACCAAGCCGTCGGTCGTCGTCGGCGCGACGGCGAACTTCGCGGAGACGAACTTCATCGCCATCGAGGCGGGGCGGCCGTTCGTCGACTTCGAAGTGCAGAGCCGCCGGCAGGTCGTGATGCTCGGGTTCGGCCCCGCCGAGACGCTCTTCCTGCAGAGGGGCATCGACCCCATCGGCAAGGAGGTGCGCATCGGCCGCGACAGGTACACGGTCGTGGGCATCTTCGCGAAGCGGCCGTCGGCGCTCGGCGACGCCGACGGGTTCGCCGTGATCCCGTTCACCACGTACGAGAAGAAGTACCAGACGCCGAGGTTCCGCGGGATTCTGAACCGGCCGCTGCAGATGGCCATCAGCGCCGCGCCGGGCGTGAGTCAGGCAGAGCTCCAGGCGGAGATCGAGGAGATCATGCGGAGCCGCCATCGCCTCAAGCTTGGCGAAGAGAACGACTTCGACATGATGACGGCCGACAGCATCCTCGGCTTCGTCCGGCAGTTCACGCAGGCCGTCGTGCTTGCGCTGGTGGTCATCTCCTCGATCGCGCTGATGGTCGGCGGCATCGGCGTGATGGCGATCATGACGATCTCGGTCACGGAGCGGACGCGGGAGATCGGCGTGCGCAAGGCCCTCGGCGCGCGCCGGCGCGAGATCCTCTTCCAGTTCCTGCTCGAGGCCGTGTTCCTCACGTCGCTGGGGGGCCTGCTGGGCATCCTGCTCGGCGTCGGCATCGGCCTGGCCGTCACCCACTTCGCGGGCTTCCCCTCAGCGCTGCCATGGTGGTCGTTCGCGCTGGGCGTCGGCTTCTCGGCGACGGTCGGCATCCTCTTCGGGATGCTGCCGGCCGT
>JBIQIB010000108.1:0-11257 GCA_044508265.1 Acidobacteriota bacterium
ACCTTGATGTGCGCCTTCAGCGCGTCGGGATCGCCCACGCTGCCGACGACGACGGGCGGCCCGGCGGGCGGCACCCAGGTGCTCTGCCCCCGCAGCGCGAGGAAGCCGCGTCCGCGCTCCTCGTACAGCTGACCCGTGTAGCGATTGTCGAAGTCGATGTCGGCCTGATAGCCCCGCAGCACCCAGCGGCCCACCTCCGGCACCTCGGCGCTGCGGTACTGGATGCCGCTGTTGGTGGCGTTCATCCGGAACTGCAGGCGCAACTCGAAGTCGCGCGGCTCGCCGCCGCGCCAGATGAGGAACGTGTTGCGCTCGAGCGGACGCTCCGCGGTGCTCTCGCCCACGATGGTGCCGTTCTCGACGCGCCAGACGGCGGGGTCGCCGTCCCAGCCCTCGAGCGACCGGCCGTCGAAGATCGGCGTGAACCCGGTCGAGTCGTTTGGGTCGAGCGGCACCGGCATCCCCTGCTGGGCAACGAGGGTGCCGGTGGCGATGCCCATCGCGCCGGCCAGCGTCAGCAGTCGTGCAACGTTCACCAGTACCTCCGCGGCGCGGGACGTGCGCTCAACGGCGCGCGTTCGCGTCCATCCACACATAGAGATCCAGCACGTCGGCGCCGTCGGGCGCGTGGGCACGCAGGTGCCGGGCGGTCAGCGCGTCCTCCGTCACGAGACGCCGGGCTCCGGCATCCGATGCGTCGGCCCATCGGGCCTCGGTGAGCCGCGCCGCGATGGCGGGCTGCAGCACGTCGAGCGCGCCGACGCTGCCGGAAGGATGCGCGCGGCCCTCGCGCCAGAACAGGCGCCGCTCGTTCGCGGCGCCGAGCAGCGCCCGCGCCAGGTCGCGCGGCGCGTCACGCTCGTTCGCCACGCGCGGCGCGTGGTCGGGGTCCACGTACGCATAGGGCACGTCGTCGCTGACCCTGTCGAGCACCAGCGAGCCGTCGGCCAGCGCACCCGCGAGGAGGTCTGTCACCTCGCGCACCGCGACCTCGGCCGGCCATGCGACGCCGAGCCGCTCACCATAGAGCCGCGTGAACGCGAAGCGATCGCCCGGCGTGAGCACCAGCACCTCGCGCGCGCCACTCGCCGTGACGTCCGCGAGGACGGCCGTCGCGTGGGCGCGGGCCGTATCGGTATAGCCGAGGGTGCTGGCGAGGTGCCCGGTGGACCGCCCCTGCCCGATGACGACGGGCCTGACGCCCACGCGCTGCAGCAGCGAGAGGACGGCATCGAGCGTGGCACGACCGGCGGCGAGGCCGGAGTCGCCGGCAAAGAGCGCCACGTCGCCGCGTGCCGGCGCCGGCCGCTCGCCCGTCTCGGCGTAGGGGTTGCCCCAGCGGGCGAGGTTCGCGTGCAGGCTGGCGGCCACGGCCGGCGCGGCGCCGGCGGCGACGATCGCCGCGCGGGCGGCGGCAATGGCGTCGGGCAGCGGCTGGTCGGTCGCGCAGTGCGCCTGGCACAGGCCGCAGTCGGCGCAGCTGTAGATCACGTCCACGACGTCGGGTGTCCACGAGACGACGCCGCGGCGTTCCGACGAGATGAGCATGCCCCAGCCGTGTGGCGTCAGCGTCTCGCGACGCGTGACGTGGCCCACGGGGCACGCCTGACGGCACATCCAGCAGAAGCGGCAGCCCTCGGTGGTCGTGGTCAGGTCGGCGGGATGCGAAAGGTCGGTCGGCGTCGTACTCATGCCTCGAGGTCCGGATCGAACCCCACCTTGCCGGGGTTCATGATGCCGTGCGGGTCGATCGCGTCCTTCAGCGACTGGAGCAGCGGCCAGGCATCGCCGTACTGCGCGCGCATGAAGCGGCTCAACTTCAGCCCGACGCCGTGGTGCTCGTTGATCATGCCGCCGTGCGCGAGCGAGGTCTGCACCGCGACGTCCCAGAGCTTGTTGTGGAGCGCCTGCGCCTCATGCGGGTCCTGCGGCGGCTCGCGCATCACGAAGCGATCGTAGAGGCTCGCGCCCCACGGGAACCAGTGCGAGAAGTGCCCGATGTACTGCACGCCGAGGTGCCCGAACCCCTGCTCCACCGCGGCCTTCTTCGCCTGGTAGATCTCCAGGATCCTGCTGAAGGTGGTGACCGTCTCGATGGTGCCGTACATCGCCGGCAGGTGGAAGCCGAGCGGCGGATAGTAGAAGTCGTAGCGCTTCTGCCACCACCGTTCACCCGGCTCGCGTCCGAGGTCGCGCGCGCCAGCTGCCTCGAAGATGGCCATCGCCCGCGCTTCCTGGGCGGCGGCGATCTCGGGCCAGCCGTCGAAGCCCACAATCATGTACGCGCCATCCAGCTCGTACCCGAGCACGCGCTTGACGAGCGAAGCGGTCGAGTGCTCGTCGTACATGCGGATGACGAGCGGGTCGAGGCGCTGCACCATCAGCTGGCGCCCCGCCTCGAGGCCGGTGGCGACGTCCTTGAACAGCAGCGCCCGGAACAGGCGCGTCGCAGGCAGCCGCTCCACCCGCATCGTCGCCTCGGTGATGACGCCGAGGGTGCCTTCGGAGCCGAGGAACAGCCGCATGAAGTCGGGGCCCGACGCGTGGTTCGGCACCGACGGCGTGCGCGCGAGCGTGCCGTTCGGCAGGGCGACCTCGATGCTCATCACGAGGTCCTCGGCCTTGCCGTACTTGGTGCTGATCGTGCCGGAGCCGCGCGGCGCGAGATAGCCGCCGAGCGTGGCGCAATTCGCCGACGCCGGGTAGTGCGGCAGCGTGAGGCCGTGGTCGTTGAGAGCCCACTCGAGCTGTCCGCCGTTGATGCCGGCCTGCGCCCGCACCGTGAGGGAGTGCTCGTCGATCTCCAGGATCCGATCCAGCCGCTTCACGTCGAGGAGGATGCCGCCGCGCGTGGACAGCGCACCGCCCTGCGTCCCCGAGCCGCCGCCCCACGGGACGACAGGCACGCGCGCGTCGTTGGCGATGCGCAGCACGGCGGCCACCTCCGCGGCGCTGCCGGGATGGACGATGACGTGCGGAGGCGTGGGCGGAATGCCCCGATCCATCCACATCTGGGGCAGCCAGAACGAGTCGACCGAGTACACGAGGCGGTCCACGTCGTTCACCGACACGTGGTCGGGCGTGACGGCGGCGCGCAGGGCGTCGATGACGCCTTCGGGCAGCGGCGGCAGCGGCGGGAATGGCTGGGGGCCGGGGCCCCCGATGACTGTCGAGCTCATGTCAGGTACGTGTCCGGCGCCCCGTCGGGTCAGCGCGCGGGCGGATTCTCGAGAAACGCGAAGAGGTCAGAAATCTCGCGCAACGTCATGGCGTTCAGGAGCCCCTCGGGCATCGGAGAGACCGTCGCCGCCGTCCGCGACGCGATCTGGCCCTTGGGGATGGTCACCGGCGGCGCGTTCATCGGCACGAGCGTCAGCGACGCAGCCGACTCGGTGGCGATGGTGCCCACGAGCATGCGCTCGTCGGTCGTGACGATCTGCACCGCCGCCCACTGGTCGGACACCGTCTTCGACGGATACAGGATGGCCTCGAGCAGGTCGGCGCGCTTGAAGCGCCGCGCGACGTCGGTCAGGTCGGGGCCCGCCGACTGGCCGACCTCGCCGAAGCGATGGCATGCGCTGCACGCGGCCTTTTCGTAGGCTTCACGCCCGCGCTCCGCGTCGCCCGTGTAGGCCATGGGGTCCCACAGCAGGTACTCCTTCAGTTCCTGCTCCGAGAAGGCGGCCACGTCGTTGCCCGGACGGACGAGCGTGCCCGTCGAGGAGAACTGCGGCTGCAGCGACGGCAGCTTCGCGTTGGCGGCCTCGCGTTCCTCGGGCGTGAGCACGGGCTCGAAGTCGTTCCACAGGTTCTGGATGTAGCCGATGAAGCTCGCGCCGCCCTTCCAGCCCTCGTCCTGCACCTTCAGGAACCACTCGACCACCGCTTCGCGCTCGGCGGGTTCCCAGCCCTCCTCGATCGTGCGCAGGACGTACATGTCGTGAATCTGATCGAGCCTGTCCGTGGCCGGGGCCGTCATGTGCTGCACGATGGCCGGAATGGCTTCCGCAGTGCCGATGTAGGCCAGGGTCGTGGCGATCTCGCGGTTCGCCGCACTTGCGGCCATCGGGTACCGCGCGAGCAGCCACGCGGCCATCTTGCTGTACACCTCGGCGAAGTTCACGCCCTCGTCGCGCGACATCGTGAGATGGACGACGCGCAGGAAGGCCGGGAGGTGCTGATCGGGGACGCCGCCTTCGAGCAGCGCCAGCTGCCGTTCGAGCAGCGGACTGACCTGCGTGAACGTCGTCACGGTGTTCACGAGCGCCAGCTGCGCGTCGATCGCCGCCGGGAACGCCGACACCGCCATGGCGGCCTCGCGCCAGCGATTGCGGTTCGTGCGCTCGAGCGCCTCGCGCGCCGCGTACCGCACGAAGCGGTCGTCGTCCTGGAGCAGGGGCAGCAGGTCGGCGGCGGGATCGACGGGCGCGAACGAGGCCGGCTCGATGCCGGTCCGGACGAGCGCCTCCGCGGCGCGCCGGCGGACGAACGCCGAATCGTCCTGCAGCCGCGCGACGAGCGCCCGGCGCGAGGGCTCGGTGGCATGCAGCCCCAGGTAGTAGGTTGCTGCCGCCCGGACCTCCGGCGCGGCGTCGGTGGACAGGCCCGCGAGCGCGGTCACGTCGAGCGGCGCACCGGTCACCTGCAGCAGTTCGAGCGCGCGCACGCGGCGCGCGGCCTGCTCACCCGGCGCGGTGGCCACGGCTCGCAGCCCGCTGGCCCAGGCGCTGCCGGCGTCGTCGCGGGCACGCGCGATCGCCGCGCGCCCGAACGCGGACCGCGGCTGTGGCTGCGCCAGCGCCCGCTCGACGGGTGATCCGCCCGCCGGCGCGGCTGCCGCCGGTCGAGCGTTGCCGTAGAGGACGCGATACAGGCCACCCTCGGTGTTGCGGCCGCCCTTCGAGAAGTACACGAGTCCGTCGGGACCGACGTCGAGGTCGGTCACGTTCATCGGCGTCCCCAGCACGAAGTCGATCTGCTCCTCGGCATAGGTCGCGCCGTCCGGTGTCAGCAAACCTGCGAGGATGCGGCCGCGTGACCAGTCGGCCACCAGGAACGCGTCACGGTAGCGCTCCGGGTATGCCTGTCCCTGGTAGAACACCACGCCGACGGGCGAGCCGCGGCCTGTCTCCGACATCCCGGGCAGGCTGTCCGGGTAGTACGACGGCCACTTGCCCGACCCCGTGCGCCAGCCGTACTCGCCGCCCGGCACCACGTGGTTCGTGCGGACGGGGCGGTACCACGGCAGGTCGATGTCCCACTCCATGTCGGAGTCGAACGTGAACAGCTCGCCGGCGAGGTTGAAGGCGTGGTCGTAGGCGTTGCGGAAACCGCCGGCGACCATCTCCCAGTCCGCGTCCGGCCGCGACGGGTCGCGACGCACGACGAAGCCGCCGGGCGCGCGAATCGCTGCCGCGTGACCGCGCGCGTCCACGTACGACTCGAGCAGCTGGCCCTCGCGCCAGCCGCGGTGCGGCGACGACGGCGCCAACGACGGGACGATGCCCGTGTGGTTGCCGAGCATCCAGTACAGGTAGCCGTCGGGCCCGAAGACGACGGCATGCGGGCCGTGTTCCTGCATGGCCGCGGTCGACAGCGTCACCGTCTCGACGGCATCGCCGGCGCCGTCATTGTTGGTGTCGCGGACGCGATACAGGCCGGGACCGTCCGGGCCCAGGCCCACCGCGTAGAGATCCGGGCCGTCGAAGAGCAGGCCCTGACAGTTGGTCACGCTGTCGGTCACGACCTCTTCGGCGTCGAAGACGCCGTCGCCCGTCGTGTCGCGCAGGCGGACGATCGGACCACGCTCGCGCGACACCACCAGGTGGCCGCCGCCGTCGAAGGTCAGCGTGACGATCGTCCCGGCCTTGTCGGACGGGTAGACCTCCTGCACGGTGAAGCCCTCGGCTGCCGTGAAGCGCGGCGGCTCTGGAGCGGCCTGGACACCGGCGCCGGCCTGCTGGGCCCCGACGCGGATCCACAACGCGCCGCTCATCAGCAGCAGCGATGCGACGACCGGTCCAACGCGAACCATCAGACGTCCTCTCCTTCGTGGGGCGGGCGCGTCAGGCGCCCGCCGTGTGTGTGGCGGCGCCGGCCGCCTGACGGGCCAGCGCCACGAACCTGTCGGCAACGGCATGCGCGAAGGCCGTGTCGTTGATGTGGTGCGCGTGGGTCGTCACCGGGATGTCCTGGCGAAGATCCGCCCGCAGCGCGTCGAGGAACGCCGCGTCGGCCTCGGGATCCCAGAAGACGCCGCCCGGCACACTGGGGATCGAGAGCCCTTCGGTGGGCACCATGACCGCCGTCGGCCCGCGCGCCCCCGACAGCCGCTCGGCAAACGTGCGTCCGAGCTGCGCCATCTCGTCGCGCAGCGTGCGCACCAGCGTGAACTCGGGGTTGTGCGTGTAGAACGGCCGTCCCTGCAGCCGCTGCGGCACTTCTTCGGGCCGGCCGTGCACGGTGAAGTCGATGCATCCGGGCACGACGACCTGCGGCAGACCGAGCGCGCCGATGCGGCGCAGCCTCTCGGGCCCGCCGTCGTGGAAGCCCCCGACGAGCTCGTCGGCGAGCTCGTCGGTCGTGAAGTCGATGACCCCGGCGAACAGGCCCTGCGCCGCGAGCTCCTCCATCGCCGGCCCGCCGACGCCGTTCGAGTGGAAGACGACGGTGTCGTATCCCTCCCCGGCCAGCCGGTCGCGGATCTGCATCACCGCGCGGGTCGTGTTGCCGAGCATCGTCACGGCCACCCTCGGCCGCGGGTCGCGGTCCTCGAGCGCCCGGCCGTGCGCCACCATGCCCGCCATCGCGGCCGCGACGTTGTCGAAGACGGTCGTGCTGATCGGGTTGAGGCCGAGGATGTCCACCACCGAGTGGACCACCATCACGTCGCGCGTGCCGACCAGCGGCCCGAACCGCCGGCGCCCCGACGCGATGGGCGTGACGATGATCTTCGGGACGCCGATGGGCAGCGCCTTCATGACGCTCGCGCCCAGGACGGCGCCCTCGGCTCCGCCAAGCGCCAGCGCGCCCTGCAGCCGGCCCTCGGCATACATGTCGAGCGCAAGACCCTCGAGCCCCGCCAGCATGCCGTGCACCGCGGCGCCGCGGCTGCCGGCGTTGCGCAGCGCGTCGATCGTCGTGCCGCCGCGTCTGGCGACGTCGGCCCGCGTCACGTCCGGGACGATGTCGAGCGGCTCGCCGAGGATGCCCGAGTCGGCGACGACCGTCGCCACGCCGAGATCGCGAAGCCTGTCGCGGACGTATGCGACTTCGGGCCCTTTCGTGTCGAGCGTGCCGATGAGCAGGACGGCCATGGACGTGACTACATGTACTTGCGCAGCGTCTTGATCGTCTCGTCCACGAGCCAGGTGTAGAACTCGTTCGAGAGCGTGCCGCTGCCGTGGTCCTCGATGAACTTCAGCTCCTCGGGCGTGAGATCCACGTGCCCCTGCTCGAGCGCGTTCTTGTAAGGGTTGGCGGGCGTGCGATCGAGCGGGGCGACGAACTCCACGGTCAGCGCGCCGTCGTAGCCGATCTCCTTCAGCGTGCCGATGATCTTCTCCCAGTCGCACGCGCCCATCCCGCAGGCCATGCGGTTGTTGTCGGCGACGTGGAAGTCGACGAGGCGGCCCTTCGAGGCGCGGATGGCCTCGTACATGTCGCGCTCCTCGATGTTCAGGTGGAACACGTCGAGGCAGATGCCGCAGTCGGGCCCGACTTCCTCGGCCAGCAGCAGCGCCTGGTCGTGGCGGTTGAGGAAGTACGTCTCGAAGCGGTTGAGCGGCTCGAGCGCCAGCTTCACGCCCTCGCGCTGGCCGTGCTCGTAGCATTGCTTCAGGCTCTCGACGGCCCACTTCCACTCGTCTTCGGGCGAGCCCTGCGGCTTCACCTTGCCCACCGTGGACGGGACGATCGTGATCTCGACGCCCCCGAGCTCCTTGACCATCGTGATGCAGTCGTTCACGTACTGCACCGACGCGGCGCGCTGCGCTTCGTCCTTCGCCAGCAGGTCGCGCTCCGCGAGCATCAGCGTGACGGATCCCCAGCACCGCAGGCCGGCGTCCTCGAGCAGCTTGCGGACGTGTCGCGTGTCGTAGCGCTCGGGCTCTCCGCTGATCTCGATGGCGTCGTAGCCGCTCGAGGCCAGGCGGGCAATCGTGGTCTCAATGGGTTCCGCCCGCATCCAGTTGTGCATCGCGACGTGCATGAACAGGCCCTCCGTCGATGACTGCGCCGCCCCTCGCGGGGCCGCGGCAATGGCTGATGTCGCCGGGACGCTATCACAACTGCCGCCGGCCTGGGGAATGTGCCATGATGCGCCGGGCTCTGCCCGGAGATCGTCATGACATCGAACAACGGCCTTTCTCTCATCGCGCCCCGGATAACCCCGGTCCTCGACCCGTATTTCCGTCCCGCCGTCCTCGCCACGCGGGCCTTCCGCAAGCTGGCTGACGCCACCCCGGATGCCGTGCCCGTCGGGCTCGCCCTCGAGCAGGCGGACGGCTCGGTGTTCCGCTTCGATCTGAAGGTGCTGCCCGAGGGGCATCCCGCGGCTGCGGGCAACGCCACGTACCTCGAGCGGCTGGTGAAGTTCCTCCTGTGGTCGCGCGGCGGCTGGCGCATCTACGTGAAGGGTCCGAAGGCGTTGGCCGCGTCGCTGGTTGCGCATTACCGCGACACGCCGACCGGACGCTTCGACTCGCAGCTCGTCGGCGAGCAGATGTTCGATCACGCACTCGAAGTGGTGCACACCGACGACCTGCCCGCACCGAAGTCCGAGACGCGTCCCCTCGGACGTCATCTCGACGGCTGCCGCATCGGCTTCGACCTCGGAGGCAGCGACCGCAAGGTGGCCGCCGTGGTCGACGGCGAGGTGGTGTTCAGCGAGGAGACCGTGTGGGACCCGTACCACAAGCCGGATCCCGACTACCACTTCAACGGCATCATGGAGTCGCTGCGGCGGGCGGCCGAGCACCTGCCGCGCGTGGACGCCATCGGCGGCAGCGCGGCGGGCGTGTACGTCAACAACCGCGTCAAGGCAGGCTCGCTGTTTCGCGGCGTGCCGCGCGACGTCTTCGACCGCCGCGTGAAGGACCTGTTCCTCGAGGTGAAGCGCGCGTGGAACGACGTGCCCTTCGAGGTGGTCAACGACGGCGAGGTGACGGCGCTGGCCGGCTCGATGTCGCTCGGCGAGAACGCCATCCTCGGCATCGCGCTCGGCACGAGCACGGCGGTCGGCTACGTGACGCCCGAAGGCAACATCACGTCGTGGCTGAACGAGCTCGCATTCGTGCCCGTGGACTACAACCCGGCGGCAGCCGTCGACGAGTGGTCGGGCGATTACGGCGTAGGCTCGCAGTACTTTTCGCAGCAGTGCGTCGGCCGGCTGCTCGGCGTTGCCGGCATCCAGGCGCCCGACGACACGGGACTGCCCGACAAGCTGAAGCTCGTCCAGCAGCTCATGGCCGACGACGACTACCGCGCCGAGAAGATCTACGAGACGATCGGCACCTACCTCGGGTACGGCGTGGCGCACTTCGCCGACTTCTACGACGTGCGGCACGTGCTGGTGCTCGGCCGCGTGACGTCCGGCCGCGGCGGCGACGTGATGCTGGCCGGTGCGCGCGACGTGCTGAACGTGGAGTTCCCCGAGCTGGCGGCGCGCATCACGTTCCACGTGCCCGACGAGAAGGACAAGCGCCACGGCCAGGCCATCGCCGCCGCGAGCCTGCCGTCGGTCGAGAGGTAACCCGGAGACGTTCGCATGCGTAGATTGCCACTTGCCGCGGCCGTCCTGGCCGCAGCGCTCCTGCCGGGCTTCATGCCCGCTGCCTCCGCGCAGCCAGCCGCCGGTGCGCTGCGGGCCGGCGCGGCCACGAGCAACATCACCCCGGCGCTCGGCGGCCAGATCATCGGCAACTGGACGCCCATCACCGCGACGAACATCCACGACGAGCTCCACGCGCGGTGCCTCGTCCTCGACGCCGGCAGCGGCCCCGTCGCCATCGTCGTCGTGGACAGCCTGGGTGTGCCGCGCCACGTCCTCGACGTCGCGAAGCGGGAGGCGTCCCGCCATACCGGCATCCCCGTCGAGCGGATCCTGATCAGCGCGACGCACACGCACTCGGCGACGTCGTCGCAGGGCGCGCGCTGGACGCCGGCACGCTACGAGACCGAACCCGAGCTCGACGAGTACCAGGCGTTCCTGGCGACGCGCATCGCCGACGGCATCCGCCGTGCGGTGAACCGGATGCAGCCGGCGCGCGTCGGCTGGACGCGGGCGCGGCTCGAGGACGAGGTGTTCAACCGCCGCTGGTACATGGCGCCGGGGCCCCACCTGCAGAACCCCTTCGGCGGCACCGACCGGGTCGTGATGAATCCCGGCGTCAACAACCCGCATCTCGTCAGGCCCGCGGGTCCCGTCGATCCCGAGATCGCCGTGCTGTCGGTGACGACGGCCGACGGACGCCCGCTGGCGGTACTGGCCAACTACTCGCTGCACTACGTGGGCGGTGTGCCCGGCGGCGACGTGTCGGCCGATTACTTCGGCGTCTTCGCCGAGCAGCTGGCGCGGATGATGGGGGCCGACGGCCCCGGCGACACGTTCGTCGCGGTGCTGTCGAACGGCACGAGCGGCGACGTCAACAACATCGACGTCCGCAAGGAGCAGCCGCGCCTGCCGCCGTACGAGCGGATGACGCGCGTCGGCACGCGCGTCGCGGCCGTGGTCTACCAGGCGCTGCAGGCCATCGAGTACCACGACGCGGTGCCCGTCGCGATGGCGCAGCGGATCCTGACGCTCGAGACCCGCCGGCCGACGCCCGAACAGCTCACGTGGGCACGTGAGGTGATGGCGCGCCCCGCCGATGCCCCGCAGGCGCATCCACGCGAGCGGACCTACGCCGAGCGCGTGAGCCTGCGCGCGGACGTGCCGCCGCAGCTCGAGGTCGTGCTCCAGGCGCTGCGCATCGGTGACCTCGCCATCACGACGATGCCGTTCGAGGTGTTTGCCGAAATCGGCCTCGAGCTGAAGGCCACGAGCCCGTTCCCGCAGACGTTCACGATCTCGCTCGCGAACGGATCGGAGGGCTACCTGCCAACACCGGCGCAGCACGCGCTCGGCGGCTACGAGACGTGGCTCGGGACCAACAGGGTGGAGATCGAGGCGTCCACGAAGATGGTCGGCGTGCTGCGGGAACTGCTGGCCGAACTGCACTCGCGGCCCTGACATGCCGGCGCGCCTGCTGACCGCCCT
>JBIQIB010000108.1:11357-14294 GCA_044508265.1 Acidobacteriota bacterium
GGTAGGGACGGCTCCCCGAGCCGTCCGGGAATCGGTAGGGACGGCTCTCCGAGCCGTCCGACACCTCAAAACGCCTCGCGGCAGGACGGCTCGGAGAGCCGTCCCTACCTTTCGCCCGCCGATGCGCTCGCGGCGTTCCAGCTCGAGCCGGGTTACCGCATCGACCTCGTCGCCGCCGAGCCGCTCGTGCAGGACCCTATCGCGCTGGCCTTCGACGAGCACGGCGCGCTCTTTGTCGTGGAGAACCGCGGCTACCCCGATCCGCTGGACGGCCAGCCGGAAGGGCCGCCGCTCGGGCGCATCGCACGGCTCACCGACGCCGACGGCGACGGCCGCTTCGACACCCGCACGGAGTTTGCCACCGGCCTCACATACCCGAACGGCATCCAGCCGTGGCAGGGCGGGGTGTTCGTCACCGTCGCGCCCGACCTGCTCTACCTGCGCGACACCGACGGCGACGGCGTGGCCGACGAGCGCCGCGTGGTGCTCACCGGGTTCAACGCGACGCGTACCGCGCAGATCCGTTTCAGCCATCCGACGCTTGGCCCTGACGGCTGGATCTACCTCACGAGCGGCCTCAACGGCGGCCGCGTCACGGCGCCGGAACATCCGGATCGGCCTCCCGTGGAGTTCTCGTCGAGCGACTCGCGCTTCGATCCCCGCACGGGTGCGTTCGAGCTCGCCGGCGGCGCCGGGCAGTACGGACTGACGTTCGACGAGGACGGCCGGCGGTTCATCTGTTCCAACCGGCACCCCGTGTGGCAGGTGATCCTCGAACCCGCTCATCTCTCGCGTAACCGTCACCTTCCGTTTTCAGAGACGGTGCAGGAGGTGTCGACAGTCGGCCCCGACGCAAAGGTCTGGCCCCTCAGCGCGGACCTCACCACGGCCTCGTTCATTCCGTCGCTGATGCGGACGCCGCATGCCGGCACCTTCACGTCGGCCAGCGGCGTGCACGTGCACCGCGGCGACGCGCTGCCCGACGGCCATGGCGGCAGCCTCTTCATCATGGAGTCGGCCCAGAACCTCGTGCAGCGGCAGGTGCGCAGGCGAGAAGGCGTGTCGTTCCGCTCGCGCCCGGCGCGCGAGGGCGTCGAGTTCCTGGCCTCGCCCGACACGTGGTTCCGTCCCGTCTTCGCGACCACGGGTCCTGACGGCGCGCTCTACGTCGCAGACATGTACCGCAAGGACATCGATCATCCGGCGTACGTGCCCGAGGAGGCGCGCGCCCAGTTCGACTTCACCGCCGGCCGGGAGTTCGGGCGCATCTACAGGATTGCCGCCGACGACCGGCCGCCGGCGCGCCTGCCGGCCACCCTCGCGACGGCCTCCGACGAAGCGCTCGTCGCGGCGCTCGGCGACGCGAACGGCTGGCAGCGGGAGACGGCGCAGCGGCTCCTGATCGAGCGCGGCACGACCAGCGTCGCGCCCGCCCTCAGGCAGACGCTCCACGACGGCACGCGACTCGCGCGCCTGCACGCGTTGTGGACGCTCGATGCGCTCGGCGTGCTCGAGGACGCCGACGTGCGCACGGCGCTCGCCGATTCATCGGCAGGCATCCGCGAGAACGCGCTCCGCGTCGCCGAGCGTCGGCTGGCGACACACGAGGCGCTGCTCGGTGCCGTGCTGCCGCTGCATGCAGACGACGATCCGCGCGTGCGCCTGCACGCGGCGCTCGCCCTCGGCGCCCGTGCCGACGCGCGGCGCCTGCCGCCGCTCGCCGCGATTGCCCGCAGGGACGGCGCCGATCGCTGGGTGCGCGCCGCGGTCCTCGGCAGCGTCGGCGCAGACGTCTACGCCTTCTACGAGGCACTCTCGACCGGCGGGATGGCAGACGACGAGGCCACGGCCGCGGTGATGACCGACCTTGCGCACGTGGTCGGCGCGAGCGCCACGCACGACCAGTCCGTGCAGCTGCTCACCGATCTCACAGCGGCGGCTGCCGGAGGACGTGCCTGGCCCACGCCGGCGCTCTCGGGGCTCGCACGCGGGCTCCGCACGCGCGACATGACCCTCGCCTCGCTCGCCGCCGGCGAAACGGCCGCCGCCCGCGCTGCTGCGGCGGGCCTCGCCAACGCCATCGACACCGCCGGCCGGCTGTCCGCTGACGAGGGCGCGCCGCTTGAACGCCGGGTCGAGGCCATCGCGCTGCTCACACACGGGGACTGGCCCGCCGTGGCACCCGTGTTCGAGCGGCTGCTCACCCCGTCGACGGCGCCAGACCTGCAGCGCGCGGCCGTCAGGGCCATCGCCGGACGTCGCGACGCCGGAGCGGCGGCCGTGCTCGTCGAGCGGGCACGCTGGGCGGGGTACAGTCCGCCGGTGCGCGAGCAGGTCATGGCGGCGATGCTGGGCGACGATCGCCTGGTCGCCACCCTGCTCGATGCTGTCGAGCGCGGCGACGTGCCAGCTGCGGCCGTCGGCGCCAGCCGCTTGACGCGCCTGACGACGCACGGCGATACGACGGTGCGCACCCGCGCCGCGACACTCGCGGACGGCCTGGGAGCCGATGCCGCGATGCAGGCGTACGAGGCGACACGCGCCCGCATCGCGTCGCTCCCGGGCGACGGCCGGCGCGGCGCGGAGGTCTTCGAGCAGCACTGCGTCGCGTGCCACACGTTCACATCCGCGGGCGGCCGCATCGGTCCCGACCTCAGCGGGATCCGCAACCAGCCCGCCGACGCGCTCCTCCTGCACATCGTCGTGCCGGACCACGAGCTCACGCCGGGCTACGAGACCTACACAGTGGACACGGCAGACGGCCGGACCCTCTTCGGCCGGATCGTCTCGGAGGCGCCACATGCGCTCACGCTGCGCGACGCGGCCGGTCAGGATCACCAGGTGCTGCGCCGCGACATCGCGGCGCTGCGCGCGTCGAGCACGTCGCTGATGCCGGTGGGCCTCGAAGCGGCCATGTCGGCGCAGGACATGGCGGAC
>JBIQIB010000252.1:0-1924 GCA_044508265.1 Acidobacteriota bacterium
CCGTCGATACACTCCATGACGAGGCCGACGCGGCCGTCGTGCTCTTCGGTCCCGTAGACCTGCACCACGTTCGGGTGCCTGATGCTCGCGAGGAACTGGCCCGTCCTGAGGAGGGCATCCACCTGCGTGGCGTCGGCGTCGGGCGGCAGGAACCGGATGACGACGTCGCGGTGGAGGTGGTCGGTGGCGCGGACGACCTCGCCGAGAATGCCGGTGCCGAGCCGCGACTGCAGTTCGTACGGCCCCCAGCGGCCCAGGGCGGGCGCGGCGGCCGGTTCGTCGTCCAGGCCCGCGACCGTTGGTGCCAGTGAGGGGAACGCCGCGACGGCAGACTCTCCCGAGCCCGACATGCGCTCGGGGGGAGCCGGCAGCGGCTCGTCGGCGACGCTGCGGTGGAGTTCGGCGATCTCTGCCAGGACGCGCAACTGGCGGAACATCGACCGCTCGGCCTCGGAGCTGAGCTCGGCCTCGAGAGCCGCCCAGTCGATCGCGTCACCATCGGCTACCGAGGCGGCAAGGTCGACAAGCCCGCGTTCGTCGTTCATTCGTCGGAGGTCTCGGCTCGGGCGACTCAGCATTGTCGCATATCCGCTCGGCCGTGACAGCGTCCATCCCGTCTGAATTACCTGTGCGCCAGTCGTTCCGCATCCGCCCCCGCCTGCTCCTGACCGCCGCGCTGACGTGTGCGCTGGCCGTCACCCAGGGCGCCCTGGCCCCCGCAGCCCGGTCGGCCCCGCAACCACCCTCCGCCGGGGCAGACGCCGAACGTCCCCTGCCGGACATCGCGGCGCTGCAGCGTGACGTCAGGGCGAAGCTGCAGCCCGATGCCGCGCTCCTGCGGCAGTACACCTACCGGGAGCGGCGTCGCGACGTGAAGGTGAGCAAGCTGGGCAAGGTACACCTCGGCCCCTGGCGCGAGTTCGAGGTGTACCCCTCGACGGAACCTGGCGAGACGTACAAGCGGCTGATCGCCGTGGACGGGCAGCCGCTGCCGCCGGAGGAACTCGCCCGCCGCGACGCCGAGCACCGCCAGCACGTGCTCGACCGCGCCGCGCAGCGCGCCGCCGAGGCGCCGGACGAGCGGCGCAAGCGCCTGGAGAAGCGCGCCCGCGAGCTTCGGGAAGAGCAGGAAGCCGTCGACGACGTTTTCCGCGTGTACGAGATGGCCGTGGTGCGCCGCGAGATCAGGGACGGCCGTCCGACGCTGCTCGTCTCGCTGACGCCTCGGCCGGGGACGAAGACCCGGTCGAAGGCCGGCAAGTACCTCGAGCACATGCACGGGTACGTCTGGATCGACGAGGCCGACCGGCAGATCGTCCGCGTCGAGATGACGGTGACCAGGGACCTGACCCTCGGCTTCGGGCTGCTCGCGCGCCTCGACGCCGGCAGCACGCTCATGTTCCGCCGCGTCCGCGTGAACGGCGAGATCTGGCTCCCGGCCGAGGCGACGTTCAGGTCGGCCGGCCGGTCGCTGGTGTTCCGGAAGTTCGACATCGAGGCGACGACGTACTACTCCGACTACCGCAAGTTCGCGGTGTCGACCTCCGAGGAAATCACAGGCTGACTACGCGTGGTCCTGCGGCAGCTGCGAATGCCGAAGTTCAACGGGCGCGGCTTTCGCGCGCACCCGCATGTTCATCAGCTCGACGACCAGGGCGAACGCCATCGCGAAGTAGATGTAGCCGCGATCGATGTGCTGGTCGAACGCCTCGGCCACGAGCAGGACGCCGATCAGGATCAGGAACGACAGCGCGAGCATCTTCATCGTCGGGTGCTTGGCGACGAAGTCGCTGATGGGCCCGGCGAAGGCGAGCATCACGACGGCGGCCATCAGCACGGCGGCGATCATCACCTCGAGGTGCTGGGCCATGCCGACGGCGGTGATCACCGAGTCGAGCGAGAACACGACGTCGATGAGCATGAT